>NZ_JBHWWF010000014.1:0-191165 GCF_042736455.1 Streptomyces sp. NPDC060064
CAGTCCGAGAGGAGCGGCGGCACCGGCCCTCCGGCGTAGGCCCGGGGCTCTCCCCCCACACCCCGAGGCGGAGATCACTCTGACACGGCCATCGCCGACCCCTCACGGCATGGAGGCATGATGGGGCGTTACGTCGCAAGGCGACTGCTCCAGATGATCCCGGTATTCATCGGGACCACTCTGTTGATTTTCCTCATGGTCCACATTCTTCCGGGTGACCCCATCCGGGCAATGTGGGGTGACAAGGCGGCAGACCCCGCACAGGTCGCGTCCTTGCGCCATGAGTTCGGGCTCGACCAGCCCATGTGGAAGCAGTACATCGACTACATGGGCAACCTTTTCCAGGGCGACTTCGGCAAGACATTCGGCGGCCGGCCTGTCCTCGACGAGATGTCGCGGGCCTTCCCGGTCACGCTCCGGCTGACCGTCGTGGCGCTCGCCATCGAGATGATCGTCGGCCTCGGCCTCGGCGCCTGGGCCGGTCTGAAGGCCGGCAAGGCCCCGGACACCGGTGTGCTGATCTTCACCCTGATCGTCATCTCGATCCCGGTGTTCATCCTCGGCTACATGGCGCGGTTCCTCTTCGCCGACACTCTCGGCTGGGTGGCACCGAACGTCCAGGACTCCGCGGACGTCACGCAGTTGTTCCTGCCGGGCTTCGTCCTGGCGATGCTCTCCATGGCGTATATCGCACGGCTGACGCGTACGACCTTCGCGGAGAACCTGCGGGCGGACTACATGCGTACCGCTCTCGCCAAGGGTCTGCCGCGGCGCCGCATCGTCGGCGTACATCTGCTGCGGAACTCGCTGATCCCTGTGATCACGTTCCTCGGTACGGACGTCGGAGGCTTCATCGGCGGCGCGGTCGTCACTGAGGGCATCTTCAACGTCCAGGGTGTGGGCAACCTGCTCTACCAGGCGCTCGGACAGCGCGAGGGCTCCACCATCGTCGGTGTCGTCACCGTGTTCGTCCTGGTGATTCTGCTGATCAACCTGCTCGTCGACCTGCTGTACGCGGTCCTGGACCCGAGGATCCGGTATGCCTGACGTGACCAAGGCCGAGGCCGTCGACGCGAGGGTCGACGCCATCGCTCCCCCCAAGGCCGACGCGGCACCCGAGCAGGCCCCCAAGGAATCGCAGGGCAAGCCCCGCGGACTGTGGGGCGACGCCTGGTACGACCTGCGGCACCGGCCCATGTTCTGGCTCTCGGCGACGCTGCTGGTCCTGCTGCTGGTGATCTCGGCCTTCCCGGGCCTGTTCACCAGCGCCGACCCGCGGGCCGGCGATCTGACGCACCACTATCTGACCAAGCCCGAGCTGGGCAAGGTCTTCAGCCCCGAGTGGTTCGGCTACGACATCCAGGGCCGCTCGATCTATGCGCGTGTCGTCTACGGCACCCGCGCCTCGATCCTCGTCGGCCTGGGCGTCACGTTGGCGATCACGGTCTTCGGCGGTCTGATGGGCCTGCTCTCGGGCTACTTCGGTGGCTGGCTCGACTCGATCATCTCCCGTGTCACGGACATCTTCTTCGGTATCCCCTTCCTGCTCGGCGCGATGGTCGTGCTGAACTCGTTCACCGAGCGCAAGGTGTACGTCGTGATCCTGGCGCTGGCCTTCCTCGGCTGGACCTCGATCTGCCGAGTGGCCCGAAGTTCCGTGATCACGGCCAAGCAGGCGGACTATGTGACGGCGGCGCGCGCTCTCGGCGCGGGCACCAGCCGGATGCTGTTCCGCCATGTGCTGCCCAACGCGATCGCTCCCACCATCGTTGTCGCCACCATCTCGCTCGGTGGCTTCATCTCGGCCGAGGCGACCCTGTCCTACCTGGGACTCGGTCTCGCCGACCCGACGATTTCGTGGGGCATCGACATCGCGTCGGGCAGTGAGGAGATCCGTAACAACCCGCATGTGCTGCTCTTCCCGGCCGGCATGCTGAGCCTCACGGTCTTCGCGTTCATCATGCTCGGCGACGCGGTCCGCGACGCCCTCGACCCGAAGTTGCGCTGAGGAGGGCGTACGTGACCATCATCGAAGAAACATCAAGTGTCCCGGCGCCCCGGTCGGGCGACTCGGACGGCACTCCGCTGCTCGAAGTCCGCGATCTGCACGTGGAGTTCCACACCCGCGACGGAGTCGCCAAGGCCGTCAACGGCGTCAACTACAGCGTTGACTCCGGCGAGACCCTGGCCGTACTGGGTGAGTCCGGCTCCGGAAAGTCCGTGACCGCGCAGGCGATCATGGGCATTCTGGACATGCCGCCCGGCAAGATCCCGCAGGGCCAGATCCTGTACCGCGGGCAGGACATGCTCACCATGGGCTACGAGGAGCGGCGGAAGATCCGCGGCCGGAAGATCGCGATGATCTTCCAGGACGCGCTCTCCTCCCTCAACCCCGTGCTCACCGTGGGCTATCAGCTCGGCGAGATGTACCGCGTCCACCAGGGCCTCTCCAAGAAGGAGGCCAAGGCCAAGTCCATCGAGCTGATGGAGCGGGTGAAGATCCCGGCCGCCAGGGCGCGGGTCAACGACTACCCGCACCAGTTCTCCGGCGGTATGCGCCAGCGCATCATGATCGCCATGGCGCTGGCCCTGGAGCCGGACCTGATCATCGCGGACGAGCCGACGACCGCGCTGGACGTCACCGTCCAGGCCCAGGTCATGGATCTGCTCGCGGAGCTGCAGCGCGAGTACAACATGGGCCTGATCCTGATCACCCACGACCTCGGCGTCGTCGCCGACGTCGCGGACAAGATCGCGGTCATGTACGCGGGACGGATCGTCGAGACCGCCCCGGTGAGCGAGCTCTACAAGCGGCCCGCCCACCCGTACACGCGTGGTCTGCTGGACTCGATCCCGCGCCTGGACCAGAAGGGCCAGGAGCTGTACGCGATCAAGGGGCTGCCGCCCAACCTGCTCAAGATTCCGGCCGGTTGTGCGTTCAACCCCCGCTGCCCCAAGGCGGACGACATCTGCCGTACGGAGGTTCCGGCTCTGGTGCCGGTGACCGAGCAGGACGGCAGTGAGCTGCCCGGCCGCGGAAGCGCGTGCCACTTCTGGAAGGAGACGATCCATGGCTGAGTTCAAGAAGACCGACGAGCCCATGGACGCCACCCCGAACGTCACCGAGGTCGAGACCGTCGACGCGCCCACCGAGACGGCGGCCGTGGCGGCGATCGAGGCACCGGTCGAGCGCGGTGAGCCGATCCTTCAGGTGCGCAACCTGGTCAAGCACTTCCCGCTGACCCAGGGCATTCTGTTCAAGCGCCAGGTCGGCGCGGTCAAGGCCGTGGACGGGGTCTCCTTCGACCTCTACCAGGGTGAGACGCTCGGCATCGTCGGCGAGTCCGGCTGTGGCAAGTCCACCGTCGCCAAACTGCTGATGACGCTGGAGACGGCGACCGCCGGCGAGGTCTTCTTCAAGGGCCAGGACATCACCAAGCTGTCCGGGCGCGCGCTGAAGGCGGTCCGCCGGAACATCCAGATGGTGTTCCAGGACCCGTACACCTCGCTGAATCCGCGTATGACGGTCGGCGACATCATCGGTGAGCCCTTCGACATCCACCCCGAGGTGGCTCCGAAGGGCGACCGTCGCAAGAAGGTGCAGGACCTGCTCGACGTCGTCGGGCTCAACCCGGAGTACATCCACCGGTATCCGCACCAGTTCTCCGGCGGTCAGCGCCAGCGCATCGGTATCGCTCGCGGTCTTGCCCTCAACCCCGAGGTCATCATCTGCGACGAGCCGGTCTCGGCCCTGGACGTCTCGGTCCAGGCGCAGGTCATCAACCTGATGGAGAAGCTGCAGGACGAGTTCAACCTCTCCTACATCTTCATCGCCCACGACCTGTCGATCGTCCGGCACATCTCCGACCGGGTCGGCGTGATGTACCTCGGCAAGATGGCCGAGATCGGTACGGACACGCAGATCTACGACCACCCGACGCACCCCTACACCCAGGCGTTGCTGTCGGCGGTCCCGGTCCCGGACCCGGAGCTCAGCAGCGGTCGCGAGCGGATCATTCTCACCGGCGACGTCCCGTCCCCGGCGAACCCGCCGTCCGGCTGCCGTTTCCGCACCCGTTGCTGGAAGGCCGAGGACAAGTGCGCCCAGGAGGTCCCGCTGCTGGCGATCCCCGAGCGTTTCAAGGGTGCTGACACCCCGGCGGCACACGAGTCCGCGTGCCACTTCGCCGAGGAGAAGGACGTCGTCCACGCGGTGTGACGCAGAAGTAAGTGAATGAGGGCGCCCGGACCGGCTGGTCCGGGCGCCCTCTTCTGTGTACGCACGAAAAGTCGTGCGTAACATTCCCCGGACCCCAGACGTGTTCC
The DNA here is from genome assembly GCF_042736455.1 of Streptomyces sp. NPDC060064. Lineage (NCBI taxonomy): Bacteria > Bacillati > Actinomycetota > Actinomycetes > Kitasatosporales > Streptomycetaceae > Streptomyces > Streptomyces sp. NPDC060064. Next base: position 4,327 of record NZ_JBHWWF010000014.1, read on the forward strand.
TTGCAGAAGAGGGAAACGAACGGACCAGCTGACGAGGGACCGGGGGGGAAGATGCCGACGCAGTCGGAGGAGTTTGACGCGTTCTACGTCGCCACGGCCAAGCGCGTGGTCGCGACGGTCTATGCCATGACCGGCGATCTCGCGGAGGCCGAGGACGCCGTGCAGGAGGCGTATGTGCGGGCCTGGCAGCGGTGGGACCGGCTGATGCGTGAGGGGGATCCGCTGCCTTGGGTGCGCACGGTCGCCGTGCGGCTGGCGATCAGCACCTGGCGCAGGACCCGCAACCGCATGCTGGCGCACTTCAGACATGGGCCACAGGCGGATCTTCCCGGGCTGTCGGCGGACCGGGTGGCGTTGATCGGTGCCCTGCGCGAACTGACCGCGGAGCAACGGCAAGTGGTGGTCCTGCACCATCTCCTCGACCTGCCGGTGGAGCAGGTCGCCCGCGAGACGGGCGCCTCAAGCGGCGCCGTACGCACCCGGCTCAGCCGGGCCCGGAAGATCCTCGGCGAGCGGCTCGCCGAGGCCACCGTCCCGTCGGAAAGGGTTGCCAGCCATGGCTGAGGTCGAAGAACTGCTGGACGACGTGACGGTGCGGATGCCGAGCGCCGCGGAGGTACGCGCCCGTGGCGACCGGCGTCGCGTGCGGCTGCGGGCGGGCACGGGTGCGGTCGCCGTGGCGATGGTGGCGGGTATGTCGTGGGCCCTGTTGCCGGGCGGCGGGGGGCCGCAGGAGGTGCGGCCTGCGGGGCCGCCCGCCGCCACGTCGGTCGCCGAGCCGAACCCGTACAAGACGGGAAACGAGTTCAATGGGCTGGCGGATAGTGATGTGCCGCTGTTCACGAAGTGGCACTGGAGGCTGAGCGACGAGCCAGGCAAGGAAGCCGTGCGACTCCCACGCCTGGGCTTCGACGACGCCTGCCCGCAGACGCCGGACACCTCACAGGACAGGCTCGACCAGGTCTCGTACACCGCGCTCTACGAGGGGGACGGCAAGTCCATCGCCCGCCACCGCTATGTCGACTACGCAAACGCCGCCCAGGCGGCCGACGGGCTGCGGCAGCTGACGGACGCGCTCGCCGCATGCGGTCTGGAGCCCCGGGGCAAGGGTGCGGACATGTACTACGCGGGCGACAGTGCAGGCGGTCCATGGCTGCGGGTCGATGTCGATCACGGCAGGGCCTGGATCTCGGTGATCGAAGTGCAGGCCGCCAAGGAGTGACCAGCAAGGACTGACCAGGGGGATTGAGAACCAGAGACTGAGGAGCGGCAAACCCGGAAAGCGGCCATAAAAGTGCGCTGCATACCTACATGGGGTGTATTGGTGCTAAGTCGTACTCAGGACACGGGAGGCACCCCATGCGTGGAGTCACGCACGCCAAAGGGGCCGTATGCGCGGTGGCCGTAGCCCTCGCGGCGGTGGCGTGCGGCGGAGGCAGCAGCGGCGGCGGTGGTGGCGCCGACGGGATCGTGAGCTCCTCCTGGGGCGACCCCCAGAACCCGCTGGAGCCCGCGAACACCAATGAGGTGCAGGGCGGCAAGGTGCTCGACATGCTCTTCCGCGGTCTCAAGAGGTACGACCCGAAGACCGGCGAGGCCAAGGACATGCTCGCCGAGAAGATCGCCACCACGGACTCGGTCAACTTCACCGTCACCGTCAAAGGCGGCTGGACCTTCAGCAACGGTGAGAAGGTCACCGCCAAGTCCTTCGTGGACGCCTGGAACTACGGCGCCAACCTGAAGAACAACCAGAAGAACGCCTACTTCTTCGGCTATATCGACGGCTACGCACAGGTCCACCCGGACAAGGGCACGCCCACCGCCACGACCCTCTCCGGCCTCAAGGTCGTCAACGACACAACCTTCACGGTCAAGCTCTCCCAGAAGTTCTCCACCTGGCCCGACACCCTCGGTTACGCTGCCTTCTCCCCGCTGCCCCAGGCGTTCTTCGACAGCCACGACGCCTGGTTGTCCAAGCCCATCGGCAACGGCCCGTACACCGTCGACTCGTACGCCAAGGGCTCGAAGCTGGCCATGCGCAGATGGGACGGTTACCCGGGCACCGACAAGGCGCAGAACGGCGGCGTCGACCTGAATGTGTACACGGACAACAACACCGCCTACACCGACCTGACCGCGGGCAATCTCGACCTCGTCGACGATGTGCCGGCCTCGCAGCTCAAGAATGTGCAGGCGGACCTCGGCGGCCGGTACATCAACACTCCCGCCGGGATCATCCAGACTCTTGCCTTCCCGTACTACGACAAGGCCTGGAACACCCCGAACGCCGTGAAGGTCCGCCAGGGACTGTCCAGGGCGATCAACCGCCGGCAGATCACCGACACGATCTTCCAGAAGACGCGTACGCCCGCGAAGGACTGGACCTCGCCGGTGCTCGGCGCGGAGGGCGGCTTCAGCGACACCCTGTGCGGTGACGCCTGCGAGTACAACGCGGCCGAGGCGAAGAAGCTGATCACGGAGGGCGGCGGCATCCCCGGCGGCCAGGTGAAGATCTCGTACAACGCGGACAGCGGCTCGCACAAGGAGTGGGTCGACGCCGTCTGCAACAGCATCAACAACGCGCTGGGCAACGACAGGGCATGTGTCGGCAACCCGGTCGGTACGTTCGCCGACTTCCGCAACCAGATCGGGCAGCACAAGATGCCCGGCCCGTTCCGGGCCGGCTGGCAGATGGATTACCCGCTGATCCAGAACTTCCTGCAGCCGCTCTACTACACCAATGCCTCGTCCAACGACGGTCTGTGGAGCAACGCGGAGTTCGACAAGCTCGTCGACGAGGCCAACGCGGAGAGCGACGCGAAGAAGGCCGTGGAGACCTTCCAGAAGGCCGAGGGGGTCGTACGGGACCAGATGGCGGCCATCCCGCTCTGGTACCAGAACGGCAGCGCCGGCTACTCCGAACGTGTCTCGAACGTGGCGCTCAACCCGTTCAGCGTCCCGGTCTACAACGAGATCAAGGTCAAGTGACGGCGAAGGCATCCGGCACGGCGTGCCCGACCGCGCCGGTCCGGCAGCTGTACCGATCTTCCCCGCATTGCGCGACCACGACCCCCGGAGCCCTTCATGGGACGTTATGTGATCCGGCGTCTGCTGCAGATGATCCCGGTCTTCTTCGGTGCCACGCTGCTGATCTTCCTCATGGTGAACGTGATGGGGGACCCCATCGCAGGACTCTGCGGCGAGCGGCAGTGCGACCCGGCGACCGCCGCCCAGCTGCGCAAGGAGTTCGGCCTCGACAAGCCGGTGTGGCAGCAATACCTGACGTACATGGGGAATGTCTTCACCGGCGACTTCGGCACCGCCTTCAACGGACAGCCGGTCACCGAGCTGATGGGCGAGGCCTTCCCGGTCACCATCCGGCTCACAATCGTCGCGATCGTCTTCGAGATGCTGATCGGCATCACGCTCGGTGTGATCACGGGCCTGAAGCGCGGCCGCCCCGTCGACACCGGCGTGCTGCTGCTCACCCTGGTCGTCATCTCCGTCCCGACCTTCGTCACCGGTCTCCTCCTCCAGCTGCTGCTCGGTGTCGAGTGGGGCATCATCAAGCCCGCCGTCTCACCGGAGGCGCCGATCAATGAGCTGATCATCCCCGGTCTTGTGCTCGCTTCGGTCTCGCTCGCCTATGTCACCCGGCTGACCCGGACCTCGATCGCCGAGAACGCCCGCTCCGACTATGTCCGCACCGCGAAGGCGAAGGGTCTGCCCAGGCGCCGGGTGATCAGCCGTCATCTGCTGCGCAACTCACTGATCCCGGTGATCACCTTCATCGGCACCGATGTCGGCGCACTGATGGGCGGCGCGATCGTCACTGAGCGCATCTTCAACATCCATGGCGTCGGCTACCAGCTCTACCAGGGCATCCTGCGCCAGAACACCCAGACCGTCGTGGGCTTCGTGACCGTGCTCGTCATCGTCTTCCTGGAGGCGAATCTGCTGGTCGACCTTCTGTACGCCGTTCTCGACCCGAGGATCCGGTATGCCTGAGCCTCAGTACGACAACGGGGGAGCCATCGCCTCCACCGGCGCCGGCGGTGCGATGGACCTCGCGACCACCGAGGGGGCGACCCTCGAGAAGCTCCCCGGCGGGCCGGAGGGCACCGGGCCTGCCGAGAAGCCGCGCAGCCTCTGGTCCGACGCCTGGCGCGATCTGCGTCGCAACCCCGTCTTCATCATCTCGGGCCTGATCATCCTCTTCCTGGTCTTCATCGCGATCTGGCCCCAGTCGATCGCCACCCAGAATCCGCTCCAGTGCGACCTCGCCAAGGCCCAGCAGGGCTCCCAGCCCGGCCATCCCTTCGGCTTCAACGGGCAGGGCTGCGACGTCTATACGCGTACCGTCTACGGCGCTCGGACCTCGGTCACCGTCGGCGTCTGCGCCACTCTCGGTGTGGCGCTGCTCGGTTCCGCCCTCGGCGGTCTGGCCGGCTTCTTCGGCGGGGCGTCGGACGCGGTCCTCTCCCGGGCCACCGATATCTTCTTCGGCATCCCCGTCGTCCTCGGCGGTCTGGTCCTGCTGTCCGTCGTCACCAGCACCACGGTCTGGCCCGTCATCGGCTTCATGGTGCTGCTGGGCTGGCCGCAGCTCTCCCGTATCGCACGCGGCTCGGTCATCACCGCCAAACAGAACGACTACGTCCAGGCGGCCCGGGCGCTCGGTGCGTCCAACTCCCGGATCCTGCTGCGGCACATCAGCCCCAACGCCATCGCGCCGGTGATCGTCGTGGCGACCATCGCGCTCGGTACCTTCATCGCCCTGGAGGCGACGCTCTCCTACCTCGGGGTGGGGCTGAAGCCGCCGACCGTGTCCTGGGGCATCGATATCTCCTCCGCGTCCCCGTACATCCGCAACGCGCCGCACATGCTGCTCTGGCCGGCCGGCGCGCTGGCGGTCACGGTGCTCGCGTTCATCATGCTCGGCGACGCGGTGCGCGACGCCCTCGACCCCAAGCTGCGCTGAGGAGCCCGCCATGCTGCTCGAAGTGCGTGATCTGCACGTGGAGTTCCGTACCAGGGACGGCGTGGCCAAGGCCGTCAACGGCGTCAACTACACGGTGGACGAAGGCGAGACGCTCGCCGTGCTGGGTGAGTCCGGGTCCGGCAAGTCCGTCACCGCGCAGGCGATCATGGGAATCCTGGACACGCCTCCGGGGAAGATCGCCGGCGGCGAGATCCTCTTCCGGGGGCAGGATCTGCTGCGGCTCAAGGAAGAGGAGCGGCGGAAGATCCGCGGGGCCGGGATGGCCATGATCTTCCAGGACGCTCTCTCGTCCTTGAACCCGGTGCTGAGCGTCGGCGACCAGCTCGGCGAGATGTTCACCGTCCACCGCAAGATGTCGCGCAGGGACGCGCGGGCCACGGCCGTCGAGCTGATGGAGCGGGTGGGCATCCCGGGGGCGAAGGAGCGGGTCGGGCAGTATCCGCACCAGTTCAGCGGCGGTATGCGCCAGCGCATCATGATCGCCATGGCGCTGTCCCTGGAGCCGGACCTGATCATCGCGGACGAGCCGACGACAGCGCTGGACGTCACCGTCCAGGCCCAGGTGATGGATCTGCTGGCCCAGCTCCAGAGCGAGCTGAACATGGGGCTCATCCTGATCACCCACGACCTGGGCGTGGTCGCCGACGTCGCCGACAAGATCGCGGTGATGTACGCGGGCCGGATCGTCGAGACGGCTCCTGTCCACGACATCTACAAGGCCCCGGCCCACCCGTACACCAAGGGCCTGCTGGAGTCGATCCCGCGGCTGGACCAGAAGGGCCGGGAGCTGTACGCGATCAAGGGCCTGCCGCCGAACCTGATGAACATCCCGCCCGGCTGCGCCTTCAACCCGCGCTGTCCGATGGCCCAGGACGTGTGCCGGACCGATGTGCCGCCGCTGTACGAGGTGTCGCAGGACCGCAGGAGCGCCTGCCACTTCTGGCAGGAGACACTCAATGGCTGAGGCGATCCTGGAGGTCCGCGGTCTGGTCAAGCACTATCCGCTCACCCGGGGCATCCTCTTCAAGAAGCAGGTCGGCGCGGTCAGGGCGGTGGACGGCGTCGATCTCGACCTGGTGGCGGGCGAGACGCTCGGCATCGTGGGGGAGTCGGGCTGCGGCAAGTCGACGCTCGCCAGGATGCTGGTGCACCTGGAGCGGCCCACGGCCGGCGCGATCCGGTACCGGGGCGACGACATCACCAAGCTGTCCGGGCGCGCGCTGAAGGCGGTCCGCCGCAACATCCAGATGGTGTTCCAGGACCCGTACACCTCGCTCAATCCACGGATGACGGTCGGCGACATCATCGGTGAGCCGTACGAGATCCATCCCGAGGTGGCGCCCAAGGGGGACCGGCGCCGCAAGGTGCAGGACCTCCTCGATGTCGTCGGGCTCAACCCCGAGTACATCAACCGCTACCCGCACCAGTTCAGCGGCGGCCAGCGGCAGCGCATCGGCATCGCGCGCGGGCTGGCTCTCCAGCCGGAGATCATCGTGGCCGACGAGCCGGTCTCCGCGCTGGACGTCTCCGTGCAGGCGCAGGTCATCAATCTGCTGGACAAGCTGCAGAGCGAATTCAGCCTCAGCTATGTCTTCATCGCACACGACCTGTCGATCGTCCGGCACATCTCGGACCGGGTGGGCGTGATGTATCTGGGGCGGATCGTGGAGATCGGCAAGGACGCGGAGATCTACGACCACCCGACGCATCCCTACACCCAGGCGTTGCTGTCGGCGGTTCCGGTGCCGGACCCGGAGGCGCGTGAGCGCCGGGAGCGGATCATTCTGCACGGCGATGTCCCGTCGCCGGCCCACATCCCGTCGGGCTGCCGTTTCCGTACGCGCTGCTGGAAGGCGCAGGAGCGGTGCGCGCTGGAGGTGCCGCTGCTGGAGGTGCCGGCGGTGTTCCGGCCGGCGAGCGGGCCGACGCGGCATCCGTCGGCCTGCCACTTCGCGGAGGAGAAGCACGTGGTGCCGACGGAGGAGGAGCCGGGCGCCGAGTGACCCGCCCGGGGCCCCGCCTCGTGCGGCTCCGCACCGGCCCCCGCTCCTCGAACGCCTCAGGGCTGAATCTCAGCCCCCGTCCGCCTCCAGGTCCCGCAGCGCCGGGTCCAGGATCACGTCTTCCTCCCGCACTCGCGTCGGCTCCTCCGGGAAGTGGCACGCCGTCAGGTGCCCCTGGTGGTTCCCCTCGATCCGCACCAGCGGCGGCACCTGGGTCGCGCACTGCGTCTGCGCCTTCCAGCAGCGCGTACGGAACCGGCAGCCCGACGGCGGATCGATCGGCGACGGCACGTCGCCCGCCAGCCGGATGCGTTCATGCGCCCGCGCATCCGCCTCGTCGCTCAGCGCCGCCTCCGGGACGGCGGAGAGCAGTGCGTGGGTGTACGGATGCCGTGGTCGGTGGTAGATCGAATCGCGGTCGCCGACCTCCACCACCTTGCCCAGGTACATCACCGCGACCCGTTGCGAGAAGTGCCGTACCACCGCCAGGTCGTGGGCGATGAAGAGGAAGGCGATGCCCAGCTCCCGCTGGAGCTCCTGCAGCAGATTGACGACCTGCGCCTGGATCGAGACATCGAGCGCGGAGACCGGTTCGTCCGCGACGATCAGCTTCGGCTCCAGCGCCAAGGCCCGTGCTACGCCGATGCGTTGGCGCTGGCCGCCGGAGAACTCGTGCGGGAAGCGGTTGTAGTGCTCGGGGTTGAGGCCGACGATCTCCAGCAGCTCGCGGACCCGGCTCTCGCGCCCGCCCTCCGGCCGAACGTTGTTGATCTCCATCGGCCCGGAGATGATCTTTCCGACCGTCTGCCGCGGGTTCAGTGACGAGTAGGGATCCTGGAAGATCATCTGGATCTCGGGGCGTATCGGCGCCAGCTGCTTGCGGTCGGCGTGGCTGATGTCCTGGCCCCGGTAGGTGATCTTCCCCGCGGTTGGTTCAAGGAGACGGGTCAGCAGCCGGCCCGTCGTCGACTTGCCGCAGCCCGACTCGCCGACAAGTCCGAAGCTCTCGCCCGCGTACAGCGTGAGATCGATGCCGTCGACCGCTTGAACCGCCCCGATACGCCGTTTGAACGGAAAACCGGCCATGATCGGGAAGTGCTTCGTCAGCCCTTCCGCCGTCATCAGGACCTCGCCGTCGGAGACAGCCCGGTCACGCGGGGCGGGGATGGTGGCTTCGTGCGCCATGTCGCGTCTCTCCCTACCCCAGCCGGGGCTTGATCTGCTCGATGAAGACGGTTCGCTTCTGCTCGGCCGTGAGGTGGCAGGCGGAGCCCCGCCCCTCGGGCAGCTCCGGCCGTACGTCCTCGCAGGTTGTGCCGCCGACCATGGACGGGAAGCCGCAGCGCGGATGGAACGGGCAGCCCGACGGCGGCGCGAGCAGACTCGGCGGGGCCCCCGGGATCGGCGTCAGCGGCTCCGAGACGTCCGAGCCGAGCCGTGGCATCGACCCCAGCAGGCCCCAGGTGTACGGGTGCTGGGGATCCCGCAGAATCTCGCGTACCGAACCGCGCTCCACCGCCCGGCCGGCGTACATCACCAGCAGATCGTCGGCGATACTGGCGACCACGCCCAGGTCATGGGTGATCAGGATGATCGCCGAGCCGAACTCCTGCTGGAGGTCGCGCAGCAGATCCAGGATCTGCGCCTGCACGGTGACGTCCAGCGCGGTCGTCGGTTCGTCCGCGATCAGCAGCTCCGGATTGCACACCAGCGACATCGCGATCATCGCGCGCTGCCGCATACCTCCGCTGAACTGGTGCGGGTAGTCGTGCGCCCGCAGCTTCGGCTGCGGAATGCCGACCTTCTCCAGCATCTGAACCGCCCGCGCCCACGCCTCCCGCTTGGATGCCCCGGTGTGCTTGCGGTACGGCTCGGAGATCTGCCGGCCGATCGTGTAGTACGGCGAGAGCGCGGTCAGCGAGTCCTGGAAGATCATCGCCGCCTTGTTGCCGCGCAGCCGCTCCAGCGTCCGCTCCCCGGCCCCCGTCATCTCCTGGCCGTCCAGCACGATCTCGCCCCGGGTCTCGGTGAACTTGGGGTCGTGCAGACCGAGGATGGAGAGATTCGTGACGGACTTCCCGGAGCCGGACTCGCCGACGATGCCGAGTGTCCTGCCGCGCTCCAGATCGAAGGAGATCCCGTCGACCGCCTTCACCGTCCCGTCCTCGGTGGAGAAGTGGACGTACAGATCGCGTACGGAGAGAAAGGAGCCGTCGGCGGCGGGCCGGGGCGGCTGATCGGTCTTGGTCAGGGTGGTCATGTGGCTCAGGACTCCTAGGCCAGCCGCACGCGCGGATCGAGCAGGGCGTAGACGGCGTCCACAACGATGTTGAAGAAGACGATGGCCGCGGCGCTGATCAGCATCACGCCCATCAGCATGGGCAGATCGGTGAGCTGCACGGACTGCACCGCAAGGCGTCCGATGCCGTGCAGAGTGAAGGTGACCTCGGTGATCATCGCGCCGCCGAGCAGTGAGCCGAGGTCCATGCCGAAGATGGTCAGGACCGGGGCGACCGCGCCTCGCATGGCGTACCGGAAGAAGACGGTCCGGCGGGCGAGGCCCTTGGCGCGGGCCGCGCGGACATGCTCCTCCTCGAGCTGCTCGGCCATCAACGACCGTGCGAGACGGCTGTAGTTGGCGATGAAGATCATCGAGAGAACCAGCCACGGCAGCATCATCCCGGCGAGCCACCCCGCCGGATCCTCGGTGATCGGAACGTATTCGGGCTGATCCAGCCAGCCGAGGTTGGAGACGAACAGCGCGAGGCAGAGCACGCCGACGAAGTAGATCTGAAGTGACGAGCCGAGCAGCGACAACGAGCTGAAGAACTTGTCGACCCAGGTGCCGCGGCGCGCGGCGGCCAGCAGGCCGATGCCCACTCCGACGAGGAGAAAGACGACCGCGCCGCCGAAGGCCAGCGAGAGTGTGGTCGGGAAGCGGTCGAGGATCGTGCCCCATACCGGTTCCTGATTGACGAACGAGTAGCCGAAGCACGGCGCGTCACAGTGCCCGACGGTGAAGTCACGGCCCGCGAAGATCCCCACCATGAAGTCCCAGTACTGCACCGGGACCGGCTTGTCGAGGCCGAGGTTGCTGTTGATGAGCGCGAGAGCGGCCGGATCGCAGTTCTTCCCGCAGGCCAGCCGGGCGGGCTCGGCGGGCAGCGCGAAGAACAGGAAGAAGGTGACCGCGCTGATCACCAGAAGAATGACGAGAGCGCCGAGCGAGCGGCGGACGAGGAATCTCAGCATGGCTTCGCGGGCTTCCGGGAGAGGGACCGGAGGAGGCTCCCCGCCCGTCGGGGACGGGGAGCCGATCCGATGCGCCGGTGATTACTTGACGTACACGGCGGTCGGGTCCACGGAGCCGTACGGCTCGTGGAACTTCACGCCGCCGATGCCCGAACCCCAGAGCGTGAACAGCCGGTTGTAGAAGATCGGCACCTGCGGCACCTCGTCGGTCAGGATCTTCTGGCTGATCTTGACCCACTCGCTGCCGGCCTGGTCGATGTCGCCGATCTTCTCCGCCTTGGCGATATCACCGTTGACGGCGGGAGAGTTGAGGTGCGAGTAGTTCGCCGAGTCGTCGTAGATGTTCTTGCCGTCGTACAGCGGCGGCACGACCGTCGACGCGGACGGCCAGTCGGCGCCCCACGAGGAGCGGTAGGCGTCGTACTGGTTCTTCACCTTGCCGATCTGCGTGTAGTACGTCGAGGAGTCGAGCTCCTTCTTCTCCACCTTGAAGCCGGCCTTCTCCAGAGCCCGCTCCACGACCACCGCGGAGTTCTGGGCGGGGCCGGTGTTGGCGTAGGCGTAGACGATCGTCCTGCCCTCCGCGCCCGCCTCCTTCAGCAGTGCCTTGGCCTTCTCGGGGTTGCCCGCCGGGTACTTCTTCTTCTCGAACGGGTCGACCGGCTGGTAGCCCTTGAGGGTCGGACCGACCAGCGAGCCCGCGACTTCGCCGGCCTTGACACCGCCGTACTGCTGCAGCACCTGACCCGAGGGCCAGGCCCAGGCCAGTGCCTCACGGACCCGCTTGTCCTTGATGCGGTCCATGTTGAAGCTGACCACGTCGACGTACGGCTGGGTCTTGGTGAGCGACCTCGCCATCGCCTCCTTGTTCTTCAGGACCGTCGAGATCAGCGACGGGTCGACCGCGTTGGTGAAGGTCATACCGGTCTTGTCGGCGCCCTGCTGGGCGACGAGCCGACGGGTGGAGTCCACCCACTGGTGGCCGAAGGTGACCGAGAACTTGTCCACGTACTGGTGGCGTACGGCGTCCGACTTCGGGTCCCAGTTGGTGTTCTTGACGAACTCGACGCTCTTGTCCGGCTTGAAGTTCTGGATCTTGTACGGTCCCGACGCGACCGGCGCCTTGTCGTACTTCTCCTGGGTGTCCTTGGCCGCCGGAACTGCCGTGATGTTCGGCATGGCGACCGCGAACGGCACCTCGGCGCGCGGCTGGGCGAAGTGGAAGACGATGGTCTTGTCGTCCGGCGTCGCCAGCACGCTGTCCGGTAGATGCTTGCCCTTGTACGGGCCGTCCGGCAGCGCCTTCCGGAAGGTCTGGCCGGCTCCGGAGAGCCACTGCTGCAGATACGTCGGGCCGCTCACCTGGTACTTGGCGTACAGCCGCTCGACGCCGTGCCGCACGTCCTTCGAGGTGATCGGCGTACCGTCCTCGAACTTCAGCCCGTCCTTGAGGGTGTACGCCCAGGTCTTGCCACCGTCGGAGGACTTGCCGGTGTCCGTGGCGAGGTCGCCGACCAGCGTCACCTTGCCGGTCTTGTCGTCGATCTTGTACGTGGTGAGCGTCCGGTTGAACAGCGTCTGCATGATCAGCTCGTCGCTGACATAGATCTGGCCGGGGTCCAGATGCTCGAAGGCGTCACGCTGCAGCACGGTGACCGTGCCGCCCGGCTTGGCGCCCGGCAGGTCCGGGGCGGGTCCGGTGGAGTCCTGGGCGGTGCCGATGGTGATGGACTGCTGCTTGAGCTCGGGTTCCTTGGACTGTTTGTCCTTGCTGTCGCCTCCGCCGCCGCTGCTGCACGCGGACAGCACTAGCGCGCCGGCGGCGACCGCGATGGCCGAAATCCGCACTCTTCGCTGAATGGTGGACGTCATGGTCTCCATGCACCTGCCTCGTCGGACGGAACACTCAGTGCCTTGCGACGTGCGTCAACGCTTGGTCTTCGGGTCGATGGCGTCCCGGACCGAGTCCCCGAGCAGGTTGAAGGCGACCACGAAGATCACCATGGCGATGCCCGGGAAGAACATGTACGTGATGTCGCCCTCGTAGAAGTCGGCACCCTTGGCGAACATCCGGCCCCAGTCGGGCGTCGGCTCCACCAGACCCACCCCGAGGAAGGAGAGACCGGCCTCGAGGGTCACGAAGTTGGGCAGCATCAGCGTGGACTGCACCAGGATCGGCGTCGTCACATTCGGCAGCAGCTCCCGGCGGATGATGCGCCACGGCGGAGCGCCGGTGACCTTGGCGGCTTCGATGAACTCCCGTTCGCGCAGGCTCAGTACCGAGGATCTCAGCAACCGCGCCAGCGTCATCCAGCCCAGCAGCCACAGGACGAGCACCAGCGCCGTGACCCGGAAGTAGGTCGGGGTCTCCTTCTGCGGGCTCACGAAGAGCGCGGTGACCACCGGCATGAAGGCGACGAAGAAGAGCTGCTGCGGGAAGGAGAGCAGCAGATCGATGAAGCGGCCCAGGAAGTAGTCGGTACGGCCGCCCATGTATCCGGCCGTCACCCCGACGAGGATTCCCGTGATGGTGGAGAGAACGGTGGCCGCCAGGCCGATCAGCAGCGAGGTCCTGATTCCGTACACCAACTGCATCAGAACGTCGCGGCCCAGCCTCGGCTCGATTCCGAACCAGAATTCACCGTCGGTGCCGCCGTTCGGTTTCATCGGATAGCTGGTGATCGGATCGAGCAGTTCCGGGCGATCGAGGCCGTAGGTGGTGTAAGGGTCCTTTCCGTACAGCCAGCCGATCACCGGGGCGAGCGCCGCCACGAGGAAGAAGAACAGCACGATGTACGCGGAAAGTACGCCCGTACGGTCGCGTTTGAAGCGCCGCCATGCCAACTGGCCCGGGGACCGGCCGACAAGCGTCTGCTCCTCCTTGCTCAGAGCGACAGGGGGCGGTCCGGTCTCGGCGGCCGGGCCGATGGCCGGGTCGGCCGACTCGGCACGGGATGGAATCGTCACGTCTCTTCTCGCCCCCGCAATTCATGACTCACGGTTCATGACTCACGTACCGGCCGCGGACGTTGGTGGACGCCGCTGGTTGAGCGGACTGTGGCAATCGCGGTCTGTGTCAGTCAAGGGCCTGGCGGCGGAAGCTGTGTTGTCCGTGCGCTTCTTGAGCGAAGGTTTTGCAGATCGATCTGCCTACGTGCTTGACGGGTCTTCGGAGTGAGCGACATAGCTCTATAAATGCCCATCAACTTCGTTAACACACAGGCAACTTGACTGTCGCAACTCCGATATACGAACGCGTCACCCTGAACAGCGTACGGCCGTGCGGGTGCCGTAGGCCGGCCGGGGCTCGCCATGTAGTCCCGGCCGGCCGCACGCGCGCCGCGCGGGCCCTTGTTCAAGGGTGCACAGCGATGCAGGATCGCACGTGTGACTCTTACGCGGGGAGCCCGGATCACCGGAGCGGTGCTCTGCGCCGCGCTCGCGCTCATTGTGGCTGCCTGGATCGTCCGGGACCTCACCACGGCCGCCGATCCGCTCGATCTCTGGCGGTACTGGACCGGCAGCCGCCGCAGCGCCGCCTCCACCCCGCTGACGACCACGCTCCAGGACCTGCTGCTGTTCGCGGTGTACGTCACCGTGGCCCTCGCCGCCCTGCGCTCGCCCGTCGCGGCCGCGGCCCTGGTGGCCGCCGGAGTGATCACCCTCGCCGTACGGCTGCCGGGGCTGTGGGTGCTCAGCTCCTCCTGGATGGATCTGCGCTCCGCCGATGAACTGCGCACCCGGGCCCTGTACTGCGCCTTCGCGGCGCTCGGGCTCGGCATCGGACTGATCATCACGGCCGCCGCGGGCCGACGTGCGCCCGGCGCCCCCAACGACTTGTACGCCCGCGACCCGTATGCCCGCGACCCGTATGCCCATGATCCGTACGCCCGAGGCGCATACGCCCACGAGCGGACGCCGACCCGGCCCACCCAGGGTGTCTCGGTGCTCGCCTTTCTGCTGCTGGGCGGATCGGCGGGCGTACTCGCGGCCTGGGAGATCTACACGGCGACCGACTACGCGGGTACGCGCTATCTCGACCGCTTCACCGGCAGCACGTCCGTCCGGCTGCCGCCGCTCGGGACTCCGCCGGGCTGGCTGACCGCGGCGATCGTGGTGCTCGCCCTGGTGGCGGCGGTCGGCGCGCTCTTCCACGCCGTCTTCTCACGGCCGCTGGGGCTGGTCGTCGCGGTGTTCCTGGTGGGCATGGGCGGGACCGGTCTCGACTTCGCCGTACGGAACGAGTTGATGTCTCATCTCGGTGATGTGGGACTCCGGGAGCAACTGCTCGTCGGTTCTTGGCTGTTCGAGCTGGCGGCGGGGGCTGTGCTGCTGCCGGCGCTTGCGCGGCGGGGGGAGGGGGACGCGTCGGGCGGGGGTGCGCCGGCATGGCAGCCGCAGCCGGGTCACGGCCACCCGCAGCCGGGTTACGGCCCACCGCCTCCGCAGACCCCGCCGCCCGGCTGGTAAGCGCAGGCCGGCCCCCGCACCTCAATCGCCGTCGAGGCGTGTCTCGGCCTCCGCCCCGGACCCCGGGGGACAGCCCACCGGCCCCTACCCCTGCGGCCTCAACGACCGCTTGAGGAAGTCCACTTGGAGCAGCAGCAGATTCTCCGCGATCTGCTCCTGCGGCGTCATATGGGTCACTCCGGTCAGCGGCAGTACTTCATGCGGACGGCCCGCCGCCAGCAGCGCCGAGGAGAGCCGCAGGCTGTGTGCCATCACCACATTGTCGTCCGCCAGACCATGGATGATCATCAACGGCCGTGGTGGGTTCTCCGGGGTCGTCAACCCGTCGTCCGTGACGAGTGAGTTGGCCGCGTACACCTCGGGATGCGTCCCCGGATCGCCGAGATAGCGCTCGGTGTAGTGGGTGTCGTACAGCCGGAAATCGGTCACCGGCGCGCCCGCGACCGCCGCATGGAAGACATCCGGGCGGCGCAGCACCGCGAGCGCGGCCAGATAGCCGCCGTACGACCAGCCGCGGATCGCCACCCGGCCGAGATCCAGCGGGAAGGTCCCGGCCAGCGAGTGCAGCGCCTCGATCTGGTCGTCGAGAGTGAGCGGGAAGTTGTCCTTGACCGCCTTCTCCCAGCGCGGGGAGCGTCCCGGAGCGCCCCGGCCGTCCGCGACGATCACCGCGAAGCCCTGGTCGGCGAACCACTGGGAGGTGAGATACGGATTCTGTGCCGCGTACACCCGCTGACCGTGCGGTCCCCCATAGGGGTCCAGCAGGACCGGAAGCGGGCCGTCCGACTCCTGATAGCCGGAGGGGAGCAGGACGGCGCACGGAATCCGGTGGGCGCCCGCCTCGCAGAGCCGCACCCGGGCCTTCAGCACCGGCTGCTCCGCATACGACGGGACGACCGCGACCGGCTTTCCGTCCCGCAGCACCTGCACGGACGCGCCACTCACCTCCGTACGGGACGAAGCCAGCACCGTCACCCCGCCGGAGCGCACCGCCGAGTGCACTCCCGCACCGTCCGAGATCCGCTCGATCCCCAGCTCATTGACCCGGTACACATGGATCTCGCCGGTCTCCGGCTCCGCGGCCTCCTCGCCCGCCGCCGCCGACACCAGGACATCGTTCTCGCCGATGTCCAGCACCGCCCGCAGCTGCAACTGCGCTCCGGTCAGCGCCCGGTCGCCGACCGCGAGCACCCGCGCCCCGCCCTCGTCCGCGATCCGCACCAGACGCCCGTCCGGCGCCCAGGCCGGCACCCCGGGGAAGAGATCGAGCCACACCGGGTCCTCGTCGACATGCACCGTCCGAGTGGCGCCCGACTCCGCGTCCACGGCCAGATACAGCTGGGTCCGCTGGTCCCGGGACTGGACGAGCAGCAGCGGTGCGCCCGCGGACGACCAGTGCACCCGCGCCAGATACGGATAGCGGGTCCGGTCCCAGCTCACCTCCGTACGCTCTCCGTCCAGCGTGAGCAGGAACAGCCGCACCTCGGCGTTGGGCGTCCCCGCCGCCGGATAGGCGACCCGCTCCGGCTCCCGGTCCGGATGCGCGGGATCGGAGATCCACCAGCGCCGTACGTCCCGCTCGTCGACCCGGGCGACCAGCAGCCGGTCCGACTCCGGCGCCCACCAGAAGCCGCGCGAGCGGTCCATCTCCTCGGCCGCGATGAACTCCGCGAGACCGTACGTGGTGTGCTCGTCCTCCGGCTCGGCCAGCGCCCGGTCACCTTCCCCCTCCGCACCGGTCACCCGCAGCGCGCCGCCCGCCACATACGCGATGTGCCGGCCGTCGGGAGACGGCCGAGGGTCGATCACCGGCCCCGGCACCCGCAGTTCGCGCGCGGTCCCGGCCCGCAGCTCAGCCGTGTACAGCCGCCCCGACAGCGCGAACGCCGCCAACTCGACCGCCTGGTCCACCGCATAGCCGACGATGCCCGCCGACCCCTCCCGGCTGCGCTCGCGCCGGGCCCGCTCCTTCGCCGACAGCTTCTCCGCGGCACCGGCGAGCAGCGCGTCCGGATCGGCGGCCAGGCGCTCCTGCGCCTGGCGCCCGTCCGGGTCGAGATCCAGCACCCAGAGCCGCCCCGCCCGGTCGGTCCCGGAGGCCGAACGGAGGAACACCACCCGGGAGCCGTCCGGGGACACGGTGAACGCGCGCGGTGCGCCCAGCGTGAAGCGCTGGGTCCTGGCGTACTGACGCGGGAAGGAGAGCTGCTGCCTCGAGGTCATGTGACCGAACCTAGCGTTCGTGCGCCCCCGTGTGCTGCTGTGCACCGATCGATGCGTTGGTGTGGATAGTTATGATCCGCGGCGCAAGGTGGGTATGAACGTCCTGGCACATGCAACCTGCCCGTCCCGACCGAATATCCGTGGAGGTGAACCGCCGTGGCACTCTCGATTTCGGCGGTGGTGCTGCTGGCGATCGTCGTCTTCCTGCTGGTCCGGAAGTCCGGGCTGAAGGGTGGGCATGCGGCGGTCTGCGTGTTGCTCGGGTTCTATCTCGCAAGCTCGTCCATTGCCCCCACCATCAACGAACTCACCACAAATGTGGCCGGAGTGATCGGTGGTCTCAAGTTCTAGCGCAGCGGGTCCGGCCTCGTAGGCTGTCCCGTATGAAGGATCTTCCCGCCCGTCGTCTGCTCCTGGTGCACGCGCACCCGGACGACGAGTCGATCAACAACGGCGCGACGATGGCCCTGTACGCGGCCGCCGGCGCCCAGGTCACCCTGGTGACCTGCACCCTTGGTGAGGAGGGCGAGGTCATCCCGCCTGACCTCGCCCATCTCGCGCCCGACCGGGAGGACCGGCTGGGCGCTCATCGCGTCGGCGAACTGGCCGCCGCGATGAAGGAGCTGGGCGTCACCGACCACCGCTTCCTGGGTGGTCCCGGCCGGTTCCGCGACTCCGGGATGATGGGCCTGGAGCAGAACCACCGCGAGGGCGCGTTCTGGAACACCGACCCGGACGACGCGGCCCCGTACCTCGTCGGGGTGATCCGTTCCGTGCGTCCGCAGGTGCTGGTGACGTACGACCCGAATGGCGGGTACGGACATCCCGACCACATCCAGGCGCACCGGGTCGCGATGCGCGCCGCCGAGCTGGCCGCCGATCCCGCCTTCCGGCACGACCTCGGCGAGGCGCACACGATCGCCAAGATCTACTGGAACCGGGTGCCGCGCTCGGTGGCCGAGGAGGGCTTCGCCCGGCTCCGCGCTGCCGGCGGGGCGGACTTCCCGGGCATTGCGGCCCTCGACGACATTCCGGGCGTCGTGGACGACTCCGAGATCACCACCGCAATTGACGCCACGGCGTACGCGGAGGAGAAGGCGGCAGCGATGCGGGCCCATGCCACCCAAATCGCCGTGGACGGCCCCTTCTTCGCACTCTCCAACGATCTGGGACAGCCGATCTTCGCGACCGAGTACTACCAGTTGGTGCAGGGCGAGTCCGGCGCACCGCCCGGCGCGCGTGAACACGATCTCTTTGCGGGGGTGCCGGTATGAGTGGATCCGCAGCAGGACGGGACGCACCGGGGGCCTGGCTCGCCCAGTCGCCGAAGCCCGGCCGGATCGCCGCCTACCTCGGACTCGCCGTGCTCGGGGCGCTGGTCGGCATCGCCGGTTCGCTGGTCCAAGGGGCCTGGTTCCCCGGCGGGTTGGTGCTGGCTCTGCTCGCCACGACGAGTCTGTTCTACGGCTCGCTGCGGGCCACCGGGACGCAGCTCGGCGTGCTGGCGCCGGCTGTGGGCTGGCTGCTCGCGATCGTGCTGCTCAGCATCGGCCGCCCGGAGGGCGACGGGGTGTTCTCCGCGGGAGTCGGGCCGCTCGTCTTCATGCTGGGCGGAATGGCGTTGGCTGTGATGTGTGCCACGATGTCGCGGCCCGCGCGACCGGATGGCGGGTCCGGCCGACTCGGTAAGTGAGGGCCCGGCGGAGCAACTCTTCCCGGGTTGTCTGCCTTTCCGGCGTGTACGAGGTCAATGTGCGGTACACCGCGCTCACCTCGGGTGGGACCCCCGGCACGCACCCTGTGCGGCGGGCCCCTATGGTGGGTCGCCCCAAGGGGTGGGAAGCCACTGAACTGACCATGCCCGTACGGTCGGCGGAAATGTCGCTTTCCACAGTCCCGGGGTGTCTGTCGGCAGCGGCCAGTAAGGTGGTGCGCGCCGCCGAGCCGCCCGCAGCAGTTGCTATCCAGTAAGAAACGGGCGGCGAAGCCAACCGGGAGAACCTGCTTTGAGTCGTGAAACTGACAGTTCGTCCTCCGGCCCCCAGGGGCGCGGTGGAGCCGCGTACCCCTCGGGGACACCGCCGTACGGATCCCGCCAGTATCCGTCGCTGCATCCTCCGCAGGACGCTCCGGACGATGCCGCGGAGGTGGCTCCCGAGCCGCAGCCGGACGAGCCCAAGACCGAGACCACGCTGACCACGCGTATCCGGATCAACATCCCGGGTTCGCGGCCGATCCCGCCGGTCGTCATGCGTACGCCGATGAGCGACGTGGACGCCGCCTCGGCCAGACAGGACAGCGAGCGCACGGGCAGCACGCGGCGGCCCGACGTGGCGGAGGAGCCTGCCGCGCCTGCGGCGGAGCCGCCGGCCGAGGAGAAGGCGCCGACCAGCGACTGGTTCGCGCCCCGCAAATCGAGTCCGGCTCCGGGCGCGAACGGGACGGGCACGAATGGGGCGGGTCTGGCGGCATCGGCCGCGCAGCCGTCCGCTCCCGCTTCGCCCGCGGGCCCGGGCGCCGGCGCGAACGGCGGCGGTCCAGGTACCGGTCTCCCGTACTTCTCGGACGGCCAGCAGGGCGGTCCCGGTCAGAGCCGTCCCGGTGTGAACATTCCCGGTCAGGGTGGACCGGCAAGCGGAGGGCCCGGCAGCGGCGGACCCGGAGCGCCGCGCAGTGGCGGCTCGCTCAGCGATCTGGCCGCGAACGCCGACGGCCCGGCCACCGGCCCGAACGGCTTCGCTCCCGGGAGCAGCACGCCTCCGCTGGGCGTACGTTCGCCCGGCGCATCCCTCGGACCCACCGGGCCGACAACGGGACCGGTCACCGGCAGCATGCCGCTCGGCCGGCGCCCCGGCGGTCCGGGCGCTCCCGGTTCCGGCGGTCCCGGTTCCGGTCCCGGTGGCGCGCCCCGGATGTCCGACGACACCGCCGTGCTCACCCCGCAGCAGCCCGCCCCCGAGTTCAGCGGCGGCCATGTCTCGGGTGACACGCTGACCAGCGGCATCCCCGTGGTCCCCGGCGACCACCGCTCGCCGTTCCCACCGCTCGGCAGCCCGCTCTCCGGCCCCGGCACCGGCCCGAACCCGCTGGCGCCCCACAGCGCCGGCCAGCAGGGCTTCGACGAGGGGGACTTCTCCGCACCGGAGTTCCCGGGCGGTCCCGGCGGTGGACCCGGCGGCCCCGCCGGTCCTGTCGTGCCCGCACCCGCCGCCGCCAGGCCCGCTCCCAGCCCCAGGCCCGCGCCCGCCAAGAAGGGCCGCTCCAAACTGGTGCTCGCCGGAGCCGGCGCGGTCGGGCTGCTCGGTATCGCCTACGGCGCCGGCCTGCTGCTCAACCACTCCGACGTACCCAAGAGCACCACGGTGCTCGGCGTCGACATCGGCGGCGGCACCAAGGAAGAGGCGGTCAACAAGCTCGACGCCGCCCTCGGCAAGCGCGCCGCCGGCTCGCTCCAGCTCACAGTGGGCGGCAAGAAGGAGCAGCTCGCCCCGGACAAGGCCGGACTCTCCCTGGACAGTCAGGCCACCGTTCGCGCCGCCGCAGGCAGCGACTACAACCCGGTCTCGGTGATCGGCTCCCTCCTCGGCGCCGAGCGTGTCGCCGAACCGGTGATCCTGGTCGACGAGGAGAAGCTGGGCGTCGCGCTCACCGACCTGGCGGGCGTCTCCGGCTCGGCCACCGAGGGCACGATCAAGTTCGAGCCGGGCAAGGCCGTCGCCGTACCCGGCAAGGCGGGCCAGACGCTGGACGTCGGCCGCTCGATGATCTCGGTCAAGGACGCCTACCGCGCGCAGGTCGAGACCGGCAGGCCGAACGTCGTCCCGCTCCCCGTCGCCACCCGCGAGCCGACCATCACGAAGACCGAGCTCGACCGGGCGATGAAGGACTTCGCCGAGCCCGCGATGTCCGACCTGATCACCATCAAGGCGGGCGGCAAGCAGATCCAGTTCGGACCGGCGAAGTCGCTGCCCAAGATCCTTTCCATGAAGGCGATCGACGGCAAGCTCGTCGAGGTCTACGACAAGAAGGCGATCGAAGACCTCCTGGACGGTGTCTTCGACGGCGTCATGATCACCAAGGGCGACGGCAAGAAGCACCAGCTCTCCGCGGACGACGTCGCCCAGGCCATGGGCACGGCGCTGCGCGGCAAGTCGCCGGCCGAGCGTGTCAGCGAGATAGCGCTCGACCCGAGCTAGCGCGGTCCTCGATCGCCGGACGGCTCAGTCCGAGCCCGTCCGGCGATCGAGGGCGAACCGGCGACACGGGCGACCCGGGGTCCCGGCGCGGGTGGCATCCGCCCGCTCACGGCGTCCACGCCCCTGTCATCGCCGCACGGGCGAGCGCCGCGCCGCGCGTCGCTGGGAGCGGGGCCGCCGGTGTCTCGGCCCGCCCCTGTCGGCACTCGGGGCACAGCTCCTCGTCCGCGACCGGACGGAACAGCCGTGGCTGAGTGTGCTCGCCCCCGCACTCCCGCATCCGCGCGACCCTCGGTTCCGGGGTTACGTCGACGGGCGGCACGTCTCGCAGGACGTACCGCAGCAGGCCACCGGGCCGAGGGATGGGCGTACCCGGCGCGGGCAGGCTGCGTCTGACCCCGGCCCGCAGTGTCTCGGCCGTGTGGCCGCAGGCCAGCCACTGCGCGGCGAGGGCCGCGAGCTCCGGCAGCATTGCCCGGGGTACGCGCAGCCTCCGGTCCAACTCCTGAATCTGCTCCACGACGTGGTGGGCTTCCGTCGGCGCGGCGGGAGGGTTGGAGGTGTTTCCCGGGGGGATCTTCTCTGGGTGACGGCCGACAGCCCGAGCGATCGGCTCACCGGCGGCCGGTTCCCGTACCGTCGGTGAGCCGTCTCGCGCGTGGGCGGCCTCCTCGGCGCTGAGCGGCACGTTGGAGACGAGCTGCCGGGTCCGCCAGCGCCCCCGGTCGGCCTGTTCCCGCCACTCGTGCAGAAAGCCTTCCGCCTTGAGCTGCTGCTTGGCCCGCAGAAAGGCGATCTTCTTGATACCGGCGCGCTCGGCGGTCTTCGACAGCGGCTCGTCGGCGTCCTTCGGCAGCGACAGCTGCCAGGTCAGGAGCCGTACGGCGTCGGAGGACAGGCGCGGATGGCGGATGATCTCGTTCGGTACCTGCGAGAAGAAACGCGCAGGCGCGATAACATGCCGAAGCATTTCGGGTGCCTCCTAGTGGCACTCGTGGTGTAGGCCCTCGTAGCTGGGTGCGAACCAGCGACGGGGGCCGTCTTGCGCTCACCGTACATCAACATCCGTACACGTACGGTCACTTCGAGTGAGTGCATCGAGGGCAGGCGCACGGCGGCCACCGGAGGGCCGAATTGACCGGCGCCGCACCGGGCTTGGGCCGGTACGTGATGCCCGGCCCCCAGGTGCGGCCGCTGTCGCGCGGGATGCGCATGGACATCACCAGTGCCCTCCGTACCGCTCCTGCTTCTGCCGGAGCCACGAGCTGACCTGCGCGGTTTCGTCGTCGGACGCGGCACGCAGATCGGCGGCGCGGATGGTGGCGACGAAGTACACAAACCTGACGCGTCTGTGTTCGCCGTCCACCCCGATGACTTTGCCGGGCCCGTAGACGTCCGTGCCTGTGTGAGCGACGAAGGCTCCTACCGTGTGTGCCGCACCCATAATCTCGCCGATTCCTTAGCTCTCCGTGTCGAATCGCTCACAGGCTGACGCAGGCGGCATTACGCTCGGTAGGGGTTTGCACGTGACAACGCAAGCGTCACAAGGGGGAGTTGCCGATGGCGATCGAGGACAACCCGCAGTCCCGTACGAGGTACGGCGAGGAGCTGAAGCGGCGGCGGGAGGCGGCGGACCTCACCCAGGAGGAGTTGAGCGAACGCGCGGTCATGTCCCGCACGCACATCGCCCACATCGAGGCGGGCCGCCGTAGACCGGACGTGGCGGACGCCCGTCGCCTCGACCAGGTTCTGAAGACGGGCGGCTTCTTCGAGCGGTTTCTCCCGGCGCTGGACGGCAGGGCGGTGGCGGAACACTTCGCGGAGGCCCTGGAGTTCGAGCAGCAGGCGACGGTGATCCGGGAGTACGCGCCCAAGTTGGTGCCGGGCATCCTTCAGACGGAGGCGTACGCGCGAGAGGTTCTGGGTTCTGGCCACCCGCCCAAGAACGCGGAGGAACGTGACAGGCTCCTCGTCACGCGGCTCGAACGCGCCCGCATACTCGACAACTTCGACTCACCTGTGGTGTGGACGATGCTCGACGAGGCGGTGCTGAGACGTCCCGTCGGTGGCCCGGCGGTGATGTGCGAACAGCTCCGTCACATTCTGGCGCTGGGGGACAGCCGCCGCGTCCGCGTGCACGTACTCCCCTTCTCCGTGGGCGCGCACGCCATGCTGGAGGGTTTCGTCTCGCTGATGTGGTTCGACGACCTCCCGCCCATCGCCTACGTGGAGGGCTTGAAGTCGGGCCGGGTCTGGGAAGTGCCGTCCGTGGTGCGGCAATGCCAGGAGGTCTACGATCATGCCCTGGGTGACGCCCTGTCGCACCGCAAGTCCCTGGCCTTGATCAGATCCGTCGCGGAGGAGTACGAGCATGAAGCGCAGTGATCACGCTCCGGCTTGGCGCAAGTCCAGCTACAGCGGCGGGAGCAGTGGCGAATGCCTGGAAGTCGACGACGCCCACCCGACGGCGGTCCCGGTCCGCGACAGCAAGCGCCCCACCGCCCCACCGGTCGCCTTCGGCCACGCTGCCTGGGCCTCCTTCGCCGCCGCTGTCCGGACGGGCGCCCTCAACTAGCGACGTCGCGCGCCGTCCCGACAATTGCCGGACCGCAGCCTTCGGGGAGGTTCGCGACGACGAGCGCGAACGCCTCCTCGACGGTGTTCACCTCACCAAGGCTGCCTATGGATCGGGCCGTTACCTGGTAGCCGCCCCGGACCATGCGATACACCACGGGCACAAAGGACCCCGGATAGTCGGTGCACCGGCTGAGGTACAAGGTGCCGTGGCTGACCATGGGGTACAGCTCCCGCAGCCGGGGCTGTGCGTACGCGGCGCGGACCATGGCCGGGTCGACGAGGCCCTCGTCTTCCTCGAGGTGATACCGCCACTCGGCGGCCACGATCTCCGCGGCGGAGGTCACAGGTCGTCCGCCGTGCCGTCAATGGCAGGGCCACAGCCTTCGGGGAGGTTGGCTGCGATCAGGTCTATCGCCTCCTGCACTGTCTCCGTCTCGCCGAGAACCGTCTTGTCGGACTCGCGGCGCACGCGGTAGCCGCCGACGACCAATTTGCGCATCGTGCCGATGTCGTCGGTCCAGGGGAAGCGGGTGCACCGGCTGAGGTACAAAGTGCCGTGGCTGACCATGGGGAACAGCCCCCGTAGTCGCGGACTCGCGTATGCGGTCCGAGGCACGACGGGGTCGATCAGGTCTTCGTCGTACGTCAGGATGCTCTGCCACTCGGCGGCCACGATCTCTGCGGCGGAGGTCACAGGTCGTCCGCCGTGCCGATGACGGCCGGGCCGCAGCCCTCCGGGAGGCTCGCCACGACCAGCGCGAACGCCTCTTCGAGGGTGGCTGGCTCACCCAGGTTGACTCCGTCGGACTCGCCCACGACCTGGAAGCCGCCGCCAGACAGGCGGTACACCACGGGCACGTCCGCAGGCGCCGGGAACCCGGTGCATCGGTTGAGGTACAGAACGCCATGGCTGACTACGGGGAACAGCACCCGCAGCCGAGGGTGTGCGTATGCGGCGCGGGGCATGGCGGAGTCGATCAGGCCGTCGTCGTATGACAGAACGCTCTGCCACTTGTCGGCCACGATTTCTGCGGCATCCTGGGACGCTTCCTCGTTCGTCATGTGGGGTCACCTCTTGTTCGGCTTGGCGGGGGCAAGTTCCGGGATGTCCGGCATACCGCTGACCGCGAGGGCGCCGCTGCGCACCCCATAGTTTCGCTACATCTTCCCTGAATCCGGTTCAGCCGCTGTTTTCGTAGCGGTAGTCGTAATAGCTTTCGCCTCCGACAAGGACGGAGGTGACATACAGCGGAAGTCCGTCGGAATCACGGGGGACCTCTTGTGAGGTCTGCCGGGTGAATCCCAGCGAGACGCCTGGGATGAGTGGATATTCGACCTGCGACTCGTCGACCGTCCAGCCGCGCTCGACCGCGCGCCGGAAGATTTCGGCGGCGGGCGTCTGGAATACGTCGTCGCCGTCCAGGAGTACTCGCGTACTCGATTCCTTGCCTTCACCCGGCGACCACAGCTCGATGGCCGTGACGCGGTTCCCGTCCTCCAGGAGTACTTGGAAGCCGATTCCGCCGCAGGACGTGGAGATGTTCATGGAGGGCCGGTTCCGACGGCTCCGCACCTTGGGCTCGCCCCAGGGGGACACCGCCGCGAGCGCCTCGTCGAGCGTCATCCTGAGCTGCACGGGCGCCACTCCGCGCGGCGGATCCACGATCAGGTCCATGACCATCACTCACTTCTCGGTCTGCCAGCGGGAAACCTGGTCCTTCGCGACCGTGAGCCATGTGCCGTCACCCAGCGGCAGCGGAGGCAGATCGACCGGCATCGGGTAACGCAATTCGGCCAGCGGACGCAGGGTCCGGGCATCGAGGATGAAGTGCCGTGATTCCTCACCCCACGGGTCTTCCGCTGCCGCAGCAAGAATCCGGTGGTGGTCGAGGAATCCGGGAAGGCCGGCGAAGACCAGTCCGTCGGGGAGCACGGCCTCGGCCTCCGCCGTGACCGGTGCCTGGCTGCCGGGCCGATAGCGGGCCAGGTAGTCCCCGGCGATCGCCATCTTGAGGAAGTCGTCCGCGGCGATGCTGTTGCCGGTGAAGGGTTCGTCCGGTATCCCGACGCCCGTCACGTGCAGCATTCCTTTCTGGAGCGCGACGAGGAAGGAATGTGCGTCGTCCTGGCCCTGGCCCACCGTCAGGAACACCTCGGCTTGGGGCGCGAGGGACTGTTGGAACTCGTACATGGCCGAAGAGGAAGGGAGAACGGTCTCTGCCAGCGGCTTCCCGGTCGCGAGGTCCAGAGCGACGCACAGGTCCCCGGGGTACGTTCTGCCGGGCTCCACGGTGGCCGCGATCGTGGCCAACAGATGGCTACCGGAGGGGTCCGGCGTACACGCCCCGTATCCCATGTTGCGCTCGCTCCAGGCCGCGTGCTCGTACACCCAGCGCACGCCGCCGTCCGCGTCGCACACGGTGATGCGGTGGCGGCCGCTGACCGCCAGGCCCCCGCCGGGGACGGGAGAGCAGTATGCGTGTTCCTCCTCCGGATCGGGTGCGGGCCAGCTTCGCTGCCAGGCGAAGACGGTGTCAGGACCGTCAGCGATCCGGGCGACGCGAATCGCCGCCTCCACCTGCGTGACCAGCCAGTTCGCCCCTTCTCGCACCGACCAGCGGTCGAGCCGACCCTGCGAGGCGCCGAGTCCGGGCAGGTCGTCGCTCGCGGTGAGCTCGGCGGACACTGCTGCGTACTCCATGGTTTCGCTACTTCTTCCTGAGGTAGTTGTCGATCCGGCGGAACCATAGGTAGTGGCTGTCGGGCTCGTAGAGGGCGATCAGCCGGCCGTTGCCTACGGCCGAGATCACAGGTCGTTCGCCGTACCGACGATGGCGGGCCCGCAGCCCTCGGGGAGGTTCGCCACGATCAGTTCTACCGCTTCCTCGACGGTCTCTGTCTCGCCCAGGGTGACTCCGTCCGACAAGCGGATCACCGTGAACCCCCCTCCCGCGCGCGGATATAGCGCCGGGACGTCCCTTGTCCACGGACGCTGGGTGCACCGGCTGAAGTGCAGTGAGCCGTGGGTGATGAGCGGGAAGAGCGTACGTAGTTCGGGCCGGGCGAAAGCGATCCGCGCGAATTCCGGACTAACGAGCTGCTTGTCCTCGGCCAGCACGTGCTGCCACTCGAATGCGACTGTTTCCGCGGCGCTTGAGGCGGAATCATTCTGTGTCATCTGCCGATCCTGCCCTGTCCGATCGCCCGTCTCCGCGTGGACGTCGTACGCGAAGGTCGACGACAGGTAGCCGTCCGGGCCGATCGTGCGGACGACTGGCCCTCAGGACGTCCGGGACTCAGTTCAGCATCGCCCGCGCCACCCGCGCCTTCCGTCTGACCGCCTCCGCCGTCGCCGGATCGACCGCCGCCACCACCTCCGCGTACGCGTCCATCTCCGCCGCCCCTGTCGCGAACTCACCCCGTTCCACGAGCAGTTGGGCCCGTTCGTAGCGCAGCCTCGCCGGATGTGAAGGGAGCAGCAGCGACAGTTCAACCGCCCAGAGTGCGACGTCCGAGCGTTCCGGGCGGACCGCGGCCCAGGCGCGGATGTTGTTCAGGATGCGCACGACCACGTCGACCGGGTCCGCGGGCATCAGCATCGACGGGTCCAGGGGCGCTCCCGTCGCGCCCGCCACCAGCAGTTCCGCGTCCGGGCCGGTCAGCACGCGGCCGCCCGCGAAGGGGTCCGCGAGCACCTGCTCGTGCGGGTCGCCGAAGCCCACCACGAAGTGGCCCGGCAGCGCGACCCCGTACACCGGCGCGCCCGCCCGGCGGGCGACCTCGATCCAGACCACCGAGAGGAGGATCGGCAGGCCCCTGCGGCGGCGCAGTACCTCGTGCAGCAGCGAGGACTCCAGGCGCTGGTAGTCGGCAGGCGAGCCGCCGAAGCCACAGCGGCCGCCCAGGAGCTCCGCCAGCGCCGCAGCCCACGCGCGGGGGCCGACCAGGCCGAAGGGGAGCATGCCGGCGAGCCGGTCCAGTTCGATCTGCGCAGCGTCCAGAACGGCCTCGTCCACGAATGGGTCCGCCTCCGCGCCGACGAGCAGGCACATCAGCGCGAGGTCCGCCCGCTCCGAGCGGGCCTCCTCGGCGAACTGCTGACGCCAGTCGGACGGCCGGCCGGCGGGCCTGCCGGCGGATTTGTCGTGCATACGCGACTCGTACCCGTCTACGCGGATCGGAAGTGGTGGTAGCGGTGATGGGTCGCGAACCCCATCGTTTCGTACAGCGCGCGCGCCCCGCCATTCTCCGTCTCCACCTGCAGCCACGCCGCCGACGCGCCCTCCTCCAGCGCACGCCGCGCCAGCGCGGTCATCACCGTGGTCGCCAGGCCCTGGCGCCGGTACGCCGGGTTCACCTCCACCGCCATGAAGCCCGCCCAGCGGCCGTCGATCACACACCTGCCGATCGCCGCCGGAACCGTCCCCTCACCGGCCACCGTGGCGAACCACACCGACGGGCCGCTGCCCAGCACCCTCAGCACATGTGGTCCGGGCACACCGAAGCGGTGATAGCGCTGCAGCCACGCCTCGTCGAAGGTGCGCGCCAGCCGGACCCGCGCCACATCCGCGTCCAGGTCGCCGATCGGGGCGAGGGCCCCGATCCGTACCTCCGTCGAGACCTCGCGCCGCCAGCCGCGCGCCTCCAGCTCCGCGCAGAGCTCTTCCTGAGCGCCCGCCGCTCCGGTCGCAGCCTGTACATACGCGGGCAGATCCCGCTCCTCGTACCACGCACGCACCCGCGCCAGCGCCTCGTCGAGCGGCAGCCCGGGGTCACCGAGCGCCAGTACAGAATTCGCGCGCCGGGTGAATCCGGCGGACGCCCGCAGTTCCCACTCGCCGAGCCGCTCGCTCTCCATCGGCTGCCAGGCGCGCGCCATGACCCGGGCAAGCTCCTCGAAGTCCGCCGCGGGGCCGCGGCGGCGGGCCGGCGCGGCGGGCACCACCTTGCCCGCGACCAGGGACGATTCCGGGATTCGGACAGTCTCTCCGGTTCGTCGTGTGATCAGCAGCACGCCGTTGTCCCATGATGTGAGAACGCCGACCGTGTCGGTGAACTTCTCGGCCCCGGCCCCGGGGTCGATCAGGCACCTCACGGACACTCGTTTACCCACGTCAACGGGTGTAATACGGACCTCGAGCCGTCCGCCGCCAGTGAATTCCACAGGTCTGCGAGCCCCTCCTGTTCGGATCGTGCCCAGGAACGGAGATACTAGGGGCGGGCATCGACGACGCCGCGCTCCCGCGCAATGCCAGCCCTACCGAGGAGGAACGACAGCGTGACCTACGTCATCGCGCAGCCTTGTGTCGACGTCAAGGACAAGGCGTGCATCGAGGAGTGCCCCGTCGACTGCATCTACGAGGGCTCCAGGTCCTTGTACATCCACCCGGACGAATGCGTCGACTGTGGGGCTTGTGAGCCGGTCTGCCCGGTTGAGGCGATCTTCTACGAGGACGACACCCCGGAGGAGTGGAAGGACTACTACAAGGCGAACGTCGAGTTCTTCGACGAGCTCGGTTCGCCCGGCGGTGCCTCCAAGCTCGGCCTGATCGAGCGCGACCATCCCTTCATCGCAGCGCTGCCGCCGCAGAACCAGTAGTCCGCGGCCCGCTGGTGCGTCGCCCCCGGTCCCGTACGGTTCGTCGTCCGTACGGGACCGAGGTGTTTGACGCCCTCCGCACGAGCCACGCACGAGTACGAGAAAGAGAAGTCCTGTGTCCGCAGCCTCCTCGCGAGTCTCTTCGCGCCTTCCCGTCTTCCCGTGGGACAAGCTCGAGCCGTACAAGGCGACGGCCGCGGCCCACCCCGACGGCATTGTGGACCTCTCCGTCGGCACGCCCGTCGACCCCGTTCCCGAGCTGATCCAGAAGGCGCTCGTCGAGGCCTCCGACTCGCCCGGCTATCCGACGGTGTGGGGGACGGCCGGGCTGCGTGACGCGCTCACCGGCTGGGTCGAGCGGCGGCTCGGCGCGGTCGATGTCGCGCATACGAACGTTCTGCCCGTCGTCGGCTCCAAGGAGCTGGTGGCCTGGCTGCCGACCCAGCTCGGTCTCGGCCCCGGCGACAAGGTCGCCCACCCGCGGCTCGCCTACCCGACGTACGAGGTCGGCGCCCGGCTGGCGCGCGCGGAGGCCGTGGTCTACGACGACCCGACCCAGCTCGACCCCACCGGCCTGAAGCTGCTCTGGCTCAACTCGCCGTCCAACCCCACCGGCCGGGTGCTGGCCAAGGACGAGCTGATCCGTATCGTCGCGTGGGCGCGCGAGCACGGCGTGCTGGTCTTCAGCGACGAGTGCTACCTGGAGCTGGGCTGGGAGGCGGAGCCGGTCTCGGTCCTGCACCCGGACGTCTGCGGCGGTACGTACGAGGGCGTCGTCGCCGTCCACTCGCTCTCCAAGCGCTCCAACCTGGCCGGGTACCGCGCCGCCTTCATCGCGGGCGACGAGAGCGTGCTCGGTGAGCTGCTCCAGATCCGTAAGCACGGCGGGATGATGACCCCGGCGCCGGTGCAGGCCGCCACGGTCGCGGCACTCGGCGACGACACGCATGTCTCGGAGCAGCGGGCGCGGTACGCGGCCCGGCGCGCCGCGCTGCGTACGGCCCTGGAGGCGCACGGCTTCCGGATCGAGCACAGCGAGGCCAGCCTCTATCTGTGGGCGACGCGCGACGAGCCGTGCTGGGAGACGGTGGCGCACCTGGCGGAGCTGGGGATCCTGGTCGCGCCCGGCGACTTCTACGGAACGGCGGGCGAGCGCTTCGTACGCGTGGCGTTCACCGCGACGGACGAGCGGGTCGAGGCCGCGGTCAAGCGCCTCGGCTGAACACCTCTCGGCCGAACGATTCGCGGCTGCGGATGCCTCGGCCGGACATGGGGAAGGGCCCCGGGAGTTCGTACTCCCGGGGCCCTTCCCGTGTGCTGATCGTCAGCCGAGCGGCAGGGACTCCACCGGCAGCTGCTCGGTGGGCAGGCCGCCACCGAGCGAGTCGGTCTGCAGGCTGCTGCCGGCGAGCCGTCCGGTCGCGGTGCCGGCGGCCTTGCCGACGGCGTCACCCGCGCTGCCCGCGGCGTCACCGGCGGCCTTCTGGGCGACGGGGGCCGCCGCCTTGCCCGCCTTGTCGACAGCCTTGCCGGCGGCCGGGACGGTCTGCTCGACCGCGTCGCCACCGGTGTTGCCCGCCAGGTCGGAGGTCTTCTGCGCGGCACCGTCGACAGTGCTGCTGACGCCGTCCGCGTCGAACGCGGTCAGGCCCACGGGGGCCTGCGGAAGGTCCGCGGCGCTTGCGGAGCCGACCGCACCGACCACGGGGGCTGCACCCGCCGCGATGAGCAGCGCGACACGGGCGATCCGACGGGTCAGGGGGAGGGACATGATGCTCCTTGAGGCGAGATGTACGTCTGGAATGGTGCCTGTCCGGTGCTGGTCCAGCAGTGCCGTTCCGGCCTTCGGACGCAGTGACAACTGCTTGGAGGGCGGGAGAAGTTGCGGTGGACCAAGGCAAAGAGTTGGCAATGTGTCGCATTATCGGCTTCGGGTAAAGGTGGGCAAACATTCCATTGCGCAATGGTCTGCCGAATCGTCACTTCCCTTTTGCCGCAAGGGGTTTGAGGGGCTGATCGCTACTGGCGCGAACGCCGGGCCGACACCTTGTCCGGAGGTGACCGGAGTGCCTCGTTCGAGGGATGGCGCGGACTACTGCGCGAGGCGAATTCGGACTTCGCCGGTACGGTAATCCGCGCCGGAAGCCTTGCGGGAGTCCGCCCGGGAACCCGCCGCGCCCGTCTCGGCCGAGGTGGCGCCCGCCGCTCGCCAGCCCTTCCCGGACTCCTTGGCGCTCCACACCCGACCCGCGTACGAGACCTCATCTATGCGCAGCCCGTCCGCCCGCGCCACCGCCCAGTGCGCCAGCTCCCAGCCCCGCTGCGCCGCCCCGCCGCCGTCCGTCCCGATCGTGGACTGCACCGGTACGGACACCTCGCGCGGTGCCGGGGCGCCGCTCCGGCCCGAAGTACCGGCCTTCGGCAGCACCTCGGGACCGAACGCGCGCACCAGCTCGGCCCGCACCTTCGACGCGTCGCCCGCCTCGTTGCCCCCGCCCGTCTCGCAGGTCAGGGCCTGGGTCGCGCGGCCGGTCAGCGCAGCCGCCAGCAGCGTGGCGTCCGGCTCGTGCTTCGCGTACGCCTGCGGGAAGCCGCTGCGCTGCACACGCTGTGCCGCGACAGTCAGCGGCAGCCGCGAGTAGCCGGGGACCTCGGCGAGGTGCTCGTAGAACTTCCCGGAGGCGTAGACGGGGTCGAGGATCTGCCCGGCCGTGCCCCACCCCTTCGACGGACGCTGCTGGAAGAGCCCGAGCGAGTCACGGTCGCCGTGTTCGATATTGCGCAGGCCCGACTCCTGGAGTGCGGTCGCGAGCGCGATGGTGACCGCGCGCTCCGGCATGCCGCGTGTGGTGCCGACCGCGGAGATCGTCGCGGCGTTCGCGGCCTGTTCGGCGCTGAGCTCGTACGTGGAGCCCGCGTCCGTACGCACCGTGCAGCGCGGAGCGCCGCCGCCGGTGACGTACTGCACAACGACATAGCCGATGAGTGCCAGCAGCACGGCGAACGCGGCCGCGATGCGCAGGAGGCGGCCGCGCCGGAGGGGGGAGGCGGTCTCAGGCACGCTGCCCACCGTACTGGAGCCCGCGTTAAGGTCGGAGTCATGCCCGAAACCGTGCTTGACCTCACTCTTGATGCTCCGGCGCTCACCGCCCGCCTGGTCGACTTCCGATCGGTCAGCGGCGAGGAGAAGCCTCTCGCCGACGCGATCGAGCAGGTGCTGCGCGGCCTGCCGCACCTCACCGTCGACCGGTACGGCAACAATGTCGTGGCCCGGACGAACCTCGGGCGCGCCGAGCGGGTCGTGCTGGCCGGGCACATCGACACGGTTCCGATCGCCGACAACGTGCCGTCCCGGCTCGACGAGAACGGCGTGCTGTGGGGCTGCGGAACGAGCGACATGAAGTCGGGCGTGGCCGTACAGCTGCGGATCGCCGCGACCGTCCCCGAGCCGAATCGCGACCTCACCTTCGTCTTCTACGACAACGAAGAGGTCGCCGCACACCTCAACGGTCTGGGGCATGTGGCCGATGCCCATGCCGACTGGCTGGAGGGTGACTTCGCCGTACTGCTCGAGCCGTCCGACGCCCAGGTCGAGGGCGGCTGTCAGGGCACGCTGCGGGTCTTTCTCCGTACGACGGGGGAGCGGGCACACTCCGCGCGCAGCTGGATGGGGTCCAACGCCATTCATGCGGCCGCGCCGATTCTGGCGAAGCTCGCCGCGTACGAGCCGCGCCGGCCGGTGATCGACGGTCTTGAGTACCGGGAGGGGCTCAACGCGGTACGGATCGAGGCGGGCGTCGCCAACAACGTCATCCCCGACGAGTGCACCGTGGTGGTCAACTACCGCTACGCGCCCGACCGGAGCATGGCGGAGGCGGAGGACCATGTCCGCGAGGTCTTCGCCGACTGCGGGGTCGCGGAGTTCATCGTGGACGATCACACGGGCGGCGCGCTGCCCGGCCTCTCGCACCCGGCGGCTGCCGCCTTCATGGCAGCTGTCGGCGGGACGGCTCAGCCCAAGTTCGGCTGGACGGACGTCTCACGCTTCAGCGCGCTCGGCGTGCCCGCGGTCAACTACGGACCCGGCGACGCGCTCTTCGCCCACAAGCGGGACGAGCATGTCGCGGTGGAGAAGATCACCCATTGCGAGAACCGGCTCCGGGACTGGCTCACTGCCTGACCGCCCCGATTTCACCTTTCGTAACGTTCTCCGACCTACCCTGACTCAAAGCAACGATGTGCGGCGGAGGGAGCAGGCCATGGGCGACCCCGAGGGAACCGAGGGAACCGAGGGATTGCGGGCGCTGGGGGAGCAGCGACTGGGACCGGTGCTGCGCCGTAGGGAACAGGTGCAGCCCGGCACCACTGATCAGCGGCTGCTGGACACGGAGGGCGACTCCGAGTGGGTGCATACCGATCCCTGGCGGGTCATGCGCATCCAGTCGGAGTTCGTGGAAGGCTTCGGCGCGCTTGCCGAACTGCCCAGCGCCATCAGCGTGTTCGGCTCGGCCCGTACGGGGCCGGGTACCCCCGAGTACGACGCGGGCGTCCGGATCGGCAGGGCGCTGGTCGACGCCGGCTTCGCGGTGATCACGGGCGGCGGCCCGGGCGCGATGGAGGCGGCGAACAGGGGTGCGCGGGAGGCTCACGGCATCTCGGTGGGCCTCGGCATCGAGCTCCCCTTCGAGCAGGGGCTCAACCAGCACGTCGACATCGGCGTGAACTTCCGCTACTTCTTCGTCCGCAAGACGATGTTCGTGAAGTACGCGCAGGGCTTCGTGGTCCTGCCGGGCGGACTGGGCACGCTGGACGAGCTGTTCGAGGCGCTGACCCTCGTCCAGACCCGCAAGGTCACGCGCTTCCCGATCGTGCTGTTCGGCACGGAGTACTGGAGCGGGCTGGTGGACTGGCTGCGGAACACGGTGGTGGCGCAGGGCAAGGCGTCCGAGAGGGACCTGCTTCTCTTCCACGTGACGGACGACGTGGAGGAGGCGGTGGCGATGGTCACGAAGGAGACGGGGCACTAGGCGCGGCCGCTGCGCGGGGCTGTTCCCCGACCCGCCCCTTGCCGTGCGGCTCCGCCGTGCGGGGAGCGCCGCCGCCCCGGGCCCCGGGCCTCAATCGCCGGACGGGCCGGGACGGGCTTGGGTTCGGGGCGCCGCCCCGCGGACCACGCGCCTCAAGCGCCGGCGGGGCTGAATTTTTCAGCCCCGCCTTGGGCAGCGGGCCTGCAACCCCACCCGCGGCCAACACTCCTTACGCCAGCCCCCGCCTCGCCACCGTCGGTGCCCGGTGGCCCGCGATCGTCGACACCATGTCCAGGACCTGCTTCGTCTCCGCCACCTCATGGACGCGGTAGACCTGCGCGCCCAGCCACGCCGACACCGCCGTCGTCGCCAGCGTGCCGATCACGCGCTCCTTCACCGGCTTGTCGAGCGTCTCGCCGACGAAGTCCTTGTTCGACAGGGAGACCAGCACCGGCCAGCCCGTCTCCGTCATCTCCCCGAGCCTGCGTGTCGCTTCCAGGCTGTGCCTGGTGTTCTTCCCGAAGTCATGGCCCGGGTCGATCATGATCCCGTCCCTGCGGACGCCCAGCTCAACCGCCCGCTCCGCCAGCGAGACCGTCACTCGCAGAATGTCCGCCATCACATCGTCGTACGCGATCCGGTGCGGCCGTGTCCGCGGCTCCGCGCCGCCCGCGTGCGTGCACACCAGACCCGCTCCGTACCGCGCGGCGACCTCCGCCAGCTTCGGGTCCACCCCGCCCCACGCGTCGTTCAGCACATCCGCGCCCGCCTCGCAGACCGCCTCACCCACGTCGTGCCGCCAGGTGTCGACGCTGATGACGACATCCGGATGCCGTCTGCGCACCTCGGCCACGAATCCGACCGTGCGCCGCGCCTCCTCCTCGGCCGTCACCTCCTCGCCGGGACCGGCCTTCACCCCGCCGATGTCGATGATGGCAGCACCCTCTGACACCGCCTGCTCGACGCGGGCGAGC
Organism: Streptomyces sp. NPDC060064; assembly: GCF_042736455.1. NCBI lineage: Bacteria > Bacillati > Actinomycetota > Actinomycetes > Kitasatosporales > Streptomycetaceae > Streptomyces > Streptomyces sp. NPDC060064. The sequence continues at coordinate 39,650 of NZ_JBHWWF010000014.1, forward strand.
GCGGGCTCGTCCCGGAACGTGGCGCCCTGGTCGTAGAAGGAGTCCGGCGTCCGGTTCACGATCGCCATGATCACCGGCTCGTGCGCGTCGAATTCGCGCCGTCCCAGCCGCAGCATCAGCGGTTTCCTCCTCAGGTCCGTCGCCTGCGACCCTAACTCTCAGACTGTCGTGGCACGATCAGCACCGGACAGTTTCCGCTTGGGGAGAGGCTCGCTCGTGTTCTTGTTCTTGCTGATCGCGATGGTCGTGGTCGTCGCCGCGGTCACCCTCGCCGTGGTCGGCGGCGGCGACAGTGCGGCCCTGCCCGAGGTGGCCCCGGAGCAGCTGGTGGACCCGCTGCCGGTCAGCCGCCCGGTCGGCCGTGCGGACGTCGAGGCGGTCCGGCTGCCGGTCTCGCCCCGCGGCTACCGGATGGCGGACGTGGACGAGGTGCTGAGCCGCCTCGGTGCGGAGCTCGCCGAGCGGGACGCCCGTATCGCCGAGCTGGAGTCGGCGCTGGCCGGCGCGCAGGCCCGTGCGGTGGGCGGCCCCGACCTGTTCACCAAGCCGGGCGAGGAGCGCGACCAGTGACCGGCGAGGCCGTACCCGGGCCCGACGGGAAGCTGCGCTGCCCGTGGGGCCTGTCCACGGCCGACTACGTCACGTACCACGACGAGGAGTGGGGCCGTCCGGTCCACGGCGACGACGCACTGTTCGAACGCCTCTGCCTGGAGGCCTTCCAGTCCGGCCTGTCCTGGATCACCATCCTGCGCCGCCGCGAGGGTTTCCGTGCCGCCTTCGACGACTTCAAGATCGCATCCGTGGCGGCGTACACCGACGCCGACGAGGAGCGACTCCTCGCCGACGCCGGGATCATCCGCAACCGCGCCAAGATCGAGGCGACGCTCGCCAACGCGCGCGTGCTCGCCGACTGGCCGGCCGGTGAGCTGGACACGCTGATCTGGTCGTACGCCCCGGATCCCGCGAAGCGACCGGCCCCGCGCACGATCGCCGACGTCCCCGCGGTCACCGACCAGTCCACGGCGCTGGCGAAGGCCCTCAAGAAGCGCGGCCTGCGCTTCATCGGACCCACCACGGCGTACGCGCTGATGCAGGCATGCGGTCTCGTCGACGACCACCTGAGCGGCTGTGTCGTCCGCGGAGCCGGCTCCCGGGGCTCCCGGCCCTAGGCGCCCCCAGGGGCGCCTAGCGGCCGAGGTACTTCGGCTTCTCCTTGGCGATGAACGCCTGGACAGCGATCGTGTGGTCCTCCGACGCGCCCGCCCTCGCCTGGAGCTCGTCCTCCTTGCCCAGCGTCTCGCTGAGCGTGTGACCCGCGCCGTACGCCAGGGACTCCTTGAGCGCCGCGTACGCCACGGTCGGGCCCTCGGCCAGCGCACGGGCCACCGCGACGGCCTCGGCGGCCAGGTCGGCGGCGGGGACCAGCTTGTTCGCGATGCCCAGCTCGTACGCCTCCTGCGCGGAGAACGAGCGAGGGAACAGCAGCAGGTCGGCGGCGCGGCTCTGGCCGATCAGCCGGGGCAGCGTCCACGAGACCCCGGAGTCGGCGGTCAGCGCGACACCCGCGAAGGAGGTCGTGAACTTGGCGTTGTCGGCGACGACGCGGTAGTCCGCGGCGAGGGCGAAGCCGAGGCCCGCGCCTGCCGCCACGCCGTTGACCCCGGCCACGACCGGCTTGGGCATCTCGGTGAGCGCCCGCACGATGGGGTTGTAGTGCTCCCGCACGGTGTTCATGGTGCGGCCGGTGCCGTGCTCCCGGTCCTCCGCGAGCAGGGAGATGTGCTCCTTGAGGTCCTGGCCCACGCAGAAGGCGCGCCCGGACGCGGTGAGCAGTACCGCGCGTACGGCGGGATCTGCGGCGGCTGCCTGGGCCGAGTCCCGGAGAGCGACCTTGGCCTCGGTGTTCATCGCGTTCATGGCCTCGGGCCGATTGATCGTGATCGTCGCGAGTCCGTCGCTCACCTCGTACAGCACGGAGTCGGCCATGGCAGGTCCCCTTTACGGCTCAAGAGTGGTGTTCAGGCTCAGCATGGCGGAGATCGTCGGGGGCGAACATGTGACCTGCGTCAAACAATCTTCCGCTTCGGGCCCGTGGGCGGCGGCGAAGTATCGCAGGCGGATCGCCGCTTTGAGTGGTTTTGAGAGAGCGCGTTGCACAAGCGATGCCGACTGATGTTGGTCATCGGGTCCCGCCATGCGGGATAATGACCTGGAAGCAATGTGTTCGATGCCGGTGACACCTGGGTTGTCGGCTGCGATGAGCTGGTTTCAGGAAGGGGAACGAGCATGGCGGCCATGAAGCCGCGGACGGGCGACGGCCCGCTCGAGGTGACCAAGGAGGGGCGGGGCATCGTCATGCGCGTTCCGCTCGAAGGCGGCGGTCGGCTTGTGGTCGAGCTGACTCCGGACGAAGCCGATGCCCTCGGCGACGCCCTGAAGAAGGTCGTCGGCTGACGCGGGAAGCGCACACACTTTTCACTGCCCCGGCACTCATGGTGCCGGGGCAGTGCTGTGTTCGGGGGCTCGGTTCGCATGGCCCGGCCTGCCGGGGCGGGGCCGGTCAGCCGCGGCGGACCGCGCAGAGCAGGCCGTCGCCCACCGGCAGCAGCGAGGGCAGCAGCTCCTGGCTCTCCCGCACCGCGCGCAGCAGCTCGCGAAGTCGTACGACTTCCGCCGGCTGCGCCGCCGAGTCCACCGTGCGACCGTCCGCGAAAACGCCCTCGAAGCAGACAAGACCGCCTGGTCGCAGCAGGCGCAACGATTCAGCGAGATAGTCCAGCGACTCCATGCGGTCGCCGTCGCAGAAGACGAGGTCGTAGCCGCCGTCCGCGAGCCGCGGCAGTACGTCGAGGGCGCGGCCGGGGATGAAACGCGCCCGGTTCCCGGCAAAGCCGGCCGCGCGGAAGGCCTGCTTGGCGAACTGCTGCCGGTCCGGCTCCGGATCCACCGTCGTCAGTACGCCGTCGGGCCGCATGCCCTGCAACAGATAGATCCCGGAGACACCGGTCCCGGTACCGATTTCGGCCACCGCTTTCGCGTCAGCCGTGGCAGCGAGCAGTCGCAGCGCTGCGCCGGTGCCTGGTGACACCGAGGGGAGCCCCGACTCGCGGGCCCGGTCGCGGGCCCAGCGGAGCGTGTCGTCCTCGGCGACAAAGGCGTCGGCGAACGCCCAGCTCGTCTGCCGGTTGGCGGTAATGACCCTCTCCTGTCCCCGTAGTTGGCGCGACGCTGACTGTATCCGCTGCACCGGGAACCCGCAGATGGGACCAGGCGTTATGGGAGACAGGGGGAAGCGCATGGATCAGGGCCGGAAGCAGGACCCAAATTCGCGTAAAGATTCTTATCCGGAGCTAACGGGCGAGGTGGCTATGGTAGGGGCTCCGCTGGACACCACCAGAGCCGACAGGGGAGGTGCGGCTGCACCTGCGGATCGGAGAGGAGTGCTGAGGCGCTTTCTCAGGTCAACGGGTGAGCCGAGATCCGTGACCTACATTGCTGACCGTTCCCGCTCCACCGACTCCGCAGCTACCGCGACCTTCGCATCGGATGCGGAATCGCAGGCGTGGACGCCTCCCACCTGGGAGGAGATCGTCAGCACGCACAGCGGCCGGGTCTACCGCCTCGCCTACCGGCTGACGGGCAACCAGCACGACGCCGAGGACCTCACGCAGGAAGTCTTCGTCCGCGTCTTCCGCTCGCTGTCGACGTACACGCCCGGCACCTTTGAGGGCTGGCTGCACCGCATCACCACGAACCTCTTCCTGGACATGGTCCGCCGTAAGCAGCGCATCCGTTTCGACGCGCTCGGCGACGACGCGGCAGAGCGGCTGCCCAGCCGCGAGCCGTCTCCGCAGCAGGTCTTCAACGACACCCACTTCGACGCGGATGTGCAGCAGGCGCTGGACACCCTCGCGCCGGAGTTCCGCGCCGCCGTGGTGCTCTGTGACATCGAGGGGCTCTCGTACGAGGAGATCGCCGCGACGCTGGGCGTGAAGCTCGGCACGGTCCGCAGCCGGATCCACCGCGGCCGGTCGCATCTGCGCAAGGCCCTGCAGCACCGTTCCCCGGAGGCTCGTGCCGAGCAGCGCACGCTGGCGGGTGCGGTCGGCCTGGCAGGAGAGGGCGGACCGGCGTGAGTGGCTCGAGTCCCACCCCCGCGGAGCAGCACCTGGGGGACCGGCTGGCCGCGCTGATCGACGGCGAGCTGAAACACGATGCCCGCGACCGGGTGCTGGCCCATCTGGCGACCTGTCCCAAGTGCAAGGCCGAGGCCGACGCCCACCGCCGGCTGAAGAACGTCTTCGCGCAAACCGCTCCGCCGCCGCCCTCCGAAGGGCTGCTCGCGCGGCTCCAAGGACTGCCCGCAGGACCCGGAGGTGACGACGACCGCTCGGGGGGACCTTTCGACGGGGGGCGGCTCGCCAATGGCGTCTTCAACGCGCTGAATCCCTCCGCGAAGCCCGGACGCGACTCCCGCACGTCCCGGACGGAGACCTTCGGCTACGTACCGGCGGGCGCGCACGCGACCGTGCTTCCCGGCTCCGGCGGCGGCTTCCGGATCCATGACGTGGGTCGTACGGACGCGGAGCGCTCACCCTGGCTCGGCCGGAGGTTCGTCTTCGCGGCGGCCAGCGCGGTGTCTTTCGCTGCGATCGCCCTCGGCGGAGCGATTCCGCTGGACGCCTCGGTGCAGGCAGGTCCCAGGGGCGAGGGCGCGGGGAACAACGTCACACCGCTGCGCGCCGTGACCCCGACCACGGGCAACACCGGAGTGAACAGCGGAACGAACAACGGCGCGGGCACCAGGGCGACCCCCAGGGGCACGGAGGCCGACCGCCGGCGCAGCGGTGGCAACGGCCTGGCCAGGTCGGACAACCGGCCGGTCATCGCCGCGGCACCCAGCCTGCTGGCCCCGGCGGCGCCGCTGAACCACCCGTTTTCCGCCTCGATACTGACCGGTACCTCGTCCTCCCTGTCCCCGCTGATACGTCCCACGGGCTCGGCGTTCCAGCTCGCCACCGCTCCCGGGTTCAACCCGTCGACCACGCCTGTCCCCACCCATCTCGCCGCACCGACCCAGCCTTCTCGGCCCCTCTCGTCCCGGCGCTGACCAGGTCCCTGCACGGTGATTCGCAAACCTGGTTGAATCCTCTGAGGGGTGCCCCAGGAGGGTGCCGCAGTGGTCGGCAGTTTGCGGGGAGAGCATGGACGACGGGAAGCCCACCGGGCCGAAGGCGAAGTGGTGGAGCCGGCCCAGTGCGGGACGTACGACTCACTCCGAGCCGGAGGCGCCGGCACCGGCGCACCAGGAGACCGAGGTGACGACGGAACTGTCTCCGGTGCAGACCTCGGTGCAGGCCCCCGTGCCCGTGCCGCGGGACGCCGAGACGGCCGTCGACCCGGTGCCCGCGGCCCAGCCCGCAGCGGAACAGAGTCGGCCGCAGCCCCTGCACGCGCCCGATGCGTACAGCACCCCGCCCTACGGCGGGCCCGGGCCATGGGCGCCGGCCCCTCCCGTACAGCGGCCGATGCCGACTCCGGCGCAGGGCACACCCGTACCGCCGGCGTACCCCGCGCAGAACGGAACACCGGCCGGTGGGGGCACCGGCGGCGGATATGCGCCGCCGCCCCAGGCCCCGTCCCCCCAGCAGCCGCACGCCCAGCCTCAGCCGCACCCCCACCCCCAGCCCCAGGAGCGGCCGCAGCCGCTGCCCTCGCTGTGGCTGCAGTACGACCCGTGGAGCACCCCCGGGCAGCCGCTGACCCACGTCGGTGAGCCCGTCAAGAAGAAGCGCCGACGCGGATCGCTGCTGGTCGGGGCGGTCCTGCTCGCGCTCGTCGCCGGTGTTGTCGGCGGCGGCATAGGCGCGTACATCGAGCGCAACGGCGGCATCACCAGCGTCGAACTCCCGCAGGCCGCCAAGGGCAACGGCAACCGCGCGCCCGACAGCGTTGCCGGTATCGCCGCCAGCGCCCTGCCGAGCGTTGTCACCCTCCATGTCAGCGGCGGCGGCGAACAGGGCACCGGCACCGGATTCGTACTCGACCAGCAGGGCCACATCCTCACCAACAACCATGTCGTCGACCCGGCAGGCTCCTCGGGTGAGATCTCGGTCACCTTCAGCGGCGGTGAGACCGCCAGGGCGACGCTCGTCGGCAAGGACAGTGGCTACGACCTCGCCGTCGTCAAGGTCTCCGGTGTCTCCGGCCTCAAGCCGCTGCCCCTCGGCAACTCCGACAACGTCCAGGTGGGTGACCCGGTCGTCGCCATCGGCGCGCCGTTCGATCTCCAGAACACCGTGACCTCCGGCATCATCAGCGCCAAGGAGCGCCCCATCACCGCGGGCGGCGAGAAGGGCGACGGCAGTGATGTCAGCTATGTCGACGCGCTGCAGACCGACGCCCCGATAAACCCCGGCAACTCCGGCGGCCCGCTGGTGGACACCAAGGCCCGTGTCATCGGCATCAACAGCGCGATCCGGGCCGCGGACAGCGGCACGGACACCCAAGGAGGCCAGGCCGGTTCGATCGGACTCGGCTTCGCGATCCCCATCAACCAGGGCAAGCGCGTCGCCGAAGAGCTGATCAACACCGGTAAGGCCACCCACCCGGTGATCGGCGTCAGCCTTGACATGAAGTACACCGGCGACGGCGCACGCGTCGGCGACAAGGGCAAGGACGGCTCCGCGTCGGTCAGCAAGAACGGCCCCGGCGCCAAGGCGGGCATCAAGGCGGGCGACATCATCACCAAGATCGACGGCCAGCGGGTGCACAGCGGCGAGGAGCTGATCGTCAAGATCCGCGCCCACCGCCCCGGTGACCGGCTGGAGCTGACGGTGGTTCGCGCCGGTCGTGAACGGAAGATGACGCTGACACTCGGCTCCGCGGACGGCACATGACGGCCGGTCGAACGGCCGCCGGACGGCGCGGCGCAGCGCCCATCGGAAGGTACCGCGCAGACAGTTTCGGCGGGTAACGTGGATCGGGCCCGGACCCCATCCGACCTGGCGGGCCGCAGAGAACACGAGGAGCAGCAGGGTGTTCAACGACATAGGCGCACTGGAGCTGGTGGCGCTCGTGGTGCTCGCCGTGCTCATCTTCGGCCCCGACAAGCTGCCGAAGGTCATCCAGGACGCCTCACGGTTCATCCGGAAGGTCCGCGAGTTCTCCGAAAGCGCAAAGCAGGACATTCGTAGCGAACTGGGGCCGGAGTTCAAGGACTTCGAGTTCGAGGACCTCAATCCCAAGACGTTCATCCGCAAGCAGCTGGACGAGAACGAGGATCTGAAGGACCTCAAGGAGCTGCGCAGCAGCTTCGACCTCAAGAAAGAGATGAACGAGGTCGCGGACGCGGTGCACGGCAACGAATCCGCGGCCTCGGTCCCGGCCGCCGTCAACGGCTCGCCCGGCACCCCCGACCTGCTCAAGAAGCGCGAAAACGTCGATCGGGACGAGCGACCGCCCTTCGACGCAGACGCGACCTGAGTACCGTCAATCCCTGCGAGCCGGGACAGGGTGGTTATTCTCCATCTGTCCGGACGTGAGGACGCCCGAGGGGGGCGGGTCCGCTCCGGGCCTCGGAGACAGAGGAGGCGGCCGGGTAGATGGAGACGACAAGTCGGCTAGCGGCGCAAGGAACGGTCAGCGATTCTCCTGCGCCCGGCGGGGAGAACCCGCTCACGACGCAGCGGGTGACAGCGGCTCAGCGTGTGGTCGACGGATTTCTGCGTGCGACCTTCCCCTGGTACGGACTGGACGAGGCCTTCACCGGCCCGCGCCGGCTGATGCAGGTGGGTACCGCGGCGGACGGCACGGTCCAGCACGGCTCCATGGGCCACGGCGACGAGCCGTCGATACGGTCGGACGCGGGCGGCCCGGACAAGGAGCGCTTCGCTGTCGTCGTCACCGTGGCTGCCAGCCCGGTACGGCACACCGGCGACGGCACGGGCGTACTGGACGCCACCACGGTCTCCTCCGCGGCCTGGCTGGCCGGCTCGGGGCTGCTGGCCCACACCTGGCCCGGTCAGCTCGACCACTCGCTGCGCGACAACTGGCTGGACCAGCAGACCGAGACCGCCTTCGAGCTCGCCGACGATCTGGCGGGACCGGCCTGGTTGATGCTCTCGCTGCCCGTCGACGGTGTGCCGACGCCCTTCCACTACCGCGAGTCGGAGTTCGGCTGGGTGCTCGCCGGCTCGACCGGGGCCGGGGTGCACGTCGGCGCGTACGGGCGCGGCATGAGCGCGTACGGGCTGGGCTTCTCGGCGGTCCAGAACCTCGGCGCGTACGTCTAGAGCGTCGGGCTGGAAGGTCGGGCTGGAAGGTCGGGCCTACGCCGAAGGGGCGCCGCTCATGAGCGGCGCCCCTTCGCACTGCGCGTACCGTGCGGGCCGGAGGTCGGGTTGTGCGCACCCGTTCCGCTGAGCGGAACGAATGCCCACGACCTTCCTCAGAACTTATTGCGCGGGGTGATCCCCAGCGACATGCCCGACAGCCCGCGCGCGCGTCCGCCGAGCTTCCCCGCGATCGTGCGCAGCGCGGCGCCCGCCGGTGAGTCCGGGTCGGTGATCACGATGGGCTTGCCCTCGTCGCCGCCCTCCCGCAGCCGTACGTCGATCGGGATGGAGCCCAGCACCGGCACATTGGCGCCGGTCGTCTTCGTCAGGCCCTCGGCGACCCGCTGGCCACCGCCGCTGCCGAAGACGTCGACCATTTCGTCGCAGTGCGGGCACGGCAGGCCCGACATGTTCTCGACGACGCCCACGATCTTCTGGTGGGTCTGTACGGCGATCGAGCCGGCCCGCTCGGCGACCTCGGCCGCGGCCTGCTGCGGGGTGGTCACCACGAGGATCTCTGCGTTCGGTACCAGCTGCGCCACCGAGATGGCGATGTCACCGGTCCCCGGCGGCAGGTCGAGCAGCAGCACGTCCAGGTCGCCCCAGTACACATCCGCGAGGAACTGCTGCAGTGCGCGGTGCAGCATCGGGCCGCGCCACACCACCGGCGCGTTGCCCGGGGTGAACATCCCGATCGAGATGACCTTCACGCCGTTCGCCGACGGCGGCATGATCATGTTCTCGACCTGGGTCGGACGGCCGTCCACACCCAGCATCCGCGGCACGCTGTGTCCGTAGATGTCGGCGTCGACGACACCGACCTTCAGTCCGTCGGCGGCCATCGCCGCCGCCAGGTTCACGGTGACGGAGGACTTGCCGACGCCGCCCTTGCCCGACGCCACCGCGTACACCCTGGTCAGCGAGCCGGGCTTGGCGAAGGGCACCTCGCGCTCGGCGGTGCCGCCGCGCAGCGAGCTCGCGAGCTCCTTCCGCTGTTCGTCGCTCATCACATCCAGCGTGACGTCGACGCGCGTGACGCCCTCGAGGCGCGCGACCGCGTCGGTCACATTCTTGGTGATCGTCTCGCGCATTGGACAGCCGGAGACGGTGAGATACACCGTGACGGCGACCGTGCCGTCCGCCCCGATCCCGACCGATTTGACCATGCCGAGTTCGGTGATCGGTCGGTTGATCTCGGGGTCGTTCACCGTCGCCAGTGCTTCAAGCACCGCGTCTTCCGTAGCCATACGGACGATGGTACGGCGCCGACTCCCACCCCCGGAAAGAGCGATCAGCGGTCGCCTTCGTCACTCTCGCGCGCGGGCTCCTGCGGGAATAGGCGCCGCTCGTCCAGATCCTTGATCAGATCCTGGAATTCGGAGCGGATCCAGTCGCGGGTGGCGACCTCGCCGAGCCCCATCCGAAGCGCCGCGATCTCCCGTGTGAGGTATTCGGTGTCCGCGATCGACCGCTCGTTCTGCTTGCGCTCCTGCTCACGAGTGACCCGGTCCCGGTCGTCCTGCCGGTTCTGCGCCAGCAGGATCAGCGGGGCTGCGTACGAGGCCTGGAGCGACAGCATCAGCGTCAGAAAGATGAACGGGTACGGGTCGAAACGCAGATCCCCGGGGGCGGAGATGTTCCAGACGACCCACATGATGATGATCAGCGTCATCCAGACCAGGAACCGGCCGGTTCCCAGGAAGCGCGCGATCCGCTCCGAGAACCGGCCGAAGGCCTCGGGGTCGTACTCCGGCAGCAGACTGCGCCGTGGCGCGCGGGGCTGATCGAGCCGGACCCGGTGGCGCGGCGCCGCACTCGCCCCGGCGGGCATGCGCTCCTTCTGCTCGCTGCGATCGGTCAGCCCGTCGCTGCCGCTACCCATGGGCGGACTCCTCGTGGGCGGCCTCCTCGAACTCCGTCTCCCGCCAGTCCTCCGGCAGCAGATGGTCGAGTACGTCGTCGACGGTGACCGCCCCCAGCAGCGAACCGCTCTCGTCGACGACCGGCGCCGCCACCATGTTGTACGCGGCGAGATAGCTGGTGACCGCGGGCAGCGCGGTGCCCGGCGCGAGCGGCGGCAGATCGCTCTCCACGATCGAGCTGACCAGCGTGAACGGCGGGTCCCGCAGCAGCCGCTGGAAGTGCACCGTGCCCAGGTACTTGCCGGTCGGCGTCTCGTCCGGCGGCCGGCAGACGTACACCTGCGCGGCGAGCGCGGGGGACAGGTCCTGCTGGCGTACGCGCGCCAAGGCGTCCGCGACCGTCGCGTCGGGTCGCAGCACGATCGGCTCGGTGGTCATCAGGCCGCCCGCCGTCCGCTCCTCGTACGACAGCAGCCGCCGTACGTCCGCCGCGTCGTCGGGCCGCATCAGCGCCAGCAGCCGCTCCTTGTCCTCCTCCGGCAGCTCGGACAGCAGGTCGGCCGCGTCGTCCGGGTCCATGGCCTCCAGGACGTCCGCCGCGCGCTCCTCCTTGAGCTTGCCGAGGATCTCCACCTGGTCGTCGTCCGGCAGCTCCTCCAGTACGTCCGCGAGCCGGTCGTCGTCGAGGGCCGCGGCCACCTCGGCGCGCCGCTTCGGCGAGAGGTGGTGCAGCACATTGGCGAGGTCGGCGGGGCGCAGCTGCTCGAAGGTCGCGAGCAGGCTCTCGGCGCCCTGCCCGTGCTCCTCCAGCGAGAAGCCGGTGACCGCCGACCACTCGACGGTCAGTGTCTCGCCCTTGCGGCGCAGCGCCCCCGGCTTGCCCTTCCGTACGAAGACCTTGTCGATCTCCCAGTCACGACGGGCCGGCAGCTGCTGGATGGAGACATCGAGGACCGTGGCCTCCTCGCCGCTCTCCACCAGTCGCACGCGCCGGTCCAGCAGCTCGCCGAGCACCAGCCGCTCGGTCGGGCGCTGCTCGAAGCGCCGCATGTTGAGTACGCCCGTGGTGATGACCTGGCCCGACTCGACGCCGGTGACCCGGGTCATCGGGAGGAAGATCCGGCGGCGGCTGAGTACCTCGACGACCATGCCGAGCAGCCGCGGCGGACGGCGGCCGACGCGCAGCATCGCCACCAGATCGCGGACGCGGCCCACCTGGTCGCCCTGGGGGTCGAAGACGGGCACGCCGGCGAGGTGCGAGACAAAGATCCGAGGGGCGCCTGCTGCCATGTTGCGCGCCTCCTTTTTGCCCGCGAATGCTGCCGTTCAGGGGCTTCAGGCTAGCCCGTGCCGTTCCGTGGCGCCCTGGCTGGCGTCCGTACGGCTCTCTGAGGATCGATGTGCTCAGCACAGGTACGCTGCGGTCTGCCAGCCATGACTCACGACTCGCAGATGAGAGGCAGTGCGCTTGTGACTCCCCTCCCCCTGGCCGCCCGAGCCCGCCGGGCCGCGCTCTCGGTGGCGCTCTGCGCCGGGCTGACCGCGGCGCTCACGGCATGCAGCGGCGAGGATCCGGACGCGGGGACCAACGGCGTCGGAAAGCTGTCCGCGACCGAGATCGAGACGAAGGCACGCGACGCCTCGCACGCGGCGGCGTCGGTACGGCTCTCGGGCACGCTGGTCAGCAAGGGCGGCACGTACAAGCTGAACATGCGGCTCAAGCACGACGGCGGCACCGGCTCCGTCACGTCGAAGGACAACACCTTCGAACTGCTGCGGGTCGGCGACGCGCTCTTCCTGAAGGCCGACGCGGGCTTCTGGAGCCATGCGGACGCCAAGGACAAGGAGAAGCCGAGCAAGACCGACACGGAGGCGGCGGGCAAGCTCGACGACATGTACGTGAAGGTGCCGGAGGGCGACCCGGCGTACAAGCAGTTCCGCGTCTTCACGGACATGGATGTGCTGCTCGAGGGCCTGCTGGGGATGCAGGGCAAGCTCAGCAAAGGCGACCGGACCGAGGTGGGCGGTGTACGAACCATCAAGGTCATCGGCGGCGAGGGTGAGGGCGGCACGCTGGATGTCTCGCTGGAGGGCAAGCCGTATCCTCTGCAGTTCGCACGGGCGGGCGGCGCGGGTGTGCTGACGCTGGCGGACTGGGACAGGGACTTCACGCTGGCGGCGCCGGAGAAGGACGAGATGGTCGACTACGGCGGCCAGCTGCCGAAGACCAGCGACTAGCTGTTTCCCGGGGTTCCGCCGCGGACCCCGGTCCTCAATCGCCGGACGGGCTGGATTTTCCAGCCCGTCCTAACCGCGCCTCTTCTTGCGCTTCAGGAGCAGACGCGGCAACGCCGCCGGTGCGGGCTGACGCGTCGTCGCCGACGTCGGCAGCGGTACGGCCGCCCCCGAAGTGTCCGGCAGGTCCGTGATCGCGTTCTGCGGCTCGAGGCGCAGCACCCGGCACTCGCGGGCCCAGCGCTCCGTCATCTGCTCCGCGTCCGGCGCGTTCAGGCGCTTGCCCTTGAGTTCGGCGACAGCCCCCTCCCACTCCTCGGAGTGCGGGACGAGTTCGCTCACCGACGCCGTCCAGACGACCAGCCGGCCGCCCTTGTCCTTGCTGCGGACGGTGACCTCGGCCGTTCCGCCGGCCGTCAGCTGCGGCAGTGGCTGCTCGCCGGGGCCGTCGCCGACGATATGCGCGGCACCTTCGTGCCACACGTGCCACAGCGCCCGTTGGGGGCCCTCGCCGCGCACCCAGATGAGGCCGGACTTCTTGGTGGCCTCCTCGACGAGCGCCTGGCCGAGCAGTGGGGTCTCCCCAGCGAAGCGAGCGGAACTGTCTGTCATGCCCGCAGCCTATCTACAGCCAGCCGTTGCGCTTCAGGGTGCGGTGGATCGCGAGACAGACGCCGATGATGCCGGTGAGCACCATGGGGTAGCCGTACTTCCAGTGCAGCTCGGGCATGTGGTCGAAGTTCATGCCGTACACGCCGCACACCGCCGTCGGCACGGCGATGATCGCCGCCCAGGAGGTGATCTTGCGCATGTCCTCGTTCTGCGCGACCGTCGCCTGCGCCAGATTCGCCTGGAGGATGGAGTTCAGCAGCTCGTCGAAGCCGATGACCTCCTCCTGTACCCGGGCGAGGTGGTCGGCGACATCGCGGAAGTACTTCTGGATGTCCGGGTCGACCAGCCGCATCGGACGCTCGCTCAGCAGCTGCATCGGCCGCAGCAGCGGGGACACGGCCCGCTTGAACTCCAGCACCTCGCGCTTGAGCTGGTAGATCCGGCCGGCGTCGCTGCCGCGCGGGCTGCCTTTCGCGGGCGCGGAGAAGACATCGATCTCCACCTCGTCGATGTCGTCCTGCACGGCCGCGGCCACCGCGATGTACCCGTCGACCACATGGTCGGCGATGGAGTGCAGCACCGCGGACGGCCCTTTGGCGAGCAGCTCGGTGTCCTCCTCCAGCCGGTGCCGGAGTGCCCGCAGCGAGCCCTTGCCGCCGTGCCGCACCGTGATGACGAAGTCCCGGCCGGTGAAGCACATCACCTCGCCGGTCTCGACGACCTCGCTGGTCGCGGTGAGCTCGGCGTGCTCCACGTAGTGGATCGTCTTGAAGACGGTGAACAGCGTGTCGTCGTACCGCTCCAGCTTGGGCCGCTGGTGGGCGTGGACTGCGTCCTCGACGGCCAGCGGGTGCAGCCCGAACTCCGCTGCGATACCGGCGAATTCGGCCTCCGTCGGCTCATGCAGCCCGATCCATGCGAAGCCGCCGCTGTCACGCACCCGCAGCATGGCCTCGTGCGGCGTCTGGCAGGTCGCGTTCTCCAGCCGCTTTCCGTCGCGGTAGACCGCGCAGTCGACGACTGCGCTGGAGGCGGACGGATCACGAGTGGTGTCGTACGTGCTGTACGGGGCATTGCTCTTGCGCAGGGACGGACGGACCGCTGCACGCAGGTCACGGATCATCGACATGGCTGGCTCCTTCACGGAGAGGCCGTCGGCGAGTGGCGTGGCACAGCCCGGAATGAGGACGTGATGCATACGTCCGCAAAGCGGGCGGCACCGCGGGATCGCGGTGACGGCGTTCGCTACAGACAGGCAAAAACGAAGTGCTCTTCCGTCGTGCGAAATGCCGTGGGCCCCGTGCGGGAAGGCCTCAGATCACAGAGGAATGGTGCCGTGCGGAAGAGCGGTTGGTACTGACCGGTCGACTTCGATCCACCGCAGCCCCACCTCCTCCTGCCGGTCCCCCGTAGGGGATGACGTGTCGTCGGGACTTGAGAGCAACGCTTCTGCGTGCCGTCCCGACCAGCGGCCAAGACTATCAGCCGACTGGGGGCCAATCCCTTCGTTTGCCCATTCCTTACGCGCTTTATGCTCGCGACATGGAAGAAGTTCTTGCTCTGGTCGAGGCCAGGCTGCGCACGGCACTTGGCGAACCGGACGCGCGCGCCGCGGTGACATTCCTCGGTACGGACCGCATCGAGGTGCTCCGCTTCCTGGACCGGGACGGTGACGGGGCCATCGTGCGCTACGCCACCCTCGGCATGTCCGCGCATCCGATGACGGACCCCACCGCGGCCCTCGCCGACCCGGTGAAGGGCCCGCGCGCGGAGCTGGTCCTGTCCGTACGGGCCGGGGTCGCCGACACCGACAAGGTGCTCCGTACGCTCGCTGTACTGGCCGCGTCACCGCAGGTCGAGGGCGTGGTCGTGGCACCGGGCGCCTCGCTGGACGTCGGTGATCCGCTCTGGCCGTCCGCACCGTTCAGCTCGGTGCTCGTCGCGGAGCCGGGCGGTCTGGTTGCGGACCTGGAGCTGGACGAGCCGATGGATCCGGTGCACTTCCTGCCGCTGTTGCCGATGACGTCCAACGAGGCCGCGTGGAAGCGGGTGCACGGCGCGCAGGAACTCCAGGAGCGGTGGCTGACGCACGGTACGGACCTGCGCGATCCGCTGCGCAGGTCCGTAACTCTCGACTGAGGCCAGGCTAGTTGGCGAAGGCCGTCACGCCGTCCTGGGTGGCGTGGACGGGCTGGAGCTGCTCCGCCTCGCGGCGCAGCGAGGCGCGCCGTACCCGGACGATGCCCGCGCCGATCACGGCCGCGACCGCCGCGACCACAAACGGGATGTGGATGTTGCTCCACTCCTCGATCTTCGGTGCGAAGTAGGGCGCGGCGGCCGCGGCGAACCAGCGGACGAAGTTGTAGCCCGCGCTGGCCACCGGCCGCGGCGCGTCCGAGACGCCCAGCGCCAGCTCGGTGAACACGGTGTTGTTCAGGCCGATGAAGGCGCCGGAGACGACCGTTCCGACGACGGCCACGGTGTGGTTCCCGTATCCGATGACCAGCAGGTCGACGGCGAGCAGCAGCAGCGAGCCGCCGAGCACCTTGAGCGACCCGAAGCGCGCCTGCAGCCGTGGCGCCACCAGTACGGAGAAGACCGCGAGCAGCACACCCCAGGCGAAGAACACCGCGCCCGACGTGTACGGCGTCATGTTCAGCACGAACGGCGTGAAGGCCAGCACGGTGAAGAACGCGTAGTTGTAGAAGAAGGCCGAGGCGGCTGCGGAGGCCAGGCCGCCGTGTCCGAGCGCCCTCACCGGGTCGAGCAGCGAGGTCTTGCGCGCGGGCTTCGGCTGCTCCTTGAGGAAGGCGGTGATGCACAGGATGCCGATCGCCATCAGGGCTGCGGTGCCGAAGAAGGGGTACCGCCAACTGGCGTTGCCGAGCAGCGCGCCGAGCAGCGGTCCGCATGCCATGCCGAGGCCGAGCGCCGACTCGTAGAGCAGGATCGCCGCGGCGCTCCCGCCGGCCGCCGCGCCGACGATGACGGCGAGCGAGGTCGAGACGAAGAGTGCGTTGCCAAGGCCCCAGCCGGCCCGGAAGCCGACGAGTTCGCCGACGGAGCCGGAGGTGCCGGAGAGCGCGGCGAAGACGATGACGAGCGCGAGCCCGGCGAGCAGGGTCTTCCTGCCGCCGATACGGCTGGAGACGAAGCCGGTGACGAGCATCGCGACCGCGGTGATCAGGAAGTACGAGGTGAACAGCAGCGAGACCTGACTGGGCGTCGCGTCCAGGCCCTTGGCGATGGACGGCAGGATCGGGTCCACCAGGCCGATCCCCATGAAGGCGACGACGGACGCGCCAGCCGTGGCCCAGACGGCCTTCGGCTGACGCAGGATGCTGGTGGCTCCCTCGTCGAACGGATCCTCTCCGCGCATGGACGACTCCTCTGTTTCTCTGCTTCTCCGATGGGTCGTTGCGATATACAAACAATAAATTAGAGAGACTAACGAATGCAAGCTACATCTACTTTTGGCTGATGAGGGCACACGCCGGACGGGTGATCGTCCTTGACGCGGCGACGGCCGGAGAGGACCGTTGGGCGCTATGAGGGGCGAACCCAGTTGCCCGAAGTGCGGTGGCCGGGTGAGGGCGCCCGGTCTCTTTGCCGACTCGTGGCAGTGCGATGTGCACGGAGCCGTGCACCCGCTGCAGCCGGTGATCCCGCCAAGCGTCGAGGCCCTCGGTGTGGTCGTGCACCGCGCGAAAGTCCCCGTATGGATGCCCTGGCCGCTACCCGTCGGCTGGCTCTTCACCGGTGTCGCGTACGCGGGGGACGACCGCAGTGGAGGCCGCGCCACGGCCGTGGCCTGCTCGGGGCCCGGCCCGCTCGGCGGAATCGGTGAGCTGCTGCTGGTCGCCGAGGAGCTGGGCGTCGGCCTCGGCGCGCGCTACGCCGGGATCGACGGACCCGATCCGGGCCCGCACATCTGCGTCGACAAACCACCGCAGGCCAAGCTCCTCGCCGCCGGCCGCCCCACCCCCCTGTGGCATGTGTCCGACGCTCCCGAGGACCGCGCGGTGTTCGCGGGCGAGGCGCGCGGGCTGTGGCTGTGGGCGATCGTCTGGCCGGAGCAGTCCGGGCTGTTGATGTACGACGAGCTGGTGCTGACGGATCTGCGGGACTTGGGCGCCGAGATGGAACTGCTGCCCTGCGGGGCGCTGTCGCCGCGGCTTCTCTCGTAGGCCGCTCTCCCAGTGCGCTCTCGTAGTCCACGGGTGCGGCTTCTGCCGTGAACCAGGGCTGTTCGGATCCCCGATACACTTGACCGTCCCCTGTCCGTCTGCCGTCCCTGGAGTCACGCGTCGTGCGCATCGATCTGCACACCCACTCCACGGCATCGGACGGTACGGACACCCCCGCCGAGCTGGTGCGCAACGCCGCCGCGGCCGGGCTGGACGTCGTCGCACTCACCGACCACGACACCACGCGCGGTCACGCCGAGGCGATCGCCGCGCTCCCGGAGAGCGTGACTCTGGTCACCGGTGCCGAACTCTCCTGCCGTATCGACGGCGTGAGCCTGCATCTGCTGGCGTACCTCTTCGACGCCGACGAACCCGAGCTGCTGCGCGAGCGTGAGCTCGTACGGGACGACCGGGTGCCGCGCGCCCGGGCGATGGTGGCCAAGCTCCAGGAGCTGGGCGTTCCCATCGAGTGGTCCCAGGTGGCCCGTATCGCCGGAGACGGCTCGGTCGGCCGCCCGCACATCGCCTCGGCGCTCGTCGAACTCGGCGTCGTACCCACCGTCTCCGACGCCTTCACGCCCGAGTGGATCGCCGACGGCGGCCGTGCGCACATCACCAAGCACGAACTCGACCCCTTCACGGCGGTCCGCCTGGTCAAGGCCGCCGGTGGTGTCACCGTTTTCGCGCACCCGCTCGCCGTCCAGCGCGGCCGCACGGTGCCCGAGTCCGCAATAGCCGAACTCGCCGCGTGCGGCCTCGACGGCATCGAGGTCGACCACATGGACCATGACGCCCCGACGCGTGTCCGGCTGCGCGGCCTCGCCGCCGACCTGGGTCTGCTGGCCACCGGATCCAGCGACTACCACGGCAGCCGCAAGACCTGTGTGCTCGGCGAGTACACCACCGACCCGGAGATCTACGGCGAGATCACGCGCCGCGCGACCGGCGCCTTCCCGGTGCCGGGCGCCGGCGGAAGCCGCTCGTAGCTCCTCGACCACACCCCTCTGTACGACCCCTCTTCGCGCTAGGCCCTCACTGTGTTCGACGCTGCCATTTTCGGCTCTCTCTTCCTCACTCTTTTTGTGATCATGGATCCCCCGGGGATCACCCCGATCTTTCTCGCGCTCACCTCGGGCCGCCCTGCCAAGGTGCAGCGCCGCATGGCCTGGCAGGCGGTGGCCGTCGCCTTCGGCGTGATCACCGTCTTCGGCATTCTCGGTCAGCAGATCCTGGACTATCTGCATGTCTCCGTGCCCGCGCTGATGATCGCGGGCGGTCTGCTCCTGCTGCTCATCGCGCTCGACCTGCTGACCGGCAAGAACGACGAGCCCAAGCAGACCAAGGACGTCAATGTCGCGCTGGTGCCGCTGGGCATGCCGCTGCTGGCCGGTCCCGGTGCGATCGTTTCGGTGATCCTGGCCGTGCAGCACGCGGACGGCGTCACGCAGCAGGTCTCGGTATGGGCGGCGATCGTCGCGATGCATGCGGTGCTCTGGCTGACGATGCGCTACTCGCTGCTGATCATCCGCCTGATCAAGGACGGCGGTGTGGTGCTGGTGACCCGGCTCGCGGGCATGATGCTCTCCGCGATCGCCGTGCAGCAGATCATCAACGGCATCACCCAGGTCATCCAGGGAGCCTGAGCGCCTGGTGCCGAACGCACTGCGCCCCCGTACGGATCATCCGTACGGGGGCGCAGTGCGTCACATCACAACGTCGTCAAGCGTTACGAGGCCGTGGAATCGGCCGGTCGGATATAGATGCGCTGGCCGATCGAAGCGGCCTGCTGCACGATCCTGTTGACGGAGGCGGCGTCTACGACGGTGCTGTCCACGGCGGTGCCGTCGACGTCGTCGAGTCGCATGATCTCGAAGCGCATGGCTTCTCCCTTCGTCTGATCCTCCTGCTGGAGAACTGATGGCGACGGATGCCCGTCTGTGTTCTGTACGTGTTCAACGGTATGCACCCTGCAAACATTCCCTACGCTAAGGAAATTTTTTGGATGCCTAACTACTGGCGGGTAGTGGCTCGGCCACGGAGAATGAGCACCGTATGAATGAGCACCGTGTAGATGACGCAGAGACCACTGACATCAGGGCCCGCCTGGAGCGCACCAATGAGCTCCTGCAGCGGATGCTCGCCGAGGTCGCGAAGACCCCTTCTACCCATGCCATCTTCGTGGACGCAGGTTACGTCTATGCTGCGGCCGGGTTGCTTGTCGCGGGCACCGAGGACCGGCGCTCCTTCGACCTGGACGCGGAGGGGCTGATCGAGGCCTTCATCGACAAGGCCCGCACGATCTTCGCGGACAGCAGGCTGCTGCGGGTCTACTGGTACGACGGGGCCCGGCGCCGTATCCACACCCCCGAGCAGCAGTCCATAGCGGAACTGCCCGACGTCAAGGTGCGCCTCGGCAACCTCAACGCGAACAACCAGCAGAAGGGCGTCGACTCACTCATACGCACGGATCTGGAGTCGCTCGCCCGGCACCGCGCGATCAGCGACGCGGCGCTCGTCGGCGGTGACGAGGACCTGGTCTCGGCGGTCGAGGCGGCCCAGGGGTACGGGGCGCGGGTCCATCTGTGGGGCATCGAGGCCTCCGAGGGGCGCAATCAGGCGGAGCCGCTGCTGTGGGAGGTGGACAGCCAGCGGACGTTCGACCTGGACTTCTGCCGGCCGTACATCACGCGCCGCCCGGTCACGACGTACGAGAACGAGGGCGCGCCGCCGCCGTCACGGGACGAGGTGCGCTTCGTGGGCGCGCAGATCGCTGCGACATGGCTGGCGGAACGGGGCCGGGAGGCGATGGCGGAGCTGCTGCCGGGTCACCCGTATCTGCCGGGCCCGGTGGACCAGGACCTGCTGATCGAGGCCGAGAAGGTGCTGCAGCGGTCGCTGCGGGGGCATGCGGTGCTGCGGCGGGCGCTGCGGGACGGTTTCTGGCAGCACCTTCAGGCTCAGTACTGATCCCAGAAGCCGGCGATGGCTGCGGCTGTCTCGAGGGGGCGGTCGGTGTTCGGTGAGTGCTCGGCGCCCGTGATGACCGTCCGGTGGGCGCCCAGGCGCTGCGCCATCGCGTCGAGAAGTGGCACGGGCCAGGTGTCGTCCCGTTCGCCGGACATCACATGCTTGGGCAGCGGCTGTACGGCGGCGAGCTCGGCGACCCTGTCCGGTTCGACGGTCAGCAGGCGGCCGGTGGCGATCAGTTGGGCCGGATTGTGGCGCAGCCAGCGGCGGCGGAGATCCTCGCCGTCGGTCTCGGCGTCCTCCGGCGGATCGAGCGCCTTCATCGCCTCCCAGACCTGGTCCATCCCCATCACCGAGAGAGCGTCGCTCAGCAGCTTGACCTTCTGCTGCTGGGCCGGGGCGATCTGGGCGGGGCCGGAGGACAGGAGCGTGAGTGTGGTGAACGGGGCGGCGTCGAGGAGAACGGCGGCGCGCGCGATCTGACCGCCGAGGGAGTGCCCGAGGAGATGCACGGGCCCGCCGACGGCTTCGGCCTGGGCGAGTACGTCCTGGGCCAACTCGCCCTGGGCGTACGCCTGTTGGTCGTCGGATCCATCGGTCTCGTACTGTCCGCGCCCGTCGACGGCGACACTGCGGTAGCCGGCCTCGGCGAGAGGCTCCAGCAGCGCGATGAAGTCCTCCTTGCTCCCGGTGAACCCGGGCAGGAGCAGGGCGGTGCCCAAGACGTCACCGACGGGCTGCGCGTCGAGCACGGCGAAGGTGCCGCGTGCGGTGGCGAGCGCGCGGGGGCGGGCGCAGGGGGGCGGGGTGAAGGTGGGCGGCCGGCTCATGCGACGAGGCTAACGGGGGCGGGTCGGTTGCGGCGCTCCGGGCGCGGGTTACGGGGTTGTTCCAAGACGCCGATGGCCCGGCTCCCCTAGTGGGGGCCGGGCCATCTGGGCTGCTGGTGCGTCAGCTTTCGGGCTGGGCAGCCTTCGTCGTGCGGGTGCGGCGGCGGGGCTTGGTCTCCGGCTCGGCCTCGACCTCGGTCGCCACTGCCTCGACGGTGTCCACGGCCTTCGCAGCGCGCGTCCGGCGGCGGGGCTTCGCCTCGGCCTCCGTGCCGACAGCCTCGACCGTGTCGACGGCCTTGGCCACGCGGGTGCGGCGGCGGGGCTTGGTCTCCGGCTCGGCCTCGACCTCGGTCGCCACTGCCTCGACGGTGTCCACGCCCTTCGCAGCGCGCGTCCGGCGGCGGGGCTTCGCCTCGGCCTCCGTGCCGACAGCCTCGACCGTGTCGACGGCCTTCGCGGCACGGGTGCGGCGACGCGGCTTGGTCTCCGGCTCGGCCTCGACCTCGGTAGCGACCTCAGCCGCCTCAACCGTGTCGACCGCCTTCGCGGCACGGGTGCGGCGACGAGGCTTCGGCTCCTCCGGGACCTCGACATCGGTGAACTCGACGGTCTCCACGACAGCCGTCGCCTCGGCCGCGGCCGGCGCTCCCACTCGGGTGCGGCGGCGACGGCGCGGGGTACGCGGCTCCGTCGAAGGCTCCGCGGACTCCGGCGCGGCCGTGTCCGTCACCGTCGTCGTCGGCTCGACGCCGTCCGGCGTCGACCCGCCGCGCGTGCGGCGGCGCTGGCGCGGCGTGCGGGTACGGGCAGGGCGCTCCTCGTGAACCGGGGCCGACGACGCCGACTTGCGGCCGCGGCCGCCCGTCTCGCCCAGGTCCTCGACCTCCTCGGCGCGCAGACCCGCACGGGTCCGCTCGGCACGGGGCAGTACGCCCTTCGTGCCGGCCGGGATGTTCAGCTGCTCGTACAGGTGCGGCGACGTGGAGTACGTCTCGACCGGGTCGGGGAATTTCAGGTCCAGCGCCTTGTTGATCAGCTGCCAGCGCGGGATGTCGTCCCAGTCGACCAGCGTGATCGCGATGCCCTTGGCGCCCGCGCGGCCGGTGCGGCCGACACGGTGGAGGAACGTCTTCTCGTCCTCGGGCGACTGGTAGTTGATGACGTGCGTGACGCCTTCGACGTCGATACCACGCGCCGCGACGTCCGTGCAGACGAGGACGTCGACCTTGCCGTTGCGGAAGGCCCGCAGCGCCTGCTCACGCGCGCCCTGGCCCAGGTCGCCGTGGACCGCGCCGGAGGCGAAGCCGCGACGCTCGAGCTGCTCGGCGATGTCCGCCGCAGTCCGCTTCGTACGGCAGAAGATCATCGCGAGCCCGCGGCCTTCGGCCTGCAGTATGCGCGAGACCAGCTCCGGCTTGTCCATGGAGTGGGCCCGGAAGACGTGCTGCGTGGTGTTGGCGACGGTCGCGCCCTCGTCGTCCGGCGAGGTGGCGCGGATATGCGTCGGCTGCGACATGTAGCGACGGGCGAGGCCGATGACCGCACCCGGCATGGTCGCCGAGAACAGCATGGTCTGGCGCTTGGCCGGCAGCATGTTGATGATCTTCTCGACGTCGGGCAGGAAGCCCAGGTCGAGCATCTCGTCGGCCTCGTCGAGGACGAGCGCGCGCACATGCGAGAGGTCGAGCTTGCGCTGGCCGGCCAGGTCGAGCAGACGGCCGGGGGTGCCGACGATCACATCGACGCCCTTGCGGAGCGCTTCGACCTGGGGCTCGTACGCACGGCCGCCGTAGATCGCGAGAACGCGGACGTTACGGACCTTGCCGGCGGTCAGCAGGTCATTGGTGACCTGCTGGCACAGCTCGCGGGTGGGGACGACCACCAGCGCCTGCGGGGCGTCGGTCAGCTGCTCGGGCTGCGCCCGGCCGGCCTCGACGTCCGCGGGGACGGTGACACGCTCCAGCAGCGGCAGACCGAAACCGAGCGTCTTGCCGGTGCCGGTCTTGGCCTGGCCGATGACATCGGTGCCGGAGAGCGCGACGGGGAGCGTCATCTCCTGGATGGGGAACGGGGTAAGGATGCCGACGGCTTCGAGGGCCTCGGCGGTCTCGGGAAGGATCCCAAGATCCCGGAAAGTCGTGGGCTGCGTAGTCAGGGTGTTGCCTCTTCTGTGAGACGCGGCATGAGGCGAACGAATGGGGGTCGTACCGCACCTGGGTACTGGGCCGGCCGTGGATTGGCCGGATGGCGCGGGACCACTGCCTTCGCTCGAGCGCTCGTGCCGCTGAGGGGGCCCCTCATCTGCGGTCGTACGCAACTGTGCGCACGGTCCGCGCGGAGGGCGGTCGGGGCGGAGCCGATCGGGCCACCGACCGGGCATCCTCAAGGGGGCTCTGGGGGAGCAAATCCCCCAGTCATACACTGGGATCGCCCGCCGAGTAGCTAAAACGCTCGACAGGCGCATTACCACTGTACCCCGGAATCGCGCATGTGTGTTGGGTGAATTCGTAGGAACCGCGCTGCGGACGTGGCTGACCAGGCCCTTCCGCCTCACGATGAGCGGGCTATTGTGCGCTTCATGGAGACGCCTGACAACGCCACTGAACCCACCGGAATCGCCGCCCAGGACTGGGCCACGGCGTCCGCAGACCCCCAGTACCGCGCCGCCGTCGTGGATCTGCTGGGCGCGCTTGCCTACGGCGAGCTGGCAGCCTTCGAGCGGCTCGCCGAGGACGCCAAGCTCGCGCCGACGCTGGGCGACAAGGCCGAGCTGGCAAAGATGGCCTCCGCCGAGTTCCACCACTTCGAGCAGCTGCGCGACCGCCTCACCTCCATCGACGCCGAGCCGACCGCCGCGATGGAGCCGTTCGCCCAGGCCCTGGACGACTTCCACCGCCAGACCGCGCCGTCCGACTGGCTGGAGGGCCTGGTCAAGGCCTACGTCGGCGACTCGATCGCCAGCGACTTCTACCGTGAGGTCGCGGCCCGGCTGGACACCGACACCCGCGCCCTGGTGCTTGCGGTGCTCGACGACACAGGTCACGGCAACTTCGCGGTCGAGAAGGTCCGAGCCGCGATCGAGGCCGAGCCGCGGGTCGGCGGACGGCTGGCGCTGTGGGCACGCCGCCTGATGGGCGAGGCGCTCTCGCAGGCGCAGCGGGTGGTGGCGGACCGCGACGCGCTCTCCACGATGCTGGTGGGCGGTGTGGCGGGCGGCTTCGACCTCGCGGAGGTGGGCCGGATGTTCTCCCGGATCACCGAGGCGCACACCAAGCGGATGGCGGCCCTGGGCCTCGCGGCCTAGCCTCCGCCCCTACGGTTTCCCCGGCGGCGTCGGCGGCCGGTCGTGCGGACTCAGAAAGGGAACGCGCGACGGAGCCGCCGCGTTGACGGCCGGATCAGCAGCGAGAGCAGTACGGCTCCGATCGCCACCGCGCCCACCAGCGTCGCCAGTGTGTGGCCGGGACCGAGCGCGGCATGCGTCACATAGCCGCCGAAGAGGGCGCCGAGCGTGCCTGTGGCGAAGACCACACGGCGTGCCGGGAGACGTTCGGACAGGTGACGGGCAGCGGCCCAGGCGAGGGCGAGTCCGAGCAGGACTGAACCGAGCGTTTCCAAGAGCACTGCTGATCACCTCACGGACGCCGGTGCAGGCAAAACGGTCGTAGCCCGTATTACCCGGCGCCCGTGGAAAACAACCCTCCCGGGACAGCGGAAGAGGGCCCGGCGGGGGATTTCCCGCCGGGCCCTCTTCTCACGCTCCAGTCGCTTGCGACGCCCTACAGTGCGCCGAAGCCCACGCGCCGCGTCGCCGGCTCGCCGATCTCGACGTACGCGATCCGGTCGGCCGGTACGAGGACCTTGCGGCCCTTGTCGTCCGAGAGACTGAGCAGCTGCGCCTTGCCGGCCAGCGCATCGCCGACCGCGCGCTCGACCTCCTCGGCGGACTGCCCGCTCTCCAGAACGATCTCCCGGGGCGCGTGCTGCACGCCGATCTTGACCTCCACGGCTATGTCCCTCCGAACGGTCAGGGTGTTGCGCGGTCAGCCGCGCTGTACGCAGCACACATTAGCCCGGCGAGGGGACGCGGCAGGCGTCCCCGGGAAACGCCAGGAGCGAACACTCCCCGGTCCCCGGTCAGTGCTGCTCGGTGCCGTGCAGCGGGAAGCCCGCGATGCCCCGCCACGCCAGCGACGTCAGCAGCTGCACCGCCGTGTCCCGCGGGATGCCGGAGCTGCTGGAGAGCCAGTAGCGGGCGACCACCTGGGAGACGCCGCCGAGGCCGACGGCCAGCAGCATGGACTCTTCCTTGGACAGGCCCGTGTCCTCGGCGATGACGTCGGAGATCGCCTCCGCGCACTGCAGCGAGACCCGGTCCACGCGCTCGCGCACCGCGGGCTCGTTCGTCAGGTCCGACTCGAAGACCAGCCGGAAGGCCCCGCCCTCGTCCTCGACGTACGCGAAATAGGCGTCCATCGTCGCGGCGACGCGCAGTTTGTTGTCGGTCGTCGACGCAAGCGCCGTACGGACCGAGAGCAGCAGCGACTCGCAGTGCTGGTCGAGCAGCGCCAGATAGAGCTCGAGTTTGCCCGGGAAGTGCTGGTAGAGCACGGGCTTGCTGACGCCGGCCCGCTCGGCGATGTCGTCCATGGCGGCCGCGTGATAGCCCTGAGCCACGAAAACTTCCTGGGCAGCGCCCAGAAGCTGGTTCCTGCGGGCTCGGCGTGGCAGGCGCGTGCCCCGCGGGCGCGCTGCCTCTGTCTGCTCGATGGCTGTCACGCCGCCTCCCAAAAAATTGTTCCTTGCGCGCTGTGCGCCGCGCCGCCATCGTACTTTTGGGTAACCCGGCTGTGCGTGGTGCGGACGCAGAATTTCACGGACCGGACAGTCGCGGTAGCTCCCGATTCAGGGGCAAAGAGGGGCAGGTCACCGGTAGTCGTCCTCGTCGAGGGCGACGATGCGGGCCTGTTCCGCGGCATCGGCCTCATTTGCGGAGTCCAGGTCGACGATGTCCACATGGTCGTCGTCGTCGTCGGGCAGCACATCCGCGAGCTGCTCGGCCGCGTCGGCTTCGGGAACCTCTTCGTCGAGCACTGCCTCCTGGTCGTTTGCATCGAAGGTATCCGGGTCTGTGGGGTCGACAGACATGCGGCACCGCTTTCCATGGATAGTGCCCTTCCTACGAGCGTAGGAGGTACTCATTCATGACGCTACGCGGTGTGTGACGCCGAACACACGATCCAGTGTGTGATCGTCTCGTAACATTGCCCGCATGTCTTCGACCGAGCTGCCGGGAGTACGCGCCGTCAACGCCGCCGTGGCCCCCAAGGTCGCGACCGTCCGGGTCGCGGAGGGCGAGGAGCTGCGCTCCGCGACGCTGCCCGGACTGACGCTCACCGTCAGATCCAGGCCGCCGACGCGCTCCGGCCTCGCGCCCGCGCTGTATGTGCACGGGCTCGGCGGCTCCTCGCTGAACTGGTCGGCGCTGATGCCGCTGCTCGAAGACATCCTGGACGGTGAGGCGATCGACCTGCCCGGTTTCGGGGACTCCCCGCCGCCGGACGACGGCAACTACTCCCTCACCGCCCACGCCAGAGCGGTGATCCGCTATCTGGACGCCCGGGGCCGCGGCCCCGTACATCTCCTCGGAAACTCCCTGGGCGGAGCGGTCTCCACCCGTGTCGCGGCCGTCCGGCCCGATCTGGTGCGCACGCTCACGCTCGTCTCGCCCGCGCTGCCGGAGCTCCGCGTGCAGCGCTCCGCCGTGCCCACCGCGCTGATGGCACTGCCCGGGTGCGCCTCGCTGTTCGGCAGACTGACCAAGGACTGGACGGCCGAGCAGCGCACCAAAGGCGTGATGGCGCTCTGCTACGGGGACCCCTCGCGGGTCGACGACGAAGGGCTGCGCAACGCTGTGGAGGAGATGGAGCGGCGTATGCGCCTCCCGTACTTCTGGGATGCGACGACTCGTTCCGCGCGCGGCATTGTCGACGCGTACACCTTGGGTGGACAGCACGGGCTGTGGCGGCAGGCGGAGCGGGTGCTCGCGCCGACGCTGCTTGTTTACGGGGGGCGGGATCAGCTCGTCTCGTACCGTATGGCGCGCAAGGCAGCGGCGGCCTTCCGGGATTCCCGGCTGTTGACGCTCCCGGACGCCGGACATGTTGCCATGATGGAGTACCCGGAAACGGTCGCTCAGGCTTTCCGGGAACTGCTGAACGACTGCGACAGGAGCTGATCCGGGGGTGGGACGACACAGCCGCAAAGGCCCCGCGCCCAAGGGCTCCGACTCCGGAAGCGGCGCCGGTATACCCGGCCCCGGAGTATCCGGCACCGGCGAGTGGGAAGCCGTGGGTTCGAGCCCCGGCAGTGGACGGCGCAGACGCAACGCCGCGCCCGGTGCTGAACAGCATGGCTCCTCCGGCTACGGCATGCCGCAGGCCCGCGGCGGACACCCCGAGCAGCATGAAGCGGGCGGTGGCTGGGGCGTACCGCAGCAACGGTACGGGGACCGGCAGGGCGGCGGCCGGCAGCGGGTGCAGACGCCGGTGCCGCCGCCGCGGACGACCGCCTCGGGAGCGGCCCGGATACCGGGCCCGCGACGGGAGTTCGTCGAGGCCTTCGAACAGCCCCGGCCCGCAACCGGCCAGGAGCCCGCCCCGTACGCCTCCGTCACCGAACGGGGCGACGAGCCGGATCAGGCCACCGGAGCCGCGACCGAAGCGAGCGAGGAGAGGCCGGCCAAGGGCGGCAAGGGGCGCGCCTTCACCGGCATCGCGGCCGCCGCGGTGACCACGGTGCTCGCGGTCGTCGTGGCCGGCCACGTCACCTCGGACGGTCCGGAGAAGCCGAGCGCACAGGCCGCGGGCAAGGACCGTGCGGGGGCGGAGAGCCCGGCATCCCGCTCGAACGGTCGGCAGGCGCCGCCCGACGGCGCGGTGAAACCCGCGGTCCCTGCCGCGTACGAGCAGCTGATGGCCGCCCGGTTCCCGATCAACCCCAAACTGACGGCGACGGGTGACTTCGAGGCGGTGCCCGGCTTCGACAAGGCGCCGGGCAAGGGTCGCAGGATCCGCTACCGGGTGGATGTCGAAAAGGGCCTCGGTCTGGACGGCGCGCTGTTCGCCAAGGCGGTCCAGCAGACCCTGAACGACGACCGGAGCTGGGCGCACGGCGGGGAGATGACCTTCGAGCGGATCTCGTCGGGGGAGCCGGAATTCGTGATCACGCTCGCCAGTCCCGGGACCACGGCGACCTGGTGCGCCAAATCCGGTCTGGACACGAGCGTCGACAACGTCAGTTGTGATTCGGCGTCGACCGACCGCGTGATGATCAATGCGTACCGGTGGGCTCAGGGCTCGGCGACATACGGCGACGAGGCGATGTTCACCTACCGGCAGATGCTCATCAACCACGAGGTCGGGCACCGGCTCGGGCACGGTCATGTGAACTGCCGCACGCCGGGCTCGCTCGCGCCTGTCATGCAGCAGCAGACCAAATCCCTCGACATCGACGGGATCAAGTGCCGGCCCAACCCCTGGGTGCATCCCGGCGGTTGAGCCCGGAGTGCGAGACGGGCGTCTCGTATCCGGCCCGCGCCACCGCACGTCAAGGAGCTGGCCGCAGCCTGACACTCCGTAACTGAATCGCCCCGTAGCGCGACTGAACGCTACCGGGGTGGGAAAGTTACGTGCATTCACCCCTTCCGGTGGCGTGATGGACAACCGTCCGTCGCGTCACTGGCGTATCCGCTTACCGTCGTCCCGCTGTGAGCCGCCGGACCAACGGCGGCCGCCCACAAGGGAGATCGGGGGTGCGCTGGTGCGGATCGGACTGCTTACGGACGGTGGTTATCCATATGCGACGGGTGAGTCCAGGCTGTGGTGCGACCGGCTTGTGCGCGGGCTCGCGCAGCACGAGTTCGACGTCTACGCGCTGAGCCGCAGCGCCCAGCAGGAGGACCACGGCTGGATCCAGCTCCCGCCGCAGGTGCAGCGGGTGCGCACGGCCCCGCTGTGGGCGCCCGAGGACGACGGACATACATACGGACGGCGCGAACGACGCCGCTTCGTCGGCCATTTCAAGGAGCTCGCCACCGCCGTCTGCGCGGAGGGCGAGGGGCAGGGCGAAGGATTCGCCGACGCGCTGTACGGACTCGCCGAACTGGCGCGTGAACGCGGCGGGCTCTACGCCGCACTCCGCTCCGAACTCGCCGTGCGTGTCCTCGAATCCGCCTGCCGCGCCCCCGGCGCGCGCCGCACCGTGCACGCCGCCACCGTCCCCGACTACCTCGCCTTCGTCGACCAGCTGGAGCGCGCTCTGCGCCCGCTCTCGCTCGACTGGTACGGCGCTGACTGCCTCGGCGCGGTCGACCTGTGCCACGCCGCGTCCGGCGGCTCCGCCGCCCTGCCCGGCCTGCTGGCCAAACGCTTCTTCGGCGTCCCACTGCTGGTCACCGAGTACGGCGTACAACTGCGCGCGCACTACCTCGCCGCGAGGGACGGCGAGCTGACCGCGCCCGTACGGGCCCTGCTCGCGGCCTTCCAGGGCCGACTGGCCGCCGAGGTGTACCGGCAGGCGTCCGTCATCACGCCCGGCAATACGCATGCGCGCCGCTGGCAGGAGAAGTGCGGCGCCGACCGAGCCAAGTTGCGGACCGTCTACCCCGGCATGGAGGTGGACCGTTTCGCGGCGGTCGGGGAACCGGTGGGGGAGGCCGCGGGGGAGGGCGACGGCAGCAGCGACCCGCACACCCTCGTCTGGGTCGGCCGGATCGAGCCCGCCAAGGACCTCATCGCACTGCTGCATGCTTTCGCGGAAGTGCGCAAGGAGGAGCCTCAGGCACGGTTGCGGCTCTTCGGCGCGCCGGTGCAGGGGCCGGAGGCCAGGACCTATCTCGCCCACTGCAAGGCGCTGGCCGCCCAGCTCTTCCCCGACGAGGCGGCCGACGCGCACGCCGTCGGCGACAACCCGGTCTCCTTCGAGGAGATCGGCGGACCCGAGGCGCCCGAGCTGGCCGACGCGTACGCCTCCGGCGGAGTCGTCGTCCTGTCCAGTGTCGTCGAGGGCTTCCCGATCAGCCTGGTCGAGGCGATGTTCTGCGGCCGCGCGACGGTCTCCACGGACGTCGGCGCGGTCGTCGAAGTCATCGGCGGTACAGGGCTTGTGGTGCCCCCGCGCAATCCGAGGGCCCTCGCGGAAGCCTGCCTCGCGCTGCTGCGCGACCCCGAGCGCCGTGAACGGCTCGGCGCGGCCGCCCGGGCCCGCGCGCTCGAGCTCTTCACGATCGAGCAGAACCTGACGGCATTTCGCGGCATTTACCTGGAGCTGCTCTCGCACTCCCCGGTACAGCGGGAGGCGGTGAACGCGGACGGTGAGCCGCTGCCCTTCGCCCGTCCCGCCGAGGCGTATGTGCCGTGTCACTGGACGGGCGGCGGCACCGCGTCGGGCGCCCGCACCCCGCGCTGGGCGGACCGGCCGCGGCTCGTCGGCGCGCTGACCACCGCGAAGGAGGCACGCGCATGAGTACGTCCCGAAGTACGTCCCGAAGTACGCCACCCGGTGCGTCCCGCAGTGCGTTCCGTATCGCCGCGGGCGCAGCCGCCGACGAACGCGGATCACCCGTCGGTGCGAGCGGCTGGGACACCCACTCGGCGGCCCACTCGGACAACCAACAGGAGACCCTGCTCGCCGAAGTCCGGGCGGACGGGCCCGCGAAGACGCGCAAGCCCGCAGCCCGCCGCGGCCCCGCCGACCCCGTCAAGGCGCTCATGCACCGCCACCGGGAGCTGTGCGAACGGGCCGTCGACCCCCTGGAGATCGCCGCCGGTCTCGAGGCGCACGGCGTCACCGACCGGACCGCCGCCCGCTTCCGCCACCGGGACGTCTTCTCGCTCGCCGAGGAGCTGTACGCGCGCGTGCCGCGCGGAGGGGAATCGACACAGGCCGCCGAACGTCCGGCGCGCGCCGCCGGTCCGAGCGCCGGACGACGGCCCGGCCGCGCCGGACACGCACTCCTCACACTGCTGCCGGGCGCCGTCTGCGCCCTCGCCGTCGCCATGCAGTCCATGGAGCCCATAGAGGTTGCGGAAGGCACGGTCCGGCTCGCGGCAGGGGCAGTGGGCGTGTCCGGAGTCGCCGTCGCCCTCGCGCTCTGCCTGCGCCGCGGACCGCTGCGCGCCGAGGGACGCACCGTCCCCGCCGTACGCCTGTGGACACTCTGGCTGCTCGGGTACGCGGTGTACGGCGAAGGGGTGCAGGCCCAGCTCATCGGCGGCGGTCCCGACGCTTCCTGGCCCATGACCACGGCCCCGCTCGTCGGACTCGCACTCGCCGTCGCCCCCGCGGCCTGGTGCGCGCACCTCTTCTCCGTACAGGCGCGGCGCAGGCTCGACGGCAGCCGTGGACTCGAGGAGTTCGCCTCCGGCGCGCGTCCGCTGCTCCTCGGCGTCGTCGCGCTGTACGTCTGTGCCCTGACCACGCTCCTCGTGCTCACCGGCCTCGTCCTCCCTCACAAGGCCCTCGTCCCCGCCGTCGCCCTCGGCACCCTGCTCTTCCTCGCGCGTCTGCTCATCGTCCACGGCTTCCCCGATTCCGCCGCCGCCGGACTCGCCGCCGCCTGCGCCGTCGAAGTCGCCGCCCCCGCCCTCCTGCTGGCCGGACGCCTCCCTGGCTGCGGCTTCCTGGCGAGGCCGGTCGAGGCGGTAGTCGGAGCCTGGGGCACCGGAGCCGTACCCGCTCTCGCCTGCGGCGCCGCCGCCCTCGGACTGCTGGCCCACGCCACCGCGGCGCTGTCCCGGGCCTCGGCGCACAGCGTCTGAACCTGCTGCGGGGCCGACATCGCGTGCGTACCCGACATCGCGGGCCCACCCGATTCCAGCACCCAGTACTGCATTGACAGCAACATCCCTAAGGAGAAAGCGACATGACCCCCCTACCCCCAGCTCCGGCCCGTCGGCACCGAGGGGCGGCCGCGCGATGAGGGTGCTACTGCTCGGTGCCAATGGATTCCTCGGCCGCTTCGTCGCCGACCGGCTGCTCGCCGACCCTGCCGTGCACCTCACGGCCCTCGGGCGCGGCGACGACGCCGACGTACGCTTCGACCTCGCCGGCGGCAGCCCGGGCGCGCTCACCCGCTTCCTCGGCGCCGTCCACCCCGGGGTCGTCATCAACTGCGCCGGCGCCACCCGCGGCGGCGCCCGCGAACTGACCCGCCACAACACCGTCGCCGTCGCCACCGTCTGCGAGGCCCTGCGCCGCAGCGGTTGCGGCGCCCGGCTCGTCCAGCTCGGCTGCGCCGCGGAGTACGGGCCGTCCCAACAGGGATCGTCGACGGCGGAGGACGCGATCCCGCGTCCCGGCGGCCCGTACGGAGTGAGCAAGCTCGCCGCCACCGAGCTGGTGCTCGGGGCCGGCCTGGACGCCGTCGTACTCCGCGTCTTCTCGCCCATCGGCCCCGGCACCCCGGCAGGATCCCCGCTCGGCCGCCTCGCCGAGGCGATGCGCCGCGCCATGCAGTCCGGCGACGGCGAGCTGAAGCTCAGCGGCCTCGGTGTGCAGCGCGACTTCGTCGACGTACGGGACGTGGCGCGCGCCGTGCACGCCGCCTCGCTCTCCGCCGCGCAGGGCGTGGTCAACATCGGTACGGGACGTGCCGTACGGCTGAGGGACGCGGCCGCCGTCCTCGCCCGGGTCGCCGGCTACGCCGGTGGACTGCACGAGCTGGACGCGCCGTCGGGCCGGCCCCCCATCGGCGCCCCGCGCACCGAATCCGTACTGGACCACCTGTCCGTGCCCCCGGCGCCGTACCCCGACGGCTGTGGCGGCTGGCAGCAGGCGGATGTGCGCACCGCCCGCGACCGGCTCGGCTGGCGACCCCGTATCAACCTCGAGGAGTCCCTCGCCGACATCTGGATGGAGGCGGCATGCCGCATCTGACCAGCACGGACGCCCAG
Organism: Streptomyces sp. NPDC060064; assembly: GCF_042736455.1. Classification (NCBI taxonomy): domain Bacteria; kingdom Bacillati; phylum Actinomycetota; class Actinomycetes; order Kitasatosporales; family Streptomycetaceae; genus Streptomyces; species Streptomyces sp. NPDC060064. Next base: position 72,636 of record NZ_JBHWWF010000014.1, read on the forward strand.
CTCACGACCGCAGCGAGGGAGGTCCCCCCGGACGAAGTCTGGGGGAGGCTCGGCTTCGGCATCCCCGGCTACGCCCACCCGCTGCTCGCCCCCGTCGAATGGGCCGGACTGACCCGGCCGGGAACGCCGTTGCACTGGGTGGTCCTCAATGTCGACGACGGCCCCGGAGACCGTCCCGACCCGCACTGTCTGGAGGCCGCGGGCAGGCTGCGCAACGCGGGCGTACGCGTCCTCGGCCATCTCGACCTGGCACACGGCTCGCGATCATTCGGCGATCTCGTCTCCGACGCGCACCGCTTTCTCGAGTGGTACCAGGTCGACGGCTTCCTGCTGGACCGCTGCCCGACGGGCCGTGCAGACCTGCACGCGGTGCGGCGTACGACGGCGACGCTCGAGGCGGTCCTCGACGGCGGGCATCTGGTGCTCGGGCACGGCTCGCACCCGTATCCCGGCTACGCGGAGGTCGCCGACCAGCTGGTCACCTTCTCCGGGCCATGGACCGACTACCGCTGGTCGCAGGTGGCGGAGTGGACGGCGGACCACCCGCCGGAGCGCTTTGTGCACTTCGTCCACGGCGTGCCGCGGACCCGCCTGGAGGAGGCCACGCGTATCGCCCGCTGGCAGGGCGCCGGGACGATCTTCTTCACCGACCGTACCGGCGGCAAGGGCCGAAGTGAACATAACGGAGCATTCGAGGCGCTGCCCGGCTACTGGGACGAAATCGTCTCGCAGATCGGACCGGGTGTCTCGGAATGAGAGGGGGCGTGGCAGTGTTACGGGGAGAACCACCGTACTGACTTACCGACCAACGGAGTCCCCGTGTCGCTGCCACCCCTGGTCGAGCCAGCTGCTGAGCTCACCGTCGACGAGGTCCGCAGGTACTCCCGCCACCTGATCATCCCCGATGTCGGGATGGACGGGCAGAAGCGGCTGAAGAACGCCAAGGTGCTCGCCGTCGGCGCGGGCGGTCTGGGCTCGCCTGCCCTCATGTACCTGGCCGCCGCCGGTGTCGGCACGCTCGGCATCGTGGAGTTCGACGAGGTCGACGAGTCGAACCTGCAGCGCCAGATCATCCACAGCCAGGCCGACATCGGCCGCTCCAAGGCCGAGTCCGCCAGGGACTCGGTGCTCGGCATCAACCCGTACGTGAATGTGATCCTCCACGAAGAGCGGCTCGAGGCCGAGAACGTGATGGAGATCTTCAGCCAGTACGACCTGATCGTCGACGGCACGGACAACTTCGCGACCCGTTACCTGGTCAATGACGCGTGCGTGCTGCTGAACAAGCCGTACGTCTGGGGCTCGATCTACCGCTTCGACGGCCAGGCCTCCGTCTTCTGGTCCGAGCACGGGCCCTGCTACCGCTGCCTCTACCCGGAGCCCCCGCCGCCGGGCATGGTCCCGAGCTGCGCCGAGGGCGGCGTACTCGGTGTGCTCTGCGCGTCCATCGGCTCCATCCAGGTCACCGAGGCGATCAAGGTCCTGACCGGGGTCGGCGACCCGCTGGTCGGCCGGCTGATGATCTACGACGCCCTGGAGATGCAGTACCGCCAGGTCAAGGTCCGCAAGGACCCGGACTGCGCGGTCTGCGGCGAGAACCCCACCGTCACCGAGCTCATCGACTACGAGGCCTTCTGCGGCGTCGTGTCCGAGGAGGCCCAGGAGGCGGCGCTCGGTTCGACGATCACTCCCAAGCAGCTCAAGGAGTGGATCGACGACGGCGAGAACATCGACATCATCGATGTCCGCGAGGTCAACGAGTACGAGATCGTCTCGATCCCCGGCGCCAGGCTGATCCCCAAGAACGAGTTCCTGATGGGCACCGCCCTCCAGGACCTTCCGCAGGACAAGCGCATCGTCCTGCACTGCAAGACGGGTGTCCGCAGTGCGGAGGTCCTCGCGGTGCTCAAGTCCGCGGGCTTCGCGGACGCGGTGCACGTCGGCGGCGGCGTCATCGGCTGGGTCAACCAGATCGAGCCGGACAAGCCGATCTACTGAGGCTCGCAGCTGTGCGGGAGGGCCCTGGACCGGAGTGCCGGTCCGGGGCCCTTCGCGGTGCCGGCTGCTACGAGCAGGTCTTGCCGTTCGCCGGGACCTTGCCGTCCAGGAGATACGCGTCCACTGTGCCGGTCACGCAGGCGCCATTGCCGTACGCGCCGTGCCCCTCGCCCTTGTTGGTGAGCAGCACCCCGACGCCCGCGCCCAGCTCGTCCACCATCCGCTTCGCGCCCTCGTACGGGGTCGCGGGGTCGCCCGTGGTGCCGACGACCAGGATCGGAGCCGCGCCCTCGGCGGCTGCCTCGGGAGTGTCCGACTCGCCCGGCACCGGCCAGTCCGCGCACCATCCCGCCAGGTCCCAGGCCAGATACGGGCCGAAGACCGGCGACACCTTGGTGAACTCGGCCAGATGACGCGATGTGACCTCGGCGGCGGTCACCCGGCCCTTGGTGTCCGCGCAGGATATGGCGCGCTGTGAGTGGTCCTGGGTGCTGTAGTGGCCTTTCTCGTCACGGCTGTTGTAGGCCTCCGCCATCAGCAGAAGACGGGTGCCGTCACCGTTCTCCGCCTCGTTCAGCCCCCTGGTGAGGTATTCCCAGTTGTCCTTGGAGTACAGCGGGAAGACGATCCCGGTGAGCGCCAGGCTCTGGGTGAGCGTGCGCCCCTTGTCGGTGGGCAGCGGCTTGCGGTCCAGCTTGCCGAGCAGTTTGACCACGCGCGCGGTGCCGTCCTGCGCGCTGATGCCGCGGCTCTTGAAGTAGTTCTCCAGGGCGCGCTGGAAGCCCTGCGCCTGGCCTCGCGAATGCGCGGCGTAGTCGGCGGTGGGATCGACCACCGCGTCCAGGACGAGTCGTCCGACGTTCTTCGGGAACAAGTGGGCGTAGGTGCCGCCCAGTTCGGTGCCGTAGGAGAAGCCGAGGTAGTTCAGCTTGTCGTCGCCGAGGACCTGGCGCATCAGGTCCATGTCGCGGGCGGCGTTGGCCGTGCCGACATGCGGCAGCACCCGCCCGGACTTCTTGGCGCAGCCCGCGCCGAAGGCCTTGGCGTCGTCGAGGTACGCCTTCTCCTCCGCGGGTGTGTCGGGGGTGAAGTCCAGCCTGTGCGCTGCCTCGATCTCCTGGTCGCCCCGGCAGGTCACCTCGGAGCTCTCCGCCACGCCGCGCGGATCGAAGCTGACCAGGTCGTAACGGCTGTGCAGCTTCTTGAACTGATCGGCCGAGCCGGGCAGTCCGGAGACACCCGAGCCTCCGGGACCGCCGAAGTTGAAGAGGAGTGAACCGATCCGCTTGGACCGGTCCTCGGCCTTCGAGCGGATCAGAGCGATCCCGATCGTCTCGCCCGTCGGCTTCTTGTAGTCGAGCGGGGCCTTGAGCCGGGCGCACTGCCACTCATTGCCCGGCGCCTTCGCGTAGCTGCCCTCCGCCTTCACGGGCGCCGCGCAGCGCTGCCAGTCGAGCTTCTGGCCGGTGAGGGTGGCGGGCAGGACCGGCTCGCCCGGCCTGCCCGGGGCGGCCTTGCCCGGGGCGGTCCGGGAGGCCGAGGGCTTGGCGGTGTTCTTGCCGTCGGCCCCTGCCGCGTCCGTACCGCTGTCACAGCCGGTGATGGCGCCGGCCGCCAGCACCGCCGCAGCGGCCAGCGCCCCCGCCCGTACCCGCGTCGTCATGGATGCCCCCCCGGGCTTCGAAGATAGTTTCGACATCCTATGCGGGCCTACTGACACACCGTTCCGGCGGCGGGAGCCTTGCCGTCCAGGAGGTAGGTGTTCACTGCCTTCTGCACACACTTGTTGCCGCTGTTGTACGCGCCGTGGCCCTCGCCCTTGTACGTGAGCTCGATGCCGACGCCCTTGCCGAGCGCCTCGGCCATCGCCTTCGTGCCCGGGTACGGCGTGGCCGGGTCACCGGTGTTGCCGACGAGGACGATGGGGGCAGAGCCCGGGGCGGAGACATCCGGCGTGCTCCACATGCCGGGCACCGGCCACTCACTGCAGCCCATCAGGCCCCAGCCCATGGTGTCGCCGAAGACCGGCGACGCCTCGCGGAACTGAGGCAGCTTCGCCCTGGCCTGCTCCAGGGTGAAGCGGTCCTTGTAGTCGACACAGTTGATGGCCGAGTTGGCCGCCTGGATATTGCTGTAGTCGCCGTTCTCGCTGCGTCCGTTCAAGGCGTCGGACAGTGCGAGCAGCAGCGCGCCGTTGCCTCCGTCGGCCTCGTCGAGACCCTGCTCCAGCAACGGCCAGTACTCCGTGGAGTAGAGGGTCTGCGCGATGCCGTTGGTGGCTTCGGTCTGGGTCAGCTTGCGGTCGCCGCTGCCGGTGATCGGCTGCTTGTCGAGCTTCTTGAGGAGGGCGATGATCCATTCCTGGATCTCCTGCGGTGTCGAGCCGGGGATGGGGCACTTGTCGCCGCGGGCCACGCAGTCCTTGGCCCAGTCGGTGAGGGCCAGTTGGAAGCCCTTGGCCTGGCCCAGCGCGCTCTGCTCCGAGGTCGCGGTCGGGTCGACGACGGCGTCGAGAACGGCTCGGCCCACGTTCTTCGGATACAAGTGCGCGTACACGCCGCCGAGTTCGGTGCCGTACGAGATCCCGAAGTAGGAGAGCTTCTTGTCACCGAGGACCTGGCGCATCAGGTCCATGTCGCGGGCGGCATTGGTGGTGCCCACATACGGGAGCTCGTTGCCGGAGTTCTTCTTGCAGGCGCCCGCGAAGGACTTCAGATTCTCGACGAGGGTCTTCTCCTCGGCGGCGTCGTCGGGGGTCCAGTCCTGAGCGAAGTACGCGTCGAGCTGTCGGTCGTCCTCGCACTCCACGCCGACGCTGCGACCGACCCCGCGCGGGTCGAAGCTCACCAGGTCGTAGCGGGTGCGCAGGGTCTCGAAGTCCGCGGCGACGGAGGGCAGCGTGCTGACCCCGGAGCCGCCGGGACCACCGAAGTTGAAGATGAGGGAGCCGATCCGCTTGCTTTTGTCGAGCGCCTCGGCGCGGATCAGGGCCAGCTCGATGGTCTCGCCGTCCGGCTCGGCGTAGTCGAGCGGGACGTCCATGAAGGAGCACTCCCAGGTGGTGCCGCCGGGCAGCGGCGAGGGCTGGGTCCCGCCGCCCTCGGCCTCCGAGGGGGGCGGGCACTTCTGCCAGTCCAGCGTCTGTGAGGCGAGATCCTCCGTCCGGTCCTGCTCCGTCTTCTTGTCGCTGCTGTCGGAACAGCCGGCGGCCAGCAGTACGGTGGCGGAGGCGGCGAGTGCGACAGCGCGCAAGGCGGCGGAAGTGGTCGGCATGCCGTCATCGTCCGCCGCGAGCGCCCCGGCCGCGCGGGACGGCGGTCCATGCGGGTGGCGACGGAGCGTAGCCGCGGCAGGGCGGCCATGTGGGTGGCGACGGAGGGTTCGCGCGGCGGGTCGGCCGTGCGCGGACCGCCCGGCCCGGCTAGAGCGCGCCCTTGCGGGTGAGGTGGTTGAAGGCGAACCACCCCGGCAGCACGGGCAGCCAGAGCGTCATCATCCGGTACAGCAGGACCGCCGGCGCCGCGACCTCCTTCGGCACACCGGCCAGGACCAGACCGAAGGTCAGCGCGCCCTCGACCGCGCCCACACCGCCCGGCGTCGGTGCCGCCGAGCCCAGTGCGTTGCCCGCCAGGAACACCACGGCGATGCTGGCGTAGCTCAGCGGCTGGTGGCCGTTGTCGAAGGCCCGGATCGACGCGTCCAGACACATCACGAACACACCGGTCAGCAGCAGCATCCCGCCGATGCCGGTGAGCAGCTTCCCCGGCCGCTGCAGTACGTCGAGCATGCGCGGCACCACACCGGCGAACAGCGAGCGCAGCCGCGTCGAGACGAACTTCCGCAGGAACGGGATCGCGGTCACCACCAGCACCAGCACGGCGACCGTCAGCAGACCCGCGATCACCGTCCTCGACGGCGTGAACGACGCCGTTCGCTCCGTACCGGTCAGATAGCCGAAGGAGAGCAGCAGCAGGATGTGTGCGCCGAGGCCGAAGAGCTGTGAGGCGCCGACACTGGCCACGGCGAGACCGGGCCGTACGCCCGAGCGCTGGAGGAAGCGGGTGTTCAGCGCGACGCCGCCGACCGCCGCCGGGGCGACGATCTTGACGAAGGACCCGGCGACCTGCGCGACCACGGTCCGCAGGAAGCCGACCCGCTCCGGCACGAAGCCCAGCAGGCTCATCGCCGCCGCGAAGTAGCTGACCGCGGAGAAGGCGACGGCCACCACCACCCAGCGCCAGTCGGCCTGCCGGAAGACCGTGCCGAAGTCGATGCCGGCGAGCTGCGAGAGCAGGAAGTACGCGGCGACCGCGCCGGCGATGAAGCTGATGAGCGTACGCGGCCTGATCCGCTCGAGACGGACCGGCTCGACCGGTGCCTGCGGTCTGATCAGCAGCACCTGCCGACGGATCTGGGAGAGCAGATCCTCCTCGCGCGCCTCGTCCATGGCTTCGTCCATGGCCTTCTTGTCGGCCTGCTTCTCCGCCCGTTCCGACTTGCGTGCGGCCTTGCGGTCGTCGGCCGACGCTTCCTCCGCCGCCTCTTCCGTACGAGCCCGTTTGGTGGCGGCGGACGCCTCGAGCACCGCATCCCGCTCACGCTGCGACCGCTCGCGGGCCAGCTTGCGCAGTGTCGCCCGGGTGGAGCGGCTCAGCGCGATCGGCTGGAGCAGCGGCAGACAGTCGGCGATCGCGTCCGGACCGAGCACCTCGACCGCGGTGGCCACCGCACGCGCGGCACCCACCCGCAGCCCGATCGTGGTGAGCAGCTGCGCGATGTCCATGCGCAGCACCACATCGCCCGCCGCGATCTCGCCGCCGCGCAGATCCGTCAGGATCACCTTGCCGGAACGATCCACCAGAATCGCGTCGCCGGTCAGCCTCCGGTGCGCGATACGCCGCGACTGGAGCGCCTTCACCTGCCGCCAGGCCCCGCGCACCACATCGTCGGTGATCTCGTCGTCCGTCAGGGAGTCCAGGGAACGCCCGCCCAGGTGCTCGTACACCAGCATCACGGCGTCCGGACCGAGTTCCGAGGTGGCGATCAGCTTGGGGGCATTGGCTCCGGCGGCGATCGCCGCGTACGCCAGCAGCGCCTCCTGCTCCAGCGCCTGGCGCAGCGACTGGATGGAGCGGCGGGTGGTGATGGAGCGCAGCGTCAGTCGTCGCCACACCCGGTAGAAGAAGCCCTGCGCCTGCTGCTCGCGGTCGACGACGGTGACATCGAGCGGCGCGCCCTCCTCCAGCGTGACCAGATAGCGGCGGCCGCGGTCGCCCTGCTCGGCGGAGTCGGGAACGTCCTCGGAGCGCATCGCGGTGACCGGGCGGAAACCGACATGGCGCAGACCGGCCAGCAGGGTCTGGCCGGTGGGCCGTACGTTCGGCGAGCCGACGGTGTACAGCGTGCCGTACGCGACGGTCCAGCCGAGCAGCACGGTGAGGATGATCGAGAACGGGGTGGTGTATCCGGCGACCAGCATCGCGAAGGCGTCGAGCAGCAGCACCACCCACAGCACCACTCGCCAGCGCGGCCGCCGGGCCATCCCCACGGCCGTCATATAGGCGATCACGGGCGCGAGATAGCCATGCACCGGATCGGTCAGCCCGCCGCCGCTCTGCGCCTGGGTCAGCGCGTCCTGGAGTGTGCCGGGCGCGGCCTTGGCGACCCAGAGATCGGTGGCGAGGGTGACGCCGTGCGCGAGGACGGCGGCGAGGACGCCGTCCGCGATCCGCAGCCCGTCCCGTTTGACCAGCCGCTCGATCGCGAAGGCGACGGGGACGAGCAGTACGGCGATGCTGGACGCCAGCCCGGCGATCTTGACCAGCAGGTCAGGGGCCTGCCCGGTGCCCTTGTTGATGTCCTGCTCGAGACCGGAGGTGGTGCCGTGGGCGAAGGCGGCGACGGCGAGCACCACGGCGATCGCCAGGATGCCGATGAGCAGCCGCAGCAGATCGGAGGGGCGGTGGACGCGGGCGGCGAGCAGTGGTTCGTCCCCGGATACCCGGTCGACGCTGGTCACGTCCGTGACGTCGGTCGCCCTGGTCGAACCGGTCGCCCCTTTCGCCCCGGTGGAATCGACGGATCCTTTCGCCCCGGTCGAATCGACGGATCCTTTCGCCCCGGTGGAATCGACGGATCCTTTCGCCCCGGTCGAATCGGCCGATCCTTTCGCCCCGGTCGGATCGCTCGCGTCGCCCTGCGGAGCGGGCGCTTCCGGGTACGACTCGGACTCAGGGGTGCTTGCCGCCTTCGGAGGCTGCACGCCCTGCTCCTTCGCCGTCTCGGTCTCTTCTTGATCTCGTATCACCAGTCACCGCCCGCATGATGGTGGCACGACCGGACGGCAGAGGGGGGCATCAGGGTGCATCGCGGGGACTTGAGGCACGTGAGATACGCCCCTCTGCCTCTCCGGTCCCACTCCCTCCACTGTGCCTGCTGTCGGAGGCGTTGTCGGTGGCGTGCGGCAGGATGGGCCGGATGGACGAGCTGCCGGAGTACGCGGAGCGGGTGCTTGAGGTCGCCGAGCTGATCCCGCCCGGCCGGGTGATGACGTACGGAGATGTCGCGGAGTGGCTCGGGCAGGGCGGGCCGCGCCAGGTGGGCCGGGTGATGGCGCTGTACGGAGGCGCCGTGCCCTGGTGGCGCGTGGTGCGCTCGGACGGCACGCTGCTGCCCGGGCACGAGCTGCGCGCCCTGGCGCGGTACCGCACGGAGGGCACGCCGCTGCGCGAGGCCTCGCGAAGTGCAGAAGGCCATGTGCCACGGCTCGACATGAAGCGCGCGCGATGGGACGGCGAAGGTGGTGCGGGCGGCAGCGCTCACATATGACAGCTTCGGCCGATCGGTGGCACCAGGGGCGCGCCGGGGGCTGTACGGCGTACGAAGACCGTACGGAGCCCCGGTGCGCGGCTGACTCACTGCGTCCCCGCCCCGCGCTGGCGTAGCGTCGTCGGCGCGCGGCACGAACCGCTCCACCCGCGGCACGAACCGCTCCATCACCACCAGCACACCCACCAGGACCGGCGATCCACGTGAGCTCCTCCTCCACCACCGGGCGTACGACGTACCAGCAACAGGTACGGCGGCGGACCTCGGGCGCGTACCGACTGGTGCGTACCCCGCCGGGCCCGGTGCATCCCCCTCTCCTGGACGCAACTCAGCGCGCGGTGGTTGACCACGGTCACGGTCCGTTGCTCGTTCTGGCAGGCCCGGGCACCGGCAAGACGACGACGCTGGTGGAGGCGGTGGCCGCGCGGGTCGCGAAGGGGGTGGATCCGGAGCGGATCCTGGTCCTCACCTTCAGCCGCAAGGCGGCGGTGGAGCTGCGGGACCGGATGGCGCTGCGGCTGGGTGGTGCGCAGGGGCCGCAGGCGACGACCTTCCACTCCTTCTGCTACGCACTGGTCCGCGCCCACCAGGACGCGGATCTGTTCTCCGAGCCGCTGCGGCTGCTGTCGGGTCCCGAGCAGGACGTCGCCGTACGCGAACTGCTGGCGGGCCAGCTCGGCCTGGAGGCCGAGGGGCTGGTGCGCAATCACTGGCCGGACGAGCTGCGGGCGTGCCTCACGACGCGTGGTTTCGCGGACGAGGTACGGGCGGTGCTGGCCCGGAGCCGGGAACTGGGCCTCGGCCCCGACTCCCTGGCCCGCTTCGCGGCCCGCACCGGCCGTCCCGACTGGGGGGCGGCCGCGTCTTTCCTCGCGGAGTATCTGGACGTCCTGGACATGCAAGGGGTCCTCGACTACGCGGAACTGGTGCACCGCGCGGTCCTGCTGGCCGAACGGACCGGGTCCCCGTACGACGTGCCGCACCCCTCGTCCCTCTTCCCGTACGACGCGGTGTTCGTGGACGAGTACCAGGACACGGACCCGGCCCAGGTGCGGCTGCTCCAGGCGCTGGCCGGCCAGGGCCGGACGCTGGTGGCCTTCGGCGACCCGGACCAGTCGATCTACGCCTTCCGCGGCGCGGACGTGAACGGCATCCTCGACTTCCCGGACGCCTTCCGGCACGCGGACGGCAGACCCTCTCAGGTGTCGGTCCTGACCACGTCGCGTCGCAGCGGGTCGGGTCTGCTGGCGGCGACCCGGCTGCTGACCCGGCGGATGCCACTGCCCCGCCTCCCGTCGGAGAAGGCCCGCGCCCACCGGGAGCCGGCGCCGGTCCGCGAGGGCGGGCAGGTGGAGACGTACACCTTCCCGACGGCGTCGACGGAACTCGACAACATCGCCGACATCCTGCGCCGCGCCCATCTGGAGGAGGGCGTCCCGTGGAACGACATGGCGGTCCTGGTCCGCGCGGGTGGCCGCACCATCCCCTCGGTCCGCCGCGCGCTGACGTCGGCGGGCGTCCCGCTGGAGATCGACGGCGACGACGTCCCACTGCGCCACGAACCGGCCGTATCGCCGCTACTGACGGCCCTGCGCACGGCGGCAACGGCCGCGCTGCGGGGCCCGGCGGGACCGCGGGAGGGGACTGCGGAGGCCTCCGGTTCCGCCGGGGCACCACCGGCGGATGCGGATGCGGATGCGGACGCGGCGCCGGATGCGGGTTCGACACCGGATGCGGATGCGGATGCGGCGCCGGGTGCCGAGGCGTTCGAAACTGAGCCCCCCGCCCCCTGGCTCACCACCGAGACCGCTCTCACCCTGCTCACCTCGCCCCTCGGCGGGATGGACGCCGCCGACCTCCGGCGGCTCGGCCGCGCCCTCCGTGACGAGGAGCGCGCCGGTGGCAACCGCGTGCCACCGCCCTCCGACCAGCTCCTCGCCCGCGCACTTGCCGAGCCCGAGCGCCTCGTCGCGCACGACCCCGCGTACGCCCGCGGCGCCCAGCGGATCGGCGCACTCCTGCGCAAGGCGCGCGAGCTCCTCGAAGGCGGCGGCACCGCCGAAGAGGCCCTCTGGGAGCTCTGGGACGGCACCCCCTGGCCGCAGCGACTCGAGCGCGCAGCTCTCCGCGGCGGCGCGGCCGGCCGTAACGCCGACCGCGACCTCGACGCCGTCTGCGCCCTCTTCGACACCGCGGCCCGCGCAGAGGAGCGCACCGGCGGCCGCGGCGCCCTCAACTTCCTCGAAGAGGTCGAGGCCCAGGACATCGCCGCCGACACCCTCGCCAAGAGAAGCGTGCGCCCCGATGCCGTACGCCTGATGACCGCCCACCGTTCCAAGGGCCTCGAGTGGAGCCTGGTCGTCGTCGCCGGTGTGCAGGAGGGCCTGTGGCCGGACCTCCGCCGCCGCGGCTCGCTCCTCGAGGCCGACCGCATCGGTCACGACGGCCTCGCCGAGCCGCTCACCCCCGGCGCCCTCCTCGCCGAGGAGCGCCGGCTCTTCTACGTCGCCGCCACCCGCGCCCGCGACCGCCTCGTCGTCACTGCCGTCAAGGCCCCCGCCGACGACGGCGACCAGCCCTCCCGCTTCCTCACCGAGCTGGGCGTGGAGCCCAAGGACATCACCGGCCGCCCGCGCCGCCCCCTCGCCGTCGCCGCGCTCGTTGCCGAACTGCGCGCCACCACCGTCGACCCGCAGGCGACGGACGCGCTGCGGGACGCCGCCGCCCGCCGCCTCGCCCGCCTCGCCGCGCTCACCGACGACGAGGGCCAGCCGCTCGTACCGGCCGCGCACCCCTACCGCTGGTGGGGCCTGTACGAGCCGACGCAGAGCCAGATCCCGCTCCGGGACCGGAACCAGCCCGTCACCCTCTCCGGCAGCGCACTGGACCAGCTCGCCAACACCTGCGCGCTCCAGTGGTTCCTCGGGCGCGAGGTCAAGGCTGACGCACCCGCCACCGCCGCCCAGGGCTTCGGCAACGTCGTCCACGTACTCGCGGACGAGGTCGCCTCCGGACAGACCCCCGCCGACCTCGCCGTTCTCATGGAGCGCCTCGACTCGGTCTGGAACGCGCTCGTCTTCGACGCTCCCTGGAAGTCGCAGCAGGAGAAGGAGCACGCGCGCGTGGCGCTCGAACGCTTCCTGCGCTGGCACGTCATGGACCGCGGCGGTCGCGGCGGCCGCGCCCCCGCCGCCACCGAGCACGACTTCGACGTGACGCTCGAGGCGGGGGAGTACGAGGTACGGATCCGGGGCTCCATGGACCGCGTCGAGGAGGACGCCGAAGGACGCGCGTATGTCGTCGACTTCAAGACCGGCAAGCAGACACCCACCAGGGACGAGGTCGCTGCCCACCCCCAACTCGCCGTCTACCAGCTCGCGGTGCGCGAAGGGGCGCTCGACGAGGCCTTCGACGGCCGTCGCCCGGAACCCGGCGGCGCCGAACTCGTACAGCTGCGCCAGCCCGCCGCCAAGAAGGACGGCGGAGACGGCCTCCCCAAGATCCAGGCCCAGGAACCCCTGAGCGGCGCATGGGTCGGTGATCTGCTCGCCACCGCCGCCGGACGCGTACTCGACGAGCGCTTCACCCCGTCCACCGGGCAGCACTGCACCCACTGCACCTTCCGCGCCTCGTGCAGCGCACAGCCGGAGGGACGCCAAATCGTCGAGTGACCGCCGCCGACGTTCGGTGTGGTGGTCCATGTGGTCCATCTCACGTCGGCTCCCTGCATCCAAATGAGGTCCGCGACAGTCGCATAAAGGTGCGATAAGCAGGATCTACAGGGAGAGACACATGGCAGCCAATCGGAAGTTCCTGGTTTCGGCGATGGTCTGTGCGACCGCGATCGCCGGACTGGCGGGCTGCTCCAAGGACACCAAGGCCAAGGGCGACTCCGAGGAGAAGGCGAAGGAGCCGGCGGCCGCCACGACCTCGAAGGCTCCGGTGGACCCGTTCGCCGGCCTCACCGCCGACCAGATCGGCGACAAGGCCCTCACGGCCACGAAGGCCGCCCAGTCCATCCGGATGGCGGGCCGGATCAAGAGCGACGGCGAGCAGCTGACCGTCGACTTCGCGGTCGACACCAAGGGCGCCTGTACGGGCAAGATGGGCGTGAAGGCCGGCAAGGCCGAGCTCCTCCAGGCCAACAAGGTCATGTACATGAAGGGCGACGAGAAGTTCTGGCGCGCCTCGATGAGCGAGGACGGCTCGTCCGGCAAGGAGACCGACAGCGTCGTCGAGCTGATGAAGGGCCGCTGGATGAAGATGCCGGCGGGCAGCTCCGGCGACATGGACGGTGTCTGCGACCTCAAAGCCATGATCGCCGACATGGACAAGGACAAGTCGGAGCGCAAGGGCATGACCAAGGGCCCCGACGCCGAGGTCGACGGTCAGGCCACGGCGACCGTGGTGAAGAAGGCGGCCAACGGCGAGACGACGACCATGTACGTGGCCAAGGAGGGCGAGCCCTACCTGCTCAAGGTCGTCAAGGTCGGCGGCGACGAGCCCGGCACGATGGTCTTCAGCGACTACAACAAGCCGGTGAATGCCGTGGCTCCGCCGGCCGACCAGGTCGTCGACCTGGAGAAGCTGGGCGCGGGCTCCGGCAACGGAGCCTGACGCGGTTGAGGCCGAGGGGGACCACCGCTGTCAGTGGTCCCCATTAGCCTCTCTGAGGTGACCCCACGCATCACCGACCCCGAGCAGCTCAAAGAGCTCCTCGGTATCCCCTTCACCCCGGAGCAGACGGCCTGCATCACCGCGCCGCCCGCCCCGCAGGTCATCGTGGCCGGAGCCGGTTCGGGGAAGACAACGGTGATGGCGGCGCGGGTGGTGTGGCTCGTCGGGACCGGCCAGGTCGCGCCGGAGCAGGTCCTCGGCCTCACCTTCACCAACAAGGCCGCGGGCGAGCTCGCCGAGCGCGTCCGCAAAGCTCTCGTACGGGCCGGGGTGACGGACCCCGACGCCATCGACCCCGACAATCCGCCGGGCGAGCCCCGAATCTCCACGTACCACGCCTTCGCCGGACAGCTCCTCACCGACCACGGACTGCGCATAGGCCTGGAGCCGACCGCGCGTCTGCTCGCCGACGCCACCCGCTACCAGCTCGCCGCGCGTGTGCTGCGCGAGGCGCCGGGGCCGTACCCCTCGCTGACCAAGTCCTTCCCGTCCCTGGTCAGCGACCTGCTGGCACTCGACGCGGAGCTCGCGGAGCATCTCGTACGGCCCGAGCAGCTCGGCGCGTACGACGCCGAGCTGCTGAGCACGCTGGAGAGCGCCCGGCTCAGCAACGCCGAGCTGCGCAAGGTCCCCGAGGCGGCCGCCGCACGCCGTGAGCTGCTCGAACTGACCGTCCGCTACCGCGAGGCCAAACGAGCCCGCGACCTCCTCGACTTCGGCGACCAGATCGCCCTCTCGGCCGAGCTCGCGCTCACCAGGCCCGAGGTCGGCACCATCCTGCGGGACGAATTCCGGGTCGTCCTCCTCGATGAGTACCAGGACACGTCCGTGGCTCAACGGCTGCTGCTGTCCGGCCTGTTCGGGCAGGGCACCGGCCATGCCGTGACCGCGGTCGGCGACCCCTGCCAGGCGATCTACGGCTGGCGCGGCGCCTCCGTGGCCAACCTGGACGACTTCCCTGCGCACTTCGCGTACGCCGACGGCCGCCCCGCCACCCGCTTCTCGCTCAGCGAGAACCGCCGCAGCGGCGGCCGCCTCCTCGACCTCGCCAACGGCCTCGCCGAGCCTCTGCGCGCCATGCACGAAGGCGTCGAGGCGCTGCGGCCCGCCCCCGGCGCCGAGCGCGACGGCATCGTCCGCTGCGCCCTGCTGTCCACGCACGCGGAAGAGATCGAGTGGCTCGCCGACTCCATCGCCCACCTCGTGCGTACGGGCAAGGAGCCCGGCGAGATCGCCGTCCTGTGCCGTACGGCGGGCGACTTCGCCGAGATCCAGGGCGCGCTGGTTGCCAGGGACGTCCCGGTCGAGGTCGTCGGCCTGTCCGGGCTGCTGCACCTCCCCGAGGTCGCCGACCTGGTCGCGATGTGCGAGGTCCTGCAGGATCCGGGCGCCAACGCCTCTCTCGTACGTCTGCTCACCGGACCGCGCTGGCGGATCGGCCCGCGCGACCTGGCGCTGCTGGGCCGCCGGGCCCGGCTGCTGGTCCACCGCACCTCGTCCGACGAGAAGGACCCGGACGAGCGACTGGCCGCCGCCGTCGAGGGCACCGACCCGGCCGAGGTCATCTCGCTCGCCGACGCGCTCGACACATTCCTGGAGTCGGCCGGCGGGGAGGACGACGGCCTGCCCTTCTCCACGGAGGCCCGGGTCCGCTTCGCCCGCCTCGCCGCCGAACTGCGCGACCTGCGCCGTTCGCTCGCCGACCCCTTGATGGACGTACTGCACCGGGTCCTGACCACCACCGGCCTCGAGGTCGAACTCTCCGCCTCACCGCACGCCCTGGCCGCCCGCCGCCGCGAGACTCTGGCCAACTTCCTTGACACGGCGGCCGGATTCGCGGCGCTGGACGGGGAGGCGACGCTGCTCGCCTTCCTCGCCTTCCTGCGTACCGCCGCGCAGTACGAGAAGGGCCTGGACAACGCCCTGCCGGGAGGCGAGAACACGGTCAAGGTCCTGACGGCCCACAAGTCCAAGGGCCTGGAGTGGGATGTCGTGGCGGTCCCGGGCCTGGTCGCCAAACACTTCCCGAACGACCAGGCGCGCGAGGCCTGGACCTCCCAGTCCAAGGTCCTCCCGCATGCGCTGCGGGGCGACGCGACGACCCTCCCGGACGTCCCGTCCTGGGATGCGAAGGGGCTCAGGTCCTTCAAGGAGTCGATGAAGGACCACCAGCACACCGAGGAACTGCGCCTCGGCTACGTCACGTTCACCCGCCCCCGCTCGCTGCTCCTCGGCTCGGCCCACTGGTGGGGTCCGACCCAGAAGCGCCGACGCGGCCCTTCGGCGTTCCTCCAGGCGCTGTACGACCACTGCGCGGAGGGCTTCGGCGAGATCGAGGTCTGGGCGGACGAGCCCGAGGAAGACGCGGAGAACCCGGCGCTGCACGCGACGACGGCGTCGCAGGCCTGGCCGCTCCCTCTGGACGCCGCATCCCTGACCCGCCGCCGCGCCGCAGCGGACACGGTGCTCTCCTATCTGGCCAATGCGTCGGCGGATGCCTTTGAGGAACCCCCGCCGCCGGACGGGCCCCTGGACGAGCCCTTGGACGGGCCCCTGGACCGCGACCCCGTGGATCTGCCGGACTGGGACGACTGGGAGCCGGAGCCGGAGCCGGAGCCGTTCCGGGAGGGCGACGACGACCACGGTCATGAGCCGGACCCGTGGCACGACACCGTTGTCCCGGCTCAGAGGGGCCACCGCGAAGCCGGCGCCGGGGGTGTGGGGGCGTCAGTTCCCCTGTCCACCACCCCTGGGGGGCCTGGAGGCCTGCCCCCGGTTTTGGGAAGGGGCGGGGTGGGGGACATCCCCCCGCACCCCGAAGACGCCCGCACCATCGCCTCCTGGGACCGGGACCTCGACGCCCTCGCCGGCGAGCTCCGCCGCACCCGCGCCACCGTCCGTGACGTCCTCGTACCGCACTCCCTCTCCGCCTCGCAGCTGCTGCGCATCGCCGCCGACCCCGACGGCTTCGCCCAGGAGCTGGCCCGCCCCATGCCGCGCCCCCCGCAGCCCGCCGCCCGCCGCGGCACAAGGTTCCACGCCTGGGTGGAGTCGCGGTTCGAGGAGCTCCCGCTGCCGATGCTCGGCCCCGACGAGCTTCCCGGCGGCGACGCGGACGACCCCGAGATCGCGGACGAGCACGACCTCGCCGCGCTCAAGGAGGCCTTCGAGCGCACCCCGTACGCCCACCGCACCCCGTACCGCGTCGAGGCTCCGTTCCAGCTCACTCTCGCCGGCCGTGTCATCCGGGGCCGTATCGACGCCGTCTACCGAACCGACCCGGGCGACGGCGACGGCAAGGGAAACGGCAACGGCGTCGACGGCGAACCGTACATAGGCGAACCGCACATATACGGCAAGACGCACAGGGACGGCGTGCCGCACACGTACGAAATCGTCGACTGGAAAACCAGCCGCACCCGCACCGCCGACCCTCTCCAGCTCGCCGTCTACCGCCTCGCCTGGGCCGAGCAGCACGACCTCCCCCTCGAAGCCGTCAACGCCGCGTTCGTCTACGTACGCAGCGGAGAGATCGTCCGCCCCGGCGCCCTCCCCGGCCGAGCCGAGCTGGAGCGCATCCTGCTGGGCGAGACGGCCGGTGGGACAGCCACCGGAGCCCGTTAGGCTCGAGTGCATGAGCGACACCCCGGACAGCGCCGTCCGTACGTACATCAATCAGCACAGCGCCGCCTTCCTCGACGACCTCGCCGACTGGCTGCGCATCCCGTCCGTATCGGCCCAGCCCGACCACGACGCGGACGTACGGCGCAGCGCCGACTGGCTCGCGGCCAAACTCAAGGAGACCGGCTTCCCGGTCGTCGAGGTCTGGCCCACGCCCGGCGCCCCCGCGGTCTTCGCCGAGTGGCCGTCCGGCGAACCGGACGCGCCCACCGTCCTGGTCTACGGCCACCACGACGTCCAGCCCGCCGCCCGCGAGGACGGCTGGCACACCGACCCGTTCGAGCCGCAGATCGTCGACGGCCGGATGTACGGCCGCGGCGCGGCGGACGACAAGGGCCAGGTCTTCTTCCACACCCTGGGCGTACGGGCCCATCTCGCCGCTACCGGCCGCACCGCCCCCGCGGTCAATCTCAAGCTGCTGATCGAGGGCGAGGAGGAGTCCGGCTCCCCGAACTTCCGCGCTCTCGTCGAGACCGCCGCCGCCCGCCTCGCCGCCGACGCGGTGATCGTGTCCGACACCGGTATGTGGTCCGAGACGACCCCCACCGTCTGCACCGGCATGCGTGGCCTCGCGGACTGCGAGATCGCGCTGTACGGCCCCGACCAGGACATCCACTCCGGTTCGTTCGGCGGCGCCGTGCCCAATCCGGCCACCGTCGCCGCCCGCCTCGTCGCCGCACTGCACGACGATGACGAACACGTCACGATCCCCGGCTTCTACGACGGCATCGCGCCGCTCACCGACGCGGAGCGCGAACTCTTCGCCGAGCTCCCCTTCGACGAGGCGTCGTGGCTGAACACCGCCAAGTCGCGCGGCACCCTCGGCGAGGCCGGCTACTCCACCCTGGAGCGCATCTGGGCCCGCCCGACCGCCGAACTCAACGGCATCGGCGGCGGTTACCAAGGCCCCGGCGGCAAGACGATCATTCCGTCCTCCGCCCGGCTGAAGCTCACGTTCCGCCTTGTCGCGGGCCAGGAACCGGAGAAGGTGGAGCAGGCCATCGGTGACTGGGTCGCGTCCCGCGTCCCGGCGGGCATCCGCCATGAGGTCACCTTCGCGGCGTCGACCCGCCCCTGTCTGACCCCGCTGGACCACCCCGCGCTCCAGTCGGTCGTACGAGCCATGGGCCGCGCCTTCGACGGACAGAAGATCCGCTTCACCCGCGAGGGCGGCTCCGGCCCCGCAGCCGACCTCCAGGACGTGCTGGACGCTCCCGTCCTCTTCCTGGGCATCTCCGTACCGTCCGACGGCTGGCACGCGCCCAACGAAAAGGTCGAACTGGACCTGCTCCTCAAGGGCGTGGAGACGACCGCCCACCTGTGGGGCGATCTCGCCGCCGCACTCCGCTGACCTGAACCCAATCCACCCGGGGGAGTTGGAAATAACTGTGAGCACCATCAGTAACGGCACCACGCACCGCTCGATCGGACTCACCGCGCCGAGCGGTATCGACCGCGAGGCGCACCACCGCCTCGACGAGGCCTGGCTGGCGGCAGCGTGGAGCCACCCGTCGACCCGGGTCTTCGTGGTCTCCGGCGGTCAGGCGCTGATCGACGACACCCCCGACGGCCGCACCGAACTCGTCATGACGCCCGCTTTCGAGGCTCCTGTCACCGAGACCCACCGCTACTTCCTGGGGACGGACGAGGAGGGGGTGCGCTACTTCGCGCTCCAGAAGGACGCCCTGCCGGGACGCATGGACCAGTCGGCCCGCCCGGCCGGACTGCGCGAAGCCGGACTGCTGCTCTCGCAGCGCGACGCGGGCCTGCTGGTACATGCGGTCGCGCTGGAGAACTGGCAGCGGCTGCACCGTTTCTGCTCACGCTGCGGCGAGCGCACGGTCATCGCGGCCGCGGGCCACATCCGGCGCTGCCAGGCTTGCGGAGCGGAGCACTACCCCCGTACCGACCCTGCTGTGATCATGCTCGTCACCGACGAGGAGGACCGCGCGCTGCTGGGCCGGCAGGTGCACTGGCCGGAGGGTCGCTTCTCGACGCTCGCCGGCTTCGTGGAGCCCGGCGAGTCGATCGAGCAGTCCGTGCGCCGCGAGGTCTGGGAGGAGGCGGGCGTCACGGTCGGCGAGGTCGAGTACATCGCCAGCCAGCCCTGGCCGTTCCCGTCCAGCCTGATGCTGGGCTTCATGGCGCGGGCGACGTCCTCCGAGATCAATGTGGACGGCGAAGAGATCCACGAGGCGCGCTGGTTCTCACGGGAAGACCTGCGGGCCGCATTCGAGTCCGGGGAGGTGCTGCCTCCCTACGGGATCTCGATTGCGGCCCGTCTCATCGAGCTCTGGTACGGCAAGCCGCTGCCGAAGCCCGGAGATGTCGCCTAGCCGACCGGCCGGGCTCTGTGTCCACCTGCTCGGACGGTCTGTCTGCTCAGACGCTGATCTTCTGCTTGACCTGGGCCAGCGAGGGGTTGGTCAGCGTCGAACCGTCCGCGAAGAGCACGGTCGGAACGGTCTGGTTACCCCCGTTGGCCTTCTCGACGAAGGCCGCGGAGTGCGGGTCCTGCTCGATGTTGATCTCGGTGTACGCGATGCCCTCGCGGTCCATCTGGCTCTTCAGCCGACGGCAGTAGCCGCACCACGTCGTGCTGTACATCGTCACAGTCCCCTGCATCGTCCCTGCGCTCCTCTGTTCGTCCCGCCAGATCTCGCCGGCTCTCGCTCGATGCGTGTTCGCACCGCGTAAGTGAACGTACGTGACCTGGCCACCATTCCCGCATTAGTACGACTGCTCTTGCCCCCCTGTGGACAACGGCCGCACCCATCTCCGCCGACCTGGCAGCATGGCGGTGTGACAGCAGCAACGCACTCCTCTCTTTTCCCACAGGTCCCCGAGTCGGCGGACGCGGTGCTCGACGGGCTCGACCCCGAGCAGCGCGAGGTCGCGACGGCCCTGCACGGTCCGGTGTGCGTGCTGGCAGGAGCCGGCACGGGCAAGACGCGCGCGATCACCCACCGCATCGCGTACGGCGTCCGCGCGGGGATACTCCAGCCCGCCAGTGTGCTGGCCGTCACTTTCACCAACCGCGCCGCGGGCGAGATGCGTGGGCGGCTGCGGCAGCTCGGCGCGGGCGGCGTCCAGGCGCGTACGTTCCACTCCGCCGCGCTGCGCCAGCTCCAGTACTTCTGGCCGAAAGTCGTCGGTGGCGAGCTGCCCCGCCTCCTCGAGCGCAAGATCCAGCTGGTCGCCGAGGCCGCCGCCCGTTGCCGTATCCGGCTCGACCGCAATGAGCTGCGCGACGTCACGAGCGAGATCGAGTGGGCCAAGGTCACCCAGACCGTGCCCGCCGACTACCCGGCCGCGGTCGCCAAGTCGCACCGCGACGCCCCGCGCGATCCGGCCGAGATCAGCCAGGTCTACGGGATGTACGAGCAGCTCAAGCGCGACCGCTCGGTGATCGACTTCGAGGATGTGCTGCTGCTCACGGTCGGCATCCTCCAGGACCGGCATGACATCGCCGACCAGATCCGCCGCCAGTACCACCACTTCGTGGTGGACGAGTACCAGGACGTCAGTCCGCTCCAGCAGAGGCTCCTCGACCTGTGGCTCGGGGACCGCGACAGCCTCTGCGTCGTCGGCGACGCCAGCCAGACGATCTACTCCTTCACCGGCGCCACCCCCGACCATCTGCTGAACTTCCGCACCCGCCACCCCGGCGCGACCATGGTCAAGCTGGTCCGCGACTACCGCTCCACGCCCCAGGTCGTCCATCTGGCCAACGGTCTGCTCAGCCAGGCGCGCGGCCGGGCCGCCGAGCACCGCCTCGAACTGATCTCTCAGCGCGAGGCCGGCCCCGATCCCGCCTACACGGAGTACGCGGACGAGCCGGCCGAGGCCGAGGGCACCGCCCGCCGTATCCGCGATCTCATCGCCTCGGGCGTCCCGGCCGGCGAGATCGCCGTGCTCTACCGGATCAACGCCCAGTCGGAGGTCTACGAGCAGGCGCTGGCCGACGCCGGAGTGCCCTACCAGCTGCGCGGCGCCGAGCGCTTCTTCGACCGGCCCGAGGTACGGGAAGCGGGAGTGGCCCTGCGCGGTGCCGCCCGCGCCGGTGGCAACGACTCGCTGCTCGACGACGCCGAGGGCCTGCCCGCTCAGGTCCGGGCAGTGCTCTCCACCAAGGGCTGGACCACCGAGCCACCTGCCGGATCGGGAGCGGTGCGCGACCGCTGGGAGTCCCTGGCCGCGCTGGTCCGCCTCGCCGAGGACTATGTACGGGTCAAGCCCGAGGCGACCCTCGCCGATCTGGTGGCCGAGCTGGACGAGCGCGCCGCTGCCCAGCACGCCCCCACCGTCCAGGGCGTCACTCTTGCCTCGCTCCACTCGGCGAAGGGCCTGGAGTGGGACGCCGTGTTCCTGGTCGGTCTCACCGAGGGCATGATGCCCATCACCTACGCCAAGACGGACGAGCAGGTCGAGGAGGAGCGCCGACTGCTCTACGTCGGCGTCACCCGTGCCCGTCTCCATCTCTCCCTGTCCTGGGCGCTGTCCCGCTCGCCCGGGGGCCGCGCCTCGCGCCGCCCCACCCGGTTCCTGAACGGGATGCGTCCCGGCTCGGCGGCCCCCGGTGCCCGCGGCGCGGGCGGTGCCGGTGGCATCGAGCGCGGCAGCGGCAGTCGGCGCAAGCGGCGCGGGCCCGTCCTGTGTCGCGTCTGCGGCAAGACGCTCACCGACGCGGGCGAGATGAAACTGATGCGTTGTGAGGACTGCCCCTCCGACATGGACGAGGCGCTGTACGAGCGCTTGCGCGAGTGGCGCTCGGAGCAGGCGAAGGAGCTGGGCCAGCCCGCGTACTGCGTGTTCACCGACAAGACGCTGATGGCGATCGCCGAGGCCGTGCCGGACAGTGAGGGCGAGCTGGCCGGGATCTCCGGGGTCGGCGGTCGCAAGCTCGAGCGCTTCGGAGCCGATGTGCTGACCATCTGCGCAGGTCAGGAAGTTGGAGGAGACGACGAGGAGGACTGATACAAACTCGTCGAAAAAATAGTTTGCGCCCGCCCCAGCAATCCCCATAGGTTCTTAACCACGGGAACAGCGAGCTTCTCTGAAGCCCTGTCCTCGTGCTGTACTTATACGAATACGCGCGATCGGCCCCGGCCGGTCCTCTAGACGCCGAGAGGAGGCGATTCCAGTGATCAGCATCAAGACCAGCTTCGTCAGCACCGCCAAAATGACCGATCGCTCGGTCGCCTCCGCCTGCTCGCTCGGCTTCTCCGCGGCGTTCAACGGCACCGGTGTGTCCGGCATTTCTGCCGCGCTTCCTGTGGCCGGCCTGGGCGGTCTCCCCGTCCTGGAGCGCAATGAGCGACCGACCAAGGCACTGGAAGCAGGAGTAGCAGCGGCAAAGGCTCGGGCCTATGCCTCTGCGGCGGCCAGTGCCGAAACCCAGAAGCAGACGAAGCAGCACCGCACGACGCAGCACCACACGATGTGGGCCTTCCGTGGGCTCGAACCCTGGAGTGATCCAGCCTGATTCAGAATCAGGCCGGCGCCTTCAGGGCCGCGGAACCCCACCCGGGATCCGCGGCCCTTCTGTTTTCCCTAAAGCGGGACGACAGGGCGAAGGGGCCTCGGGGCACGCAACACCCGGTACCAGCCGCCACCCGGCCAACAGGCCGGAACGACCAGACGAGGAACGACACCACCGTGCAACTCGAAGCGCACGCCCCGTCCGTACCGCCTTCCGAGACGATCCCCCCGCCCGCCCTCACGGAGGACTCCACCTTGACTCCGCTCACTGCGCTCTCCGCGCTCGATGACGCCATCGAGGCCCTCGGCGTACCCGTCCCCTGCCGTTCCTACGACCCGGAGGTCTTCTTCGCCGAGTCGCCGGCTGATGTCGAGTACGCCAAGTCCCTCTGCCGTACCTGCCCGCTGATGGAGGCCTGCCTCGCGGGTGCCAAGGAGCGGCGTGAGCCGTGGGGCGTCTGGGGCGGCGAGCTCTTCGTCCAGGGCGTGGTCGTCGCCCGCAAGCGGCCGCGTGGTCGCCCGCGCAAGAACCCGGTTGCGGCATGAACGCCATCGGAACCATCGACCGCCCCGTCACGCACGATCCCCAGAAGCTGGCCCCAATGACCTCTTCCACGAGCGAGCCGTCAGGCTCCGCCACCCCAGCCGTCACCACCATCGGCGCGAACGCCTCGCGTCAGAACAGGACCCGTGAGATGCAACTCATCCCAGAAGCCATGGCGCGTGCGCATATGCACGAGCGCCTTCGGGAAGCCGACGCGGAACGCCTGGCCGTTCGCCTGGTCGCCGCCCGGCGGATGCAGCGCCGCGCCGAGCGTGTGTCGATGCGCGCCCGCCGCGCACTGGCCATGGCCGTCATGCACTGACCGCACAAGAGCACTGCACGACAGACACTGACCCGCGGGGGCCGGTCCGAACGGACCGGCCCCCGCGGTGCGTTGTCCCGGTGGCCGGTCCCTTACGGGGTTATCGTCACCAGGTGGACCAGCAGCAGACTTCTCATCCTGCACAGCCGGGTTCCGAGAGCATCGTGTGCTCCCACTGCGGCGCGACCGCCGAGGGACCACCGCCCACCTGGACCTGCTCCGTGGAGAACGGCAGCCGTCACTACTTCTGCGACGACTGCGCACGCGCCAACATCAGGGCGATCGAGGGCAGGCTCGACTCAGCCTGGTGGTGACGACCGGGTGCCGCAGTGTGGCGCGGCGGCGGTCGCTCAGGCCTGAGCTCCGACCGCCGTGCTGTCCTCCTCGTCCTGCGGCAGGAACCCGGGCAGCCACGATTCGAGTTCGTCCCGCAGCCGCACGGTCGCGTTCAGCTGGCACAGCACCCCGATCGTGCTCAGCGTCACCCGGTGTATCAGCAGATACGACGGCGGCAGATTGAGCTGCTTGCCCAGCTGATGCGCGGGGGAGCGGATGTCGGCGATCCGGGCTGCCTGGTTGCGCATCCAGCTCCTGGTGAAGGTGAACTCCTCGGCCTCCGCCGGCTCGATGATCGGCAGCAGGTAGTCCAGCACCGAGTCCGGGTCGAGCTCTATGGACTCCTTGACGAAGCCCGCCTCGCACAGCAGCTCGTAGACCGCCTCGGCTTCGCTCTCGAGTGTCATCCGCAGACAGTCGCCGATGGTCTGCGGCAGCCCGCCGGGCAGCCGGTCCACGGTGCCGAAGTCCAGCACGCCGAGCCGCCAGCCCTCGCCGTCCTCCTCCGGGAGCAGCCGGAAGTTCCCCGGGTGCGGATCCGCGTGCAGCAGTCCCGTACGGGCCGGGCCCGAGAAGAGGAAGCGGGCCAGCAACTGCCCCGCGCGGTTCCGCTGCTCGGTCGTGCCGTCGGCGATCACCTCGGCCAGCGGTATCCCGTCGATCCACTCGGTCACCAGCACCTGGTCGCACTGGTGCACCACATCGGGCACCAGCACATCGGGATCGTTCGCGAACTCCGCCGCATGCTCCCGCTGCGCCTGCGCCTCCAGCTCGTAGTCCAGCTCCTCCGACACCCGGTCGCGGAGCTCGGCGATCAGCGGCTTGATGTCCATCCCCGGAATCAGCGGCCCCAGCAGCCGGGCGAACCGGCTGAGCTGCGTCAGGTCGGAGAGCAGCGCATCCCCCGCCCCCGGGTACTGCACCTTCACCGCGACCTCGCGCCCGTCGTGCCACACCGCCCGGTGTACCTGGCCGATGGACGCGGCGGCCGACGGCTTGTCCTCGAACTTCAGGAACAGCTCCCGCCACTCCTCGCCCAGCCGCTCGTCCAGGACCGCGTGGACCGTACGCGTCGGCATCGGGGGCGCCGCGTCCTGAAGCTTGGTCAGGGCCGCGCGATAGGGGCCCGCGATCTCCTCGGGGAGGGCCGACTCGAAGACGGACATGGCCTGCCCGAACTTCATCGCACCGCCCTTGAGCTCGCCGAGCACCTTGAACAGCTGCTCCGCCGTGCGCTGTTGCAGCTCCCGGGCCACGATCTCCGCGGACTTGCCGCCGATCCGCTTACCCAGACCCCAAGTGGCACGGCCCGCGATGCCCAGTGGCAGCGCGGCCAACTTGGCGGTCCGGGTGACCGCCTTCCGGGGAAGATCAGACATGCGCCCCTCCAAATCCCAGACTGCCGTGCCGCGTGTGCCGTACAGCATTGCTTCGTTGACGGCGGTTACCCGGCCATTGTCTCGTGCGGCGGCCCGATCCCCGAGGTGTGCTCCCTCTCACTCTTCCCATCCGCACTGCAGACACAGTCGAGGTGCGGGGTGACCGTCTCTGATCGCCAGTCAAGCAGAGGCAGTGAAGCCTCCCAGCGCGCCCCGGTGCTCGCGGGCAGCTCCCCGTCGAGAAACGACAGCGCGTGCGCCGCCGTCATCCCTGCCACGGCCGTGGCCAGAGCGACATCGCAGGCCGGCACAGCTCTCCGGCGGACCGAGCGCCACTGTGCCAGCAGCCTGGGCCGCGCCGGGTCGCGCTCCGCCCTGCCCAACTCCAGACACCCGGCACAGGCCGTGCCGCCGGGCAGCACCAGCGGACCCACCACACCGGTCCCCTCGACAACTCCCGCATACAGATGGGGTGTCCCGGTGGCGATCCAGTCCTCGGCTGCGGCTGGATCGGGGGCATAGGCCGCCAGGCCGTCCCGTGGCGCGACGATGACCAGGGAGAGACCGGGCTCAGCGCACTCCGCGGCCCCTGCCGACTCGGCCGCGCGCGGCGGACGGTCGGGCGCGGACCGCCGCACCAGCTGCCGGGCCGCCGCGTCCCGCCGCTCACCGACCGCCTTCGTCGGCAGCCCGCCGGGCGCCACGTCCCACGGCTCAGTACATCCGCCGTCCAGCACCTCCACCCGGCCCACACCGGCCGCCGAGAGCACCGCGGCGACCGTCGCACCGACCCGTCCCGCGCCCCGGACCTGGACACGTATGGCCCGCCGCGCTGCCAGGCGCCGTATCCCGCCGCCCGGTTCCGAATGGACCACGGAGAGCGACGCCAGGTCGGGGCGCAGCCGGTCAAGGGCGCCGACCCGTTTCCGTAGCGCATCGGCCGCCGGGCCGCCTGCCGTCGGATCGTCGAGCAGCCCCGCCGCCGTCAACCGGTTCACCAGAGCGTCCAATTGTCCTTCCGGCAGACCTATCGACCGCGCCTCCTGGCGCAGCCACGGCAATCCCCGCGTCCCGTCGAGCAGCTCGATCAGGGCACCTGTCGCGGTGTCCACCGGACCGACCATCACCGCATGCGCGGGTGTCGCCCCGAATTGCACGGTCTGTCGCTCTCGCCATGCCCGCCGCAAGGCAGGCTTCACCGTCGGATGCATATTCGCTTCCCCCGTTGATCCGTCGTCCGGCCTCTCCACTGAACTGTTGTCAGAATGCCCGGCGGCGTCGACGAGTGTGAAAAGTTATCCACAGGTGCGGGCATTAGTCGTTCAAATGGTGCACGCCATGGAGTGGATCAAGCTCGAACCGTCCCGGAGGCGGGACTTCCTCCTCTGGCAGCGGGTAACGTCGGGGCGTGTCCGTCGACCCTTCCCCTCGCCTCGCTGGGGAGACCCCACCGCACAGCGCCGGAAGCCAACAGCGCAGCGCGACAAGCCACCCGCCCCGCGGATCGGGGACGAGTGCGGTCGAGGTCCGCAGGAGCGCCCGGCGCAGCAGAACGGTCTCGGCCTACCGGGAGGGTGACCGGACCATCGTCCTCATCCCCGCCAGGATGTCGGAGGCGGAGGAGCAGCGCTGGGTCAGCGTGATGCTCGACAAGCTCGCAGCGCAGGAGAGCAAGCGGATCCTCGGTGACACCGAACTTGCCGAGCGTGCCGAGCGATTGTCCGCCCAGTACTTCGACGGACGCGCAAGACCGACATCCGTGCGATGGGTGACGAATCAGAACACCCGCTGGGGCTCCTGCACTCCGGCGGAGGGCAGCATCCGCCTGTCACACCGCCTGCAGGGGATGCCGGAGTATGTCGTCGACTACGTGCTCGTCCATGAGCTGGCCCATCTGCTCGTGCCCGGCCACGGCCCGCGGTTCTGGCGGCTGCTGGAGGCGTACCCCCGCACCGAGCGGGCCAAGGGTTATCTCGAAGGCGTCGTCGCAGCCGACCGGCTGCCGCATCTGCCCGCCGCACGCGGAGAGTGACCGGCGGGAGCGACCGCCGACGGTCCTGTACCGAATGTGTACCGGCTTGGCTCAATGTCGGCCCCAGCAGTTAGCCTGGCGCGACGCAGTCACATTTCGGGATGGGGGACGGTCGTTACGCATGGCCAGGGAATTCCAACGCGGCCACAAGGCCAAGATCAGTGATCTCACGCCGGGAACGGATCTGTACGTAGGTGTGCAGATCGCCGCTCCTGGGCTGACCTTCGACATCAGCTGCTTCGGACTCGACGCCAACGAGCAGCTTTCGGACGACCGGTACTTCATTTTCTTCAACCAGCCGAAGTCACCCGAGGAGTCCATCCAGCTGCTCGGCGCGCAGTCCGGTGACACCGAGTCATTTCGCGTCACTCTGGACCGTATCCCGGCGAACATCCACCGACTCTCCTTCACCGCGACCATCGACGGTGCCGGGCAGATGTCTCAGGTCGGCCCCGGGTACATCCGTATCGTCGCGGGCGGCGAGGAGGTCGTCCGGTACGCCTTCAACGGTTCGGAGTTCTCCACCGAGCGCGCCGTGATGCTGGGCGACTTCTACCTGAAGGACGTGTGGCGCTTCGCCGCCGTCGGCCAGGGCTTCGACGGTGGCCTCGACGCGCTGCTGAAGAACTTCGGCGGCGAGGTCGCCGAGGAGCCACCGGCCGCGCAGCCACCGCAGGGTGCCGCGCCCTCGTTCGCGCCGCCCGCGCAGGCCACAGCGCCCGCCCCGGCGTTCGGCGCACCGCAGGCGCCTCAGATACCGCAGGCTCCTCAAGCACCGCAGCCGGCCCCCTCCTTCGGTGCTCCCGCAGTCCAGGCGCCCGCCCCTCAGCAGAACCCGCAGATGCATGCGGCGCCGACCATCGCGGCTCCGATGACCCCGCACGGCGGCACCGTACCCCCGCCGCCGGCTGCCCCGTCCCCGTACGGACAGCTGCCTCAGCAGCCGCAGTACGGCCAGGTCCCGGGGCAGATGCCGGGTCAGGTCCCGGGCCAGGCCCCGCAGCCGGGCGTGCCGTCGCCGTACGGACAGCAGGCCCCGTCCCCGTACGGACAGCAGCCTCCCGGCATGCCCCCCCAGGGCGTCCCGCAGGGCGTTCCCCAGGGAGTCCCGCAGGCCGGCGCCGGCCTGCAGGCCGCCCTCCAGCCCTACCGCGAGACTCCCACCGGCCAGCGCTGGACCCCGCAGAACCAGCAGCTCATGCGGGTCGATCTGACCATGGGTGGCACGCCGGTCCTCGCCCGCCAGGGCAGCATGGTGATGTACCAGGGCAAGGTCGATTTCAGCTACAAGGGTGCTGGTTTCGCCGGCCGGATCGTCGGCAATGCGACCGGCCAGGAGATGCAGCTGATGCGCTGCAGCGGCCGCGGCCAGATCTTCCTCGCCGAGAACGGTTCTCATCTGCACTCCATCGAGCTGCAGGGCGACGGCATCTGCGTCTCCGCGGAGAACGTCCTCGCCTTCGACGAGTCGCTGCAGCACGAGGTCCGCAGGATCGAGGGCCACGGCATCCCCGGCGGCGCCCTGTTCACCATGATGTTCCAGGGCACGGGCACGGTCATCGTGAAGACCCACGGCATCCCCGTGGTCCTGCCGGTCACGCCGACGACGTTCGCCGACTGCAATGCGGTCGTCGCCTGGTCGGCCGCGTCCCAGGTGATCCTCTCCAGCCAGGTCCGGCTGCGCCGCAACGCGTACCCGGGACACAGCGGAGAGACCATCAACCTCCAGTTCCGGGGCGCCCCCGGCAACTTCATCGTCGTCCAGCCGTACGAGGTCTGAGGGAGCCCGAAGAATGAACCAGCAACTCGCGGGCTTCGCCCCGACCCCGATCGCGGCCCGGATGGAGAACCACGGCCGCTCCATGCTCAAGGTCGCCATGGCCACCGGCCAGGACCTGTACGCACGCACCGGCTCGATGGTCGCCTACGAAGGCTTCGTCCAGTACGAGCCGAACCCGCCCGCCGTCCGCCAGATCGCCTCCCAGTGGGTGACCGGCGAGGGCGCGCCCATCATGAAGTGCTCCGGAGACGGACTGCTCTACCTCGCCGACTACGCCGCGGACGTCGTCGTCATCAACCTCAACAACGACTCGCTCTCGGTCAACGGCACCAATCTGCTGGCCTTCGACGCGCACCTGCAGTGGGGCGTCCAGCGGGTCAAGGGCATGGCCAAATTCGCCGGCCAGGGCCTGTGGAACGTCGAGGTCGCGGGCACCGGCTGGGTGGCCCTCACCTCGCGCGGTACGCCGATCGTCGTCG
The DNA here is from genome assembly GCF_042736455.1 of Streptomyces sp. NPDC060064. NCBI lineage: Bacteria > Bacillati > Actinomycetota > Actinomycetes > Kitasatosporales > Streptomycetaceae > Streptomyces > Streptomyces sp. NPDC060064. The sequence continues at coordinate 102,173 of NZ_JBHWWF010000014.1, forward strand.
ACTGCGGCCGTGGCGAGGACGAGACGTATGTCGACCCGGACGCCCTCGTGGCCTGGTCCCCGAACCTCAAGGTGAAGGGCAAGCGCAGCTTCAAGGCCTCCTCGCTGATCGGGCGGGGCAGCGGAGAGGCCTACCAGATGGGCTTCTCGGGCCAGGGCATCGTCGTCGTACAGCCGAGTGAGGACAGTACCGACCGCCTGCGGATCCGGAACTGAGGGGGAGGAGTACACATCATGCAGAGTCCGCTCTTCAGCTACACCGAACAGCAGTCCCAGGACCGGTACATCGTGCAGAACCCGCAGTTGCTGCGGGTCTCGCTCACCGGCCATGACGACGTCCTCGCCCGCAAGGGCGCCATGGTCGCGTACCAGGGGCTGATGGACTTCGACGGCGAGTACCAGTCGAACAACCAGCGGCGAGCCCGTGCCAACACCGGTGAGGGCCTGGACCTGATGCGCTGCTCCGGGCAGGGCACGGTCTACCTTGCCAACCTCGCGCAGTACATCCATGTCGTGGACGTCGACCAGGACGGCATGACGGTCGACAGCGCCTATGTCCTGGCGCTCGACTCCACGCTGCACACCGAGGTCATCGCGGTGGACAGTCAGTACGGCATCTCCGGCTCCGGGAAGTACCAGCTCAATATCTCCGGCCGGGGCAAGGTCGCGCTGATGACCTCGGGCCAGCCGCTGATGATGCAGGTCACGCCGGACAAGTACGTCAATGTGGACGCCGACGCGATCGTCGCCTGGTCCTCCGCGCTGCGGGTGCAGATGCAGGCGCAGACACACTCCTCCGGCGTACGGCGGAGGCGCGGCAACACCGGCGAGGGCTGGGAGCTCAGCTTCCTCGGCCAGGGCTTCGCCCTGGTGCAGCCCAGTGAGGTCATGCCGCCGCAGAGTGCGGAGATCGGACAGGGCCTGCGCGCCCAGTACGGCATGGGCCAGCAAGGGGCCCACGCTCAGAACCAGAACAACGCCTGGAACTGACACGCACCAGGCACACAGGTAAGGGGCAGCCTCAAAAGAGGCCGCCCCTTACTCATGCCCCCTTACCCAAGCCTCGTACTCATGCCTCGTACTCATGAACTGCTCGCGACAGCGCCGCGCGGGTACGCTCAAGCAGCCGTACGACCGACTCGTCGGCCACACCCGCCACCTCGTCGTACGCGAACCAGCGCAGATCCAGCGACTCCTCGCTGATCTCCTCGACCGCCCCGGCCGGAGCCAGCGCTGCGTACTGCACATCGAGATGCCAGTGACAGGGCGCCGGAATCGCATGCCGGTCCAGCCGCACAGGACCACCGGGCAGCAGGGTCAGCCCCTGGATCCCGGACTCCTCCGTGGCTTCGCGCAGCGCGGCCAGAGCCAGTGTCGCGTCAACCGGTTCGCAGTGGCCGCCCATCTGCAGCCACATGCCGAGCTTCTTGTGCAGGGTCAGCAGCACCCGGCCGCGCTCCGCGTCGATCACCAGCGCGCTCGCCGTGACATGCCCGGCCTCGCAGGCCTTCCACATTCCGTCCGGGTGCGCCGCCAGATGGTCCAGGTAGACCTGGCGCAGCTCCTCCTGGTCCTCGTAGCTCTTCAGTACGAGTACGGCGTCGTCGTGCAGGCTCACTGGTCCTTGTCGTCCTTGTCGCCCTCGTCGTCCTGGGTGCTCTTCTCGACGTCGTCCTTGTCGAGATTCGGCTTGCTGCCACCGCCCGCGGCCTCCCCGAGCATCTTGTCCAGCTCCGAGAAGTCGAGCTGCTCATGGTGGACGAAGCCGTCCGGATCGTCCAGGTCGGTGGCCGTCGGCAGCATGTCAGGGTGCTCCCACAGCCCGTCGCGCCCGTCCACGCCCCGTGCGTCGGTGAGCGAGGCCCACAGCCGCGAGGCGTCCCGGAGTCGGCGCGGACGCAGCTGAAGACCGATCAGCGTCGCGAATGTCTGCTCGGCGGGACCGCCGGAGGCCCGGCGCCTGCGCAGCGTCTCGCGCAGGGCGTCCGCCGACGTCAGACGGGTCGAGGCCGCCTCGTGCACCACCGCGTCGACCCAGCCCTCGACCAGCGCGAGCGCGGTCTCCAGACGGGCCAGCGCCGCCTTCTGCTCCGCGGTGTCCTCCGGCTGGAACATGCCCTGCTGGAGAGCGTCCTGCAGCTGCTCGGGATGCGTCGGGTCGAACTGGCCGACCACGTCCTCCAGCTTGCTGGTGTCGACCTTGATGCCGCGGGCGTAACCCTCGACCGCGCCGAACAGATGCGAGCGCAGCCACGGCACATGGGCGAAGAGCCGCTGGTGGGCGGCCTCGCGCAGGGCCAGATACAGCCGCACCTCTTCCTTCGGCACGCCGAGGTCCTTGCCGAACACCTCGATGTTCAACGGCAGCAGCGCGGCCTTGCCGGCCGGGCCGAGCGGCAGGCCGATATCGGTCGAGCCGACCACCTCGCCCGCGAGCACACCGACGGCCTGCCCGATCTGCTGGCCGAACATCGCGCCGCCCATGGAGCGCATCATTCCGATCAGCGGGCCCGCCATGGCCTGCATCTCCTCGGGCAGCACATCACCCATGGCCAGGCCGACACGCTCGGCGACCGGGTCGACGAGCTGCTGCCACGCCGGGAGCGTCGCCTCGACCCACTCGGCACGGCTCCACGCCACGGCGGTGTTCGCACCGGAGGGCAGCGAGGTCGCTCCGTCCAGCCACAGGTCGGCGAGCCGCACGGCCTCCTCTACCGCGGTGCGCTCGGCCGGGCCCACGCTCTCGTCCTTGGTGCCGTCCGGAGTGCCCTGCGAGACCGTCTGACGCGCGATCTGCTTGGCCATGTCCCAGTTCACGGGACCGCCCTCGTAGCTCAGCATCTGGCCGAGCTGCTGGAAGGCCGCGCCCAGGTCGTTCGGGTTCAGCGAACCGAACATCGCGGCGAACGGATTGTCCCCGCCGCCCTCACCGGTACCGAACCCGAAAGGATTGGGCGGGAACTGCCCGCCGGAGCCCTGGCCACCTCCGGCGGGATCCTTCTTCTTGCCCTCGTCGCCGTTCTCCGGCTCCTCCGGCGGAAGGCCGAATCCGAATGGGGTGTCACTCACGGGTTTCCTCGGCTCGTAGGGCCGCCGGCTTCCTGCCGACGGCGACTGCCCGACAACACCACCCAGCGTAGACATCCGGGCCGCATATGGGCTCGGTGCTCCGCCGACTCTTGGCCTGCGGCAGGATGGACGCCACCTGGTACGCACGCGTCATTCGCGTACGTACTGAAGACAACCGCTGGAGACGCCTGGTGAGTTCCCCAGATCCGCAGGTTCGCGCAGCGCGAAACCACTCAACCCCGGCCTCGGGCCGCGGGTCCAACGGCCGTGGTCCCGTCGTCGCGGTCACCGGCGCCGCCTCGGGCGTCGGCGATCTGCTTGTCCGGCGGCTGGCCGCGTCCGAGGAGATCAAGCAGGTCGTCGCCATCGACGAGCGCCGGGGCGAGGTCTCCGAGGCGCAGTGGCACATCCTCGACGTACGTGACCCGGCCATCGCGGAGAAGCTGCGCGGCGCCGACGTGGTGGTGCACCTGGCCCTCGATCTCGACCTGGAGACCGACTCGGCCGCCCGTACGGCGTACAACGTGCGCGGTACACAGACCGTCCTGACCGCCGCCGCGGCGGCCGGCGTCCACCGGGTCGTCCTGTGCACCTCGGCGATGGTCTACGGGGCGCTGCCTGACAACGACATCCCGCTCTCCGAGGACGCGGAGCTGCGCGCCACCGCCGAGGCCACGGGCGTCGGCGATCTGCTGGAGATCGAGCGCCTGGGCCGCCGGGCACCGCGCGCCCACCCCGGGCTCAACGTCACGGTGGTAAGACCCGCCGTCCTGGTGGGCGGTACTGACACCGCGCTCACCCGCTACTTCGAGTCGCCGCGACTGCTCGTGGTCGCCGGATCGCGTCCCACCTGGCAGTTCTGCCATGTCGAGGACCTGGTGAGCGCGCTCGAGTACGCGGCACTGGAGAAGGTCGACGGGGAGCTCGCGGTCGGCTGCGACGGCTGGCTGGAGCAGGAGGAGGTCGAGGAGCTCAGCGGCATCCGCCGGATGGAGCTGCCCTCGGCGGTCGCCCTGGGTGCCGCGGCCCGGCTCCACCGGATCGGCCTGACCCCGTCCCCGGCGGGGGACCTGGCGTACACCATGCACCCCTGGGTGGTCAGTGTGAGCCGGCTCCACGACGCGGGCTGGCGACCTGAGTGGACCAACGAGGAGGTCCTGGCCGCGCTGCTCGAGGAGGTGGAGGGCCGCCACACCGTCGCGGGCCGCCGCCTGGGCCGCAAGGACGCCACGGCGGCCGGTGCGGCCGGTGCGACGGTCGCGCTGCTCGGCACGGCGGCCCTGGTGCGGCGTGCCCGTAAGGCGCGGCGCCGTATCTAACCACCTGCGGAGCCGCCTGCGAGCCGCCCGCGTGCCGTCTGCGGGCCGTCTGTAGGAGGCTCCAAGGCGGCGCGCCCCCGACCGGTCGAAAGAGCTATTCCGCGTTGTCAGTGCGGTGCGGCACGATGGAAGGCATGGCAAGCACGTACGACCACCCCGGCGAGCAAGCGGCGGAAGACCCCATCCGGCTGCTGGCGATCCGCGACACCCCGCTCTCCGTCGACGAGGTCTTCGCGGCCGTCGGCGACGACGCGACGGGCGGCACCGCGCTGTTCGTCGGCACCGTGCGCAACCACGACAGTGGCGCCGATGTCGACACCCTTGGGTACTCCTGCCATCCCACGGCCGAGGCCGAGATGCGCCGGATCGCGGAGAAGGTCGCGGTGGAATTCCCCGTTCGGGCGCTTGCCGCCGTCCACCGTGTGGGTGACTTGGAGGTCGGAGATCTGGCGGTCGTGGTCGCCGTGTCATGCCCTCATCGCGGGGAAGCCTTCGAGGCCTGCAGGAAGCTGATCGACGACCTCAAGCACGAGGTCCCGATCTGGAAGCACCAGAAGTTCTCCGACGGTACGGAGGAGTGGGTCGGGGCCTGCTGAAACCCTGACGGAGCTCAAGCACCCCGATTTGCGTAACCGCCCCCCTGCCATGAGCGTTGGACTGGCAGATGGCTAATCTGCTGATCACTCAGTTGGGTTTGCTCATGGGGTAGGGAGGTCGTGATGGCAGCACTCGCTTGGTTGCTGATTCCGCTTTTCGCTGCCGTCGGTGCTGCGATATGGGGAAGCTGGGCTTCACGGAACCGGACGACCGGGGATGTGGCCGAGCTTGCCGGATATGCGCGGTTTCGCGACGCGATGGAGAAAACAGACTCCGGTTCTGATGCCGCATGACCCGGGTATGACCCGGCCGCCGACCGTACGCAGTTGCCAAGTCGCCACGTACGGACCGGCCCCGACGGTGGTCTGACAGACCCGTCCCGTACTGTCGTTCCATGCCACGCCGCACCGCGACGATGCTCGCCTCCACCCTCATTTTCATCGCGCTGCTCTGCGCAGGGGTGTTCATCCCAGTGCCGTACTCGGAGTTGTCGCCCGGGCCGACGGTGAACACCCTGGGCGCGGCCGGTGGAGAGCCGGTGCTGCAGATCTCCGGCCGCAAGACATACCCGACCACCGGTCACCTCAACATGACCACGGTCAGGGTCACCGGTGCGGACTACAAGATGAACATCGTCGAGGCGGTCTACGGCTGGCTGGCCCACGACAACGTGGTGGTGCCGCACGACACGCTCTACCCGGACGGGAAGACGGAAGAGCAGTCCACGCAGGAGAACGCCGAGGAATTCACCCAGTCGCAGGAGAGCGCGAAGGTTGCCGCGCTGGAGCAGCTGAAGATCCCGGTGAAGTCGCGGGTCGTGGTCTCCACGGTGCTCAAGAACACGCCTTCGGAGAACCGGCTGCATGCGGGTGACGTCATCCGGGCCGTGGACGGCACGCCGGTGAAGGAGCCGGCCGACGTCGCCAAGCTGGTCGTGAAGCACAAGCCCGGCGAGGACGTCGCCTTCACGATCGTGCCGGCGAAGGATGCGGCCGCGGCGGAGAAGGCCGGGAAGGAGCCCCGGACCACCGAGAAGGTCACGATCACCACGGTGAAGTCGGCCAAGGGCGACCGGGCGATCGTCGGCATCCAGGCCGGGACCGACCACACGTTCCCGTTCACCGTCAACATCAACCTGGCGGATGTGGGCGGCCCGAGTGCGGGCCTGATGTTCGCCCTCGGCATCGTCGACAAACTCACGCCGCAGGATCTGACGGGCGGGAAGTTCGTCGCGGGCACGGGGACGATCGACGACAAGGGCAAGGTCGGGCCGATCGGCGGCATCGAGATGAAACTGGTCGGCGCGCGGAACGCCGGGGCGGAGTACTTCTTGACGCCCGGTGACAACTGCGCGGCGGCGGCGTCGGACATCCCGGACGGACTGACGCTGGTGAAGGTGAACACGATCGCCGATGCGACGACGTCGCTGCAGAAGATCAAGTCGGGGAACACGACGGGGCTGCCGGGCTGCGCGGCGAGCTGAGGCCGGGGGCGCTTCGTCCGGACGCCCCTTCCCGAACCTGCCCCGCCCCTTCCCGAAGCTGGGGGGAAGCCTCCCAGAGCCCCTGAGCGCACGTGCTGCGCCCAGCTCCCGGCCCTGACCCGCGGCCGGGGCCCCGCCCCTGCAGCAGACCGCCGTACCCGATCCCTCACGATCCGGTACGGCGGTGCCATCAACAGTCGTCGTTACGCCTCGAACGTCGCCGCAAGCGCCTCCGCCAGGCCCGGCACCAGGTCCGAGCCCGTCAGGACCTCCGTGGGGGAGTCCTTTTCGCGCAGGCGTACCGCCGACTCGCGGGTGCCGTCGCGCAGGACCGCCACTGTCATGCGGACCTCCTGTCGGTTCGGGTGGGCGGCGACCCACTTGGTGAGGGCTGCTTCGTCGAGGCCGTCCGGGACGGAGGACTCCGCTGACGGTGGGAGCATCAGGCGCTCCACCGTCAGCGCGCAGCCGGCCACGGCCTCCGGCCAGGCGATCGTGGCGAGAAACTCGTCCAGCGCCTTCCCGGCGGGGATTTCGTCCTGCTCGATCGGGGTGAGCGGCGCAGCCGCCTCGTCGCCGTCGAGGCCGAGCTGGGCCGCGAGGCCCGGCTCCTGGGAGCGCAGGTGGGCGGTGTCGACGAGTGCGAAGAGCCTGGCCGGCTGGTCCCAGCCGAGCCCTGATGCGTACTCGTCGATTTCGAGCACGGCGCGGGTGAGCGGGGTCGCGGCCATCGGGGGGCCGGAAGAGGAAACGTTGGACATGGCCAATATCCTGCCTCCTTCCGGGCCCGGGACGGGAACTAGGTAAAGCCTTAGTAAGTTGCATCAGTGGGCTCTACGATCGCGGGGCCCGTTTTCACACGACCGCGAACTTCGAGGTGCGCACGTTGGCTTTCCAGATGCCGGACCGCGGCGGAGGCCCGACCGGGCCACGGATCAGAGTGGGCCGGCCGTCCCGGCGTGTCCGCACCCTGCTCATGACACTGGGCGTGCTGGCCGTGCTGGCCATGGCTTTCGTCATGTTCGCCGGGTTCTGGACCGACTGGCTCTGGTACCGCTCGGTCAACTACTCCTCCGTCTTCACCACCACCCTGTGGACCAAGATCGGGCTGTTCGCGGTCTTCGGGCTGCTGATGGCCACAACCGTCGGCGTGAACATCTGGCTCGCGCACCGGCTGCGGCCGCCGCTGAGCGCCATGTCGCTGGAGCAGCAGAGTCTTGACCGCTACCGGATGGGCATCGCCCCGTACAAGAAGTGGGTGCTCCTCGCGATCACCGCTCTTGTCGGGCTGATCGCCGGAGCCTCCGCCACCGGTCAGTGGCGCACCTGGCTGATGTGGGTCAATGGCGTCTCCTTCGGCCAGAAGGACCCGCAGTTCCATATGGACGTGTCGTTCTACGCGTTCGATCTGCCCTGGTACCGGTTCATGCTCGGCTTCGGCTTCGCGGCCGCCGTGCTCTCGCTGATCGCCGCCGCGCTGACCCACTATCTGTACGGCGGACTGCGCATCACCAGCCCCGGCGCGCGGGCGACGGGCGCGGCCACCGGTCACCTTTCGGTGCTGCTCGGTGTCTTTGTCTCGCTCAAGGCCGTCGCGTACTGGCTCGACCGGTACGGCCTTGCGGTGAAGTCCAGCGACTTCAAGGCCACCGGCAACTGGACGGGTCTGCGCTACGTCGACGCCAACGCCTACCTCCCGGCGAAGACGATCCTCTTCTGCATCGCGGTCATCTGCGCCCTGCTCTTCTTCGCGACGCTCTGGCGCCGGACTTGGCAGCTGCCGGTGATCGGCTTCGGGCTGATGGTCCTGTCGGCGATCCTCATCGGCGGCCTCTACCCGGCGATCGTGCAGAAGTTCCAGGTCCAGCCGAACGAGCAGGCCAAGGAAAGCCCGTACATCAAGAAAAACATCGAGGCCACGCGGCACGCGTACGGAATCGACAACGCCAACCCGGAGGACTACTCCGGCAAGGGCGACCCCAAGCGGAAGGCCCAGCAGCGCGCCGATGCCCCCACGGCGGCCAGCTACCGCCTGGTCGACTCGAACGTCGTCTCGCCCGCCTTCCAGCAGCTCCAGCAGGAGCGCAAGTACTACCAGTTCCCCGCGACTCTGGACGTCGACCGGTACCCCGGAACCGACGGCAAGCCGCAGGACACGGTCATCGGTCTGCGTGAGCTCAACATCAAGGGCATCCAGAAGCGCAACTGGATCAACGACCACTTCACGTACACCCACGGCTACGGCGCGATCGCGGCCAAGGGCACGAACACCATCACGGACCCGGACAAGGGCACCGTGGGCTCGCCCGACTTCACCGAGTCCGGGCTGCCGACCAGCGGCCAGCTCGGCACGTACGAGCAGCGGATCTACTACGGCGAGAAGACCGAGCAGTACTCCATCGTCGGTGGCCCGCAGAAGGAGCTCGACTACGAGAAGAACGGCGAGGAGACCACCAGTTACAAGGGCAAGGGCGGGGTCGACCTCTCCAGCCCGCTGAACCGCGCCGCGTACGCCGTCGCCTTCAGCGAGCCGCAGATCCTCTACTCGGGAGCAGTCGGCGAGGGCTCGCGGATTCTCTACAACCGCACGCCCAAGGAGCGCGTCGAGGCGGTCGCGCCCTGGCTGACCATTGACGGCGACGCCTACCCGGCGGTCGTCGACCACCGCATCCAGTGGATCGTGGACGCGTACACCACGACCAACGGCTATCCCTACGCCTCCCGTACGACGCTGGGGGACACCACCGCCGACTCGCTGACCACCAATCAGCGTGCGGTCGTCGCGCAGCAGAACCAGGTCAACTACATCCGCAACTCGGTGAAGGCCACCGTCGACGCGTACGACGGCACGGTCAACCTGTACCAGTGGGACACCAAGGACCCGGTGCTGAAGACCTGGATGAAGGCGTTCCCCGGCACGGTGAAGGCGAAGGACAAGATCTCGCCCGACCTCAAGGCCCATCTGCGGTACCCGCAGGACATGTTCAAGGTGCAGCGCGAGCTGCTCACCCGGTACCACGTCACCGAGCCCGAGCAGTTCTACAGCGGCAGTGACGCCTGGCAGGTGCCGGACGACCCGACGAACAAGGACACCAGTGCCGTTCCGCCGTACTACCTGAGCCTCAAGATGCCCGGGGACAAGGCGCAGAAGTTCTCTCTGACGACGACGTTCACGCCGGCCGGACGCCCCAACCTGGGTGCGTTCATGGCGGTCGACGCCGATGCCAACAGCGACAAGTACGGCACGATACGGCTGTTGAGAGTCACCGAGACGGTGCAGGGTCCACAACAGGTGCAGAGTGAGCTCAACGGTGTGCCGGAGGTCGCGACCTTCGTCAGGGACCTCAGGGGCACCGACTCCGACATCGAGTACGGCAACCTGCTGACGGTGCCGCTGGACGGCGGTTTCCTCTATATCGAGCCGGTGTACGCACGAGGCGGCAGCGCGAACTATCCGCTGCTGAAGAAGGTCGCTGTCGCCTACGGCGGAGGCAAACCGGTCTTCAAGGACAGCCTCACGGAGGCGCTCAACGCGGTCTTCGAGCAGAACGTCGCCGAGCCACCGACGACGACACCGCCACCGGGCGACACCACCAAGCCGCCGCCGGCGACCGGTGACGCCGCGTTGAAGGCCGCCATCGCGGACGCCCAGAAGGCGTACGACGATGCCCAGGCGGCACTCGACAAGAAGCCGACGGACTGGCAGGCGTACGGCAAGGCGCAGGCTGCCCTGCAGGACGCGCTGGAGCGAGCCGCGGCGGCTCAGAGCAAGCCCAGTCCGGCGACCACCCCCAAGGGCAGCTGAGCAGGGGCCATCCCGCGTCGTGGTACGGTTGCAACACAACGACGCGGGGTGGAGCAGCTCGGTAGCTCGCTGGGCTCATAACCCAGAGGTCGCAGGTTCAAATCCTGTCCCCGCTACTGAAGAAGAACAGGGCCCGAATCCTTTGAGGATTCGGGCCCTGTTCGTGCGTATGTGCTGCCGGTGAGAAGTGTGTGCCGCGCGGGGCGAGTTGGGCTTGAGCGTGTTTGACTTGTCCATCTGTGGGCATGTCGACAAAACGCTGAAGTGACCTCACTGGCTGCGGTATACCAGGTGTACGCGGGTTGCGGGTGGTGCGACGATGGAATTTATGGGGGACAGGGCAACTCTGTTGAAGACAGGGCGGTTTGTGCAGCGGCATGCCGGAGACGTGGCGGACGCGATCGGCGCGGGCGACGCTGTTGACAACGTTGATACTGCCGGTGGCGGTGAAGGCGTCGACTCCGTTTCCGTGGAGACTGCGGGAAGCGAGGCGCGCCACCGGCGTGCCGCCGACGGCGGCGACACCGCGTCGATGAGCGTGCTCGGCGCGCTGCTGCTGCGCCGCGGCGACCTCGACGGCGCCGAGCCCTACCTGCGTGGCGCGACCGCCGACGGCGACCGCGCGGCCGCCAACAATCTCGGTGTCCTCCTCCACCAGCGTGGGTACGCCGACGAGGCGGCCGGGTGGTGGCGTATCGCGGCCGTCGCAGGTTCCGCGGCGGCCGCGCACGCCCTGGGGCGTCACTTCCGCGAGCGCGGCGACGAGCCCGCCGCGGAGTACTGGCTGCGCCAGTCCGCCGAACAGGGCCACGCGCTGGGCGCGTACGCCCTTGCCGATCTTCTGGAGCACCGCAGCGACGCGGGCGCCGAGCACTGGCTGCGCGCGGCGGCCGAGCAGGGGCACCGCGAGGCGGCGTACCGGCTGGCCCGCGTGCTGGAGCGGCTGGCGGCGGAGGAGGCTCGCGAGGGCGGGGACGTGAGCCTGCGGATGGGGCGTGCGGGGGAGGCCGGCTCGGTTGGTCAGGGCGTCGTGAAGCCTGTCGGTACGGGCGCGGGGCGTGCGGGGCGTGCGGGGGAGGCCGGCTCGGTTGGTCAGGGCGTCGTGAAGCCTGTCGGTACGGGCGCGGGGCGTGCAGGGCGTGCGGGGGAGGCCGGCTCGGTCGGGCAGGACGACGTGAAGGACGACGGCCTGGCCGCGGGCGGCGGCGATGACGTCGAGCTGTCCGTGCTCGACGAGGCCGTGCAGTGGTACCGGCAGGCCGCCGCTCGCGGGCACCGGCGGGCCGCGCTGCACCTCGGCGCGATCCTCGAGAAGCGTGGCGAGTTCAAGGAGGCCGGTCGCTGGTACCTCACGTCCGCCAAGGACGGAGAGGCCCGCGCAGCCTGCGCGCTCGGGTTCCTGCTCCGGGACGCGGGCGACGAGGAGAGCGCCGCCGTCTGGTGGCTGCGTGCCGCGCAGGACGGTGACGGCAACGCCGCCAACGCCCTCGGCGCGCTGCATGCCGCCCGCGGGGAGCAGCAGACCGCCGAGCGCTGGTACCGCGCCGCCATGGACGCGGGTGACGTCAACGGTGCGTACAACCTCGGGCTGCTCTGCGCCGCCCAGGACCGTACGCCGCAGGCCGAGCAGTGGTACCGCCGTGCCGCCTACGCAGGGCACCGTGAGGCCGCCAACGCGCTCGCCGTACTGCTTCTGCAGGCCGGCGACGCGACCGGTGCCGAGCCCTGGTTCTCCAAGGCAGCCGAGGCCGGCAGCGTCGACGCGGCGTTCAATCTGGGCATCCTCTACGTCGGCCGTGACGACGACCGTACGGCTCTGACCTGGTACGAGAGGGCAGCCGCAGCCGGTCACACCGAGGCCGCGCTGCAGGTGGGCATCGCGCTGCTCAGGGACGGTGACGAGCAGGCCGCCGAGCGCCATCTGCGCTGTGCGGCGGGCGGCGGCAGCGCCGAGGCCGCCTTCCGTCTCGCCACCGTGCTCGATTCCCGCCAGCCGCCGCCCGGGCCCCCCGCGCTCGGCGAGGCGACGGCGGAGAAGAGCGAGTGCGAGGAGTGGTACGAGCGGGCCGCCGAGCAGGGGCACCGCCGTGCCCAGGTGCGGGTCGGCATGCTGGCCGCCGCCCGTGGCGACATGGTGGATGCCGCGCGCTGGTACCGGGAGGCGGCCGAGGCAGGCAGCCGTAACGGTGCCTTCAACCTCGGGCTGCTTCTCGCCCGCGAGGGCAATGAGCGCGAGGCGGCCCTGTGGTGGGGCCGCGCGGCCCGTGCGGGGCACGGCCGGGCCGCGCTGCGCCTGGCGCTGCTCGCCGCCCGCAGGGGTGAGCTGACCGAGGGCCAGCGGTGGTGCGCACGAGCCGTCGAGCTGGGTCCCGCCGAGGTGGCGGAGAGGGCCGCACGGCTGCGCGAGGCGCTGCACCAGGAGCTCACGGCGTAGCGCTGCGGGCTCATGGCGTACCGACGACTATCGATTTGCGCTGGTCGGCGGGGTGACGTAATGTTGTGTTCACCGACGCGGGGTGGAGCAGCTCGGTAGCTCGCTGGGCTCATAACCCAGAGGTCGCAGGTTCAAATCCTGTCCCCGCTACTGACAGACGAAGGCCCGGATCCATCAGGATCCGGGCCTTCGTCGTAGCCGCATGCCGGTCGGGTGGCCGGGCCGGCCCCGCAGACCACGACGAAGGGCCCGGCACCTCTCGGGTGCCGGGCCCTTCGTGAAGGTATGTGTGTCAGGCGGCCGCGCAGTTCGGGCACGTGCCCCGGTACGTCACCTCGACGCCCGAGATCGTGAAGCCGAAGCGCTCCGCGTCCGGGAGGTCGGCCAGCGGGTTCCCCACGGGGTGTACGTCGCGGATGGCGCCGCACTGGGCGCAGACCAGGTGCTGGTGCGGCCGGTGCGCGTTCGGGTCGTACCGCTTGGCGCGGCGGTCGGTCGACACCTCGATGACTTCACCGAGGCTCACCAGCTCACCCAGCGTGTTGTAGACGGTCGCCCGGGAGATCTCGGGCAGCCTCGTCACGGCACGCGCGTGCACCTCGTCGGCCGTCAGGTGGACGTGGTCGCCGTCGAGGACCTCTGCCACGACACGCCGCTGTGCCGTCATGCGCCAGCCGCGTCCGCGAAGTCGTTCCAACAGGTCACTCATAAGGACAAGCCTAACAGTGAAGGGAACCAGGTTCCGAACAGGTGTGACTTTGGATGCCTCCTTGACTTAGACAAAGTCCATTGTAGGATCGGGACCGGCATACGCCAAGGGACAGGACTGTCAGGTATGACGCAGGAGGCGCACGTGACGCAGGGACCGCTCACCACGGAGGCCGGCGCACCGGTCGCCGACAATCAGAACAGCGAGACCGCGGGCGTCGGCGGACCGGTTCTGGTTCAGGACCAGGTGCTGCTCGAGAAGCTCGCGCACTTCAACCGTGAGCGCATCCCGGAGCGCATCGTGCACGCGCGCGGCGCCGGCGCGTACGGCACCTTCACACTGACCCGAGACGTCTCGCAGTGGACGCGCGCGAAGTTCCTCTCCGAGGTCGGCAAGCAGACCGAGACGTTCCTGCGCTTCTCCACGGTCGCGGGCAACCTCGGCTCCGCGGACGCGGTGCGTGACCCCCGCGGTTTCGCGCTGAAGTTCTACACCGAAGAGGGCAACTACGACCTCGTCGGCAACAACACCCCGGTGTTCTTCATCAAGGACGCCATCAAGTTCCCGGACTTCATCCACACCCAGAAGCGCGACCCGTACACCGGCTCGCAGGAAGCCGACAACGTGTGGGACTTCTGGGGCCTCAGCCCGGAGTCGACGCACCAGGTGACCTGGCTCTTCGGTGACCGAGGTATCCCGGCGACGCTGCGTCACATGAACGGCTACGGCTCGCACACATACCAGTGGAACAACGAGGTCGGCGAGGTCTTCTGGGTCAAGTACCACTTCAAGACCGACCAGGGCATCAATAACCTCACCACGGACGAGGCCAACCGCCTCTCCGGTGTGGACCCGGACTCCCACCAGCGCGACCTGCGTGAGTCCATCGAGCGCGGCGACTTCCCGTCCTGGACCGTGCAGGTGCAGATCATGCCGGCGGCCGAGGCGGCGAACTACCGCTTCAACCCGTTCGACCTGACCAAGGTCTGGCCGCACGAGGACTACCCGCCGATCGAGATCGGCAAGCTGGAGCTCAACCGCAACCCGGAGAACATCTTCGCCGAGGTCGAGCAGTCGATCTTCAGCCCCGCGCACTTCGTGCCGGGCATCGGTCCGTCCCCGGACAAGATGCTCCAGGGCCGTCTCTTCGCGTACGGCGACGCCCACCGCTACCGCGTCGGCATCAACGCCGACCACCTGCCGGTGAACCGCCCGCACGCCACCGAGGCGCGCACCAACAGCCGTGACGGCTTCCTGTACGACGGCCGCCACAAGGGCGCCAAGAACTACGAGCCGAACAGCTTCGGCGGCCCCTTCCAGACGGACAAGCCGCTGTGGCAGTCGACCGCCGTCGCCGGTGGCACCGGCACCCACGAGGCCCCCAGCCACGCCGAGGACAGCGACTTCGTGCAGGCGGGCAACCTCTACCGGCTGATGTCCGAGGACGAGAAGGGCCGTCTGATCGAGAACCTCGCGGGGTTCATCTCGAAGGTGTCGCGCGACGACATCGCCGAGCGCGCGGTCAACAACTTCCGCCAGGCGGACGGTGACTTCGGCAAGCGGCTCGAAGCCGCGGTCCAGGCCCTTCGCGGCTGACGGACGCTTGTCGTAGTGCAGAGGGCCGGATCCCTGTCCAGGGGGTCCGGCCCTCTCGTATGCGCTGATCCGTCGTGTGCCCTAACCCGTCAGGATCGCCGGGTGCCGCCTGGCCGGGGCCCAGCAGCGGATGATGTCGCGTACCGAGACGATGCCTACAGGCCCGTCCTTGTCGAGCACGATCAGATGCCGGAAGCCGCCGTGCGTCATGGCCTCAGCGGCCTCCTCCAGGGTCCAGGACGGCGCGGCGAAGACGACGTCGGTGGTGGTGTGGGTACTGGCGGTCTCCAGATCGGGGTCCTGCCCCGCGCCCACCGAGTTCAGAATGTCGCGCTCGGTCAGAATGCCCAGGCCGCCGGCGTCGGTGTCCAGGACTACGGCGGCGCCGATACGGCGCGCGGCCATCAGGCCGGCCGCCTGGCGGAGTGTGTGTGTGGGTCCGATGGTGAGGACCACCGTGCTCATGGCGTCACGGACGAGCATGGATGGAGCCACCTCCTTGGTGGATCGGTTGTTCGGGAACCGATTCACAAGTTCACAAGTGGGGGGACTCCTAGAGTCGCAGTCCTGCGGGGCGGCAGCAAGGGGGCGCGCACCGCAGCCTGGGCGGCGCGCGGAAGCTCATGGAAAAGGTGTATGTACCCGTCAGTACCGCTGGTTGAGATAGCCCAGCAGTTCCTCGTGGAGCAGGCCGTTGGACGCGGCTGCGTTGCCGCTGTGCGGGCCCGGGCGCCCGTCGAGGCCGGTGAAGGATCCGCCCGCCTCCTGCACGACGATCGCCGTCGCCGCCATGTCCCACAGTGAGAGCTCCGGCTCGGCGCAGATGTCCACCGAACCCTCGGCGACCATCATGTACGGCCAGAAGTCGCCGTAACCACGGGTGCGCCAGCAGGCCCGGGTCAGATCCATGAACCCGTCGAGCCGCCCCTGCTCCTCCCAGCCGGTGATCGAGGAGAACGCGAACGAGGCGTCCGCGATCCGGCCGACCTTGGAGACCTGCAGCCGGCTCGCGGAGGTCAGACTGCGCCCGGTGTAGGCGCCGCGGCCCTGAGCGGCCCACCAGCGGCGGCCCAGCGCCGGGGCCGACACCACGCCCACGACGGGCTGGTAGCCGCCCTCGCCCTGCACCATCAGCGAGATCAGCGTTGCCCAGACCGGCACACCGCGTACGTAGTTCTTGGTGCCGTCGATCGGGTCGATGACCCAGCGGCGCGGGCCCGTGCCCTCGATGCCGTACTCCTCGCCGAGGATCGCGTCACGCGGCCGTGCCCGCTGGAGCTGTCCGCGGATCAGCTCCTCCGCCGCCTTGTCGGCCTCGCTCACCGGCGTCATGTCCGGCTTGGTCTCCACCTTGAGGTCCATGGCCTTGAACCGGTCCATGGTGGCGGCGTCGGCGGCGTCCGCGAGGACATGGGCGAGACGCAGATCATCGTGGTAGTCGGGCATGGTCGTCACTCTATCGGGGCTTCCCAGGCCCCTCCCGGGTCCCTGTCTGCCGGGGCTATTGACAGTGGGGGGCCGCACGTCAACCCTGAGCCCAGTGCCGCTTGGCCTGGGAGGCGACGATGCCTACAGCGCGAGAGTCCCTACTGAACGCCGCTCTCGCGGCGCTCGCAGACCTGCCCTGGGCAGCGGTACGGATGGTGGACGTCGCATCCGCCGCCGGGGTCTCGCGGCAGACCCTCTACAACGAGTTCGGCAGCAAGGACGGCCTCGCCCGCGCACTGGTGCGGCGCGAGGCCGACCAGTACCTCCATGGAGTGGAACGGATGCTGGCCGAGTGGACCGGGGCTGCGGACCGGCTGGTGGCGGTCGCCGAGTGGACCGTCGGCGAGGCCCGGGCGAGACCGCTGCTGAGGGCCCTGCTCACCGGCTGCTGGGGCGAACGGCTGCCGGTGCCGAAGCCTGCCCGACGCGACGCCGCGATGTCCGGAGTGCCGGCCCAGCGGCGTGCGGACGCGGGGCTGCCGGCCCCGGCCGAGCTGGTCGCTTCGGTACGGGACCGCTCGCTCGCCGCACTGGGCAGGGGCCGGCAGGACACCCGTACGAGGGAGGAGTCGGCCCATCTGGCGCACCGCTGCGAGCTGACGGTGCGGCTCGCGCTCTCGTATGTGATCGCGCCGGTCGGTGAGGGGGTCGGTCCGCTGGTGCGTACGGCCGTCGGCGGGGCCGTCAGTGGGCCGAGCCCGAGAGCTGCAGGCCGATGACGCCGATGATCACCAGCGTGATGGAGATGATCTTGAGGGTGGAGACCACATCGTCGAGGAAGACCATTCCGTAGATCGCGGTGCCTGCCGCGCCGATGCCCGTCCACACCGCGTAGGCGGGACCCACATCGAGCTTCTTCAAGGCGAGCGTCAGCAGGCCGAAGCTGCCGAGCGCGAAACTGGCGAAGGCGACCGTCGGCCAGAGCCTGGTGAAACCGTGCGAGAGCTTGAGGCAGACCGCGAAGCCCGTTTCCAGGAATCCGGCGACCACCACCAGCAGCCACGCCATGGCTGTGCCTCCCGCGTCGGTCGGTGACTGCTTAGTCGCACTCGGTGCGATTATGCACTTACCGGCATCGACAGCTCGCAAACGTGCGCGCGTCAGTCGCCTTCGCGTCGTTCCCGCGTGGCGAGCAGCCGCCGCAGCGAGTAGAGCCGCGCCGGATCGGCGTGCCCCTCGGCCACCCACTCGTCCAGCGCGCACTCCGGCTCGTCATGACTGCAGGCGCGCGGACAGCCCTCCGTACCCGGTACGAGATCGGGGAAGGCGAGGATCACCCGGGACGGATCGACATGGTGCAGACCGAAGGAGCGCACGCCCGGGGTGTCGATCACCCAGCCGCCGTCCGCGTCCGCGAGCGGGAGGGCGAGCGCGGAGGTGGTGGTGTGCCGGCCGCGTCCGGTGACCGCGTTGACAAGGCCGGTGCTCCGTCGGCGTTCCTTCGGTACGAGGGCGTTGACCAGGGTGGTCTTGCCGACGCCGGAGTGGCCGACGAAGGCGGTGGTCCGGCCTTTGAGGTGCTCATGGACCCGCTCGGCTGCGACGCCGTCCACGAACTCGTCGCGGGTGGTGACCACATGGGGAACGCCGAGCGCTCCGTACATCTCCAGCAGCTCGTCCGGCGAGGCCAGATCCGATTTGGTCAGTACGAGCAGCGGGGTCAGCCCGCCGTCGTACGCGGCGACGAGGCAGCGGTCGATCAGCCGGGGGCGCGGCTCGGGGTCGGCCAGCGCCGTCACGATCGCCAGCTGGTCGGCGTTGGCGACGACCACGCGCTCGAAGGGATCATCGTCGTCCGCCGTGCGCCGCAGCACCGACTTGCGCGGCTCGATACGCACGATGCGCGCGAGGGTGTCCTTCTCGCCGGAGAGGTCGCCGACGATGCCGACCCGGTCGCCGACCACCGCGGCCTTGCGGCCCAGTTCGCGGGCCTTCATCGCCATGACGACCCGGTCGTCGACGAGGCAGGTGAGCCGGCCCCGGTCCACGGTGAGGACCATGCCCTCGATCGCGTCCTCGTGCTTGGGGCGGATATTGGTCCGCGGGCGATTGCCCTTGCGGTTGGGGCGGACGCGGATGTCGTCCTCGTCGGGGTTCTTGCCGTAGCGGCGCATGTCCTCAGGCCCCGAGCATTCCGGCCCACATCTGCGGGAAGTCGGGGAGTGTCTTGGCGGTTGTCGCGACGTTCTCGATCTGTACGCCGTCGACCGCGAGGCCGATGATCGCGCCGGCCGTGGCCATCCGGTGGTCCTCGTACGTATGGAAGACGCCGCCGTGCAGCGGGCGCGGGCGGATATGGAGGCCGTCCTCGGTCTCGGTGACGTCGCCGCCGAGTTCGTTGATCTCCTTGGTGAGGGCCGCGAGGCGGTCCGTCTCATGGAGGCGCAGATGGGCGACGCCGCGCAGCGTGGAGGGGGAGTCGGCGAGCGCCGCGACCGCCGCGATGCCCGGGGTCAGCTCACCGACCTCACCGAGGTCGACGTCGATGCCGTGGATACGGCCGCTGCCGGTGAAGACCAGACCGCCGTCGGTCAGCTCGCAGGAGCCGCCCATCTCGGTGAAGATCTCGCGCAGCGCGTCACCTGGCTGGGTGGTGCGCTCGGGCCAGTCGGGGATGGTGACCCGGCCGCCGGTGACCAGCGCGGCCGCCAGGAACGGCTGGGCGTTGGAGAGGTCGGGCTCGACGGTGAGATCACGGCCGAGCAGGGCGGACGGGGAGACCCGCCAGACATTGGGCTCGCCGCCGGTCTCCGGCTCGTCGACCTGGGCGCCGACGGCGCGGAGCATGTCGACGGTCATCCGGATGTGCGGCATGGAAGGGAGCTTGCCGCCGATGTGCCGTACCTCCACGCCCTGGTTGAAGCGCGGGGCGGAGAGCAGCAGTGCGGAGACGAACTGGGAGGACGAGGAGGCGTCGATCTCCACCGGGCCGCCGTCCAGCGCGCCGCCGCCGTACACGGTCATGGGGAGTGCGCCCCGGCCGTCGTCGTCGATACGGGCGCCGAGGACGCGGAGCGCGTCGATCACGCCGCCGAGCGGGCGTTCGTAGGAACGGGGGTCGCCGTCGAAGCGGACCGGGCCGTCGGCGAGCGCGGCGACGGGAGGCAGGAAGCGCATCACCGTACCGGCGTTTCCGACGTCGACCGTGGCAGGGCCGTGCAGGCCGGACGGGATGACGCGCCAGGTCTCACCCCCGCCGTCGGGGCCCACGCCCTCCTCGATGCCGACGCCGAGAGCGCGCAGTGCCTCGGCCATCAGGAAGCTGTCGCGGGAGCGGAGCGGGCGGCGCAGCCAGCCGGGTTCGGCGGCGAGCGCGGCAAGCACCATGGCCCGGTTGGTGACCGATTTCGATCCGGGCACGGTGACCGTCGCTTCGACGGCTCCGGTCGCGTAGGGGGCGGGCCAGAGGGCAGGGTGCACGGAGCTTTCGGTCATGGCCATCACTTTAGTGGCTCGGCGGAGAGTCGGATCTTGATCAAATGCTCCGAAATCGGGGCGTAATCATGGGGTGATAGAGGGCTCTCCGGGGGCTTTGGCCGACGGTCAGAGGCCCAGCAGCCAGCGGCCGCCGCCGATCAGCGAACAGATCGACACCGCGTGGAAGAGGAACAGCCACATCGCGGCCGGCACATGGGTCAGCCGGGAGAGTTGGTCGGCGTCCGAGTCCGGGGCCCCGCCGTGGCGGCGCTTGGACTGGAGCTCGAAGGCCGGCCGTACGCCACCGAGCAGCAGGAACCAGACGGCGAGATAGGCGAAGACGGACTGAACGCCGGGTTCTGTCAGCCAGGAGATGAGCAGGAAGGCGGCACCCGTGAGGATTACGGTGAGTGCGCCGTACGCATTGCGGATCATCACCAGCATCGCGATGAGCAGGGCGGTGGCCAGCCAGAGGAGCAGCGTGATGTGGTGCGCGGCGAGCAGGTAGGCACCGCCGAGGCCGAGCAGCGGCGGAGCGGTGTAGCCGGCGGCGGCGGTAAGGATCATGCCGATCCCGGTCGGCTTGCCGGCGCTGACGGTGAGGCCGCTGGTGTCGGAGTGCAGCCGGATGCCGTCGAGGCGGCGGCCGGTGAGCAGGGCGACGAGGCCGTGGCCGCCTTCGTGGGCGATGGTGATCGCGTTGCGGGAGAGCCGCCAGAGGGAGTGGGGCACGACGGCGGCGAGGGCGACCAGGCCGGTGACGATGACGAGCCACTCGGCGGGGACGGGCTGGGTGCCAAAGACGCGGTCCCAGAGGTCGCCTATCGCGGCGCTGCTGAGGCTGGTGGCGGGATCGGTGCTGGCCATTTCTCGGGCGGCTCCTCGGGAGGCGGGCGGGAGTGGCAGTGTGGCACTCATGTGCGGACGGTATGCAGCGAGTCGTAGGCCCGAGGATCTCGCAGGACTCTTCGAGGTCGAGAAGTGGGAGCCGGAGGAGACGCTGGCGCCCGATTGGAACGTGGCCCCCACGAAGGAGGTCTACGCGATTCTCGAACGCCCTGTTAAGGACGCTGAAGACCGTCGTCCGGTTCGCCAGCTGCGGGGCCTGAAGTGGGGGCTCGTGCCGTCGTGGGCGAAGTCGCCGGAGGGCGGCGCGCGGATGATCAACGCGCGGGCGGAGACGGTGCACGAGAAGCCGTCGTTCCGCAGGTCGTTCGTGTCCCGGCGCTGCATTCTGCCGGCGGACGGCTATTACGAGTGGGTGACCGGGGCGGGGGAGCGGGAGCTGGAGGTCGAGGGGAAGAAGAAGCGGCCGCGGAAGCAGCCGTACTTCGTGACGCCGTCGGACGGGTCGGTGTTCGCGATGGCCGGCCTGTACGAGTTCTGGCGTGATCGCACGCTGCCGGACGATCATCCGCAGGCGTGGTGGGTGACGTGCTCGGTGATCACGACGGAGGCGGAGACGGGACCGTTGGGGGTGGCCCCGGCGGAGGGCCCGCGGTCGCTCTCGGACATCCACCCGCGCATGCCGCTGATGCTGACGCCGGACCGGTGGGACGCGTGGCTGGACCCGTCCAGGACGGATGTGGAGGAGCTGCGTGGGCTGCTGGAGCCGCCGCCGGGTGGGTTGATGAGGGCGTATCCGGTGACGACGGCGGTCAGCAAT
The DNA here is from genome assembly GCF_042736455.1 of Streptomyces sp. NPDC060064. NCBI lineage: Bacteria > Bacillati > Actinomycetota > Actinomycetes > Kitasatosporales > Streptomycetaceae > Streptomyces > Streptomyces sp. NPDC060064. The sequence continues at coordinate 123,755 of NZ_JBHWWF010000014.1, forward strand.
GTCCGGAACAACGGGCCGGAGCTGCTGGAGGAGCTGTCGGGGCCGGAAGTGGGCACGCTGTTCTGACCGGGGGTGGTTCTCCCCGGCCCCGCCCCTTCCCGACACCTGAGGCAAACCCCCGGACCCCCGGACCCCCGGACCCCCGGGGCGCGGGACGGCGGGGCCCGGGACCCCGCACCTCGGCGAGCGGCAGCCGCGCGCCGCGGGGCCTGGCGGCGGGTGATGTCCTGCGGACGCCAGGGACCGGCGTCTTCGTGTCGCGAGTCCGGCGGCAGGTCGTCGACCCGGCCCCGGGCTCGTACGCCGCAGAGTTCGCGGTCGCGGCAGCAGCGCGCCCGGACGGCCGCCGGGCGGTGTCCGCTTTTGACCATGGCCGGCAGGCGTGCGGCGCGCTACGACACCACCCTCGCTCCCCCCGCAGCGCGGAGCTGCTGCCGTTCGAGGGAGCCGCAGCGGTACCCGTACCCCCACCACACAACCCTCGCGCCCCGACAGCGGCAGGATGGGGCTTGTGAGTCGGATCGAGATCATTGAGACAGCCGCCGGGGACGCCCGCATCACCTGGTACGCGGCCGAGCGGGCGCGGCTTGTGCTGGCGCTCAGTCATGGTGCCGGGGGTGGCATCGAGGCGCGGGATCTGCAGGGGATTGCCGGTGTCCTGCCCCAGGAGCGGGTCACGGTCGCGCTCGTCGAGCAGCCGTGGCGGGTGGCGGGGAAGAAGCTCGCGCCCGCGCCCAAGACGCTCGACGTCGGGTGGCGCGGGGTCTGGCCCGCGCTGCAGAAGCCCGGGCTGCCCGTCGTCGCCGGTGGGCGCAGTGCCGGGGCTCGGGTCGCCTGCCGGACCGCCCAGGAGCTCGGCGCCGTCGGCGTGCTCGCGTTGAGTTTTCCGCTGCATCCGCCCGGCAGGCCCGAGAAGTCCCGCGCCGACGAGCTCCTCGGCGCCGGGGTGCCGACCCTCGTCGTACAGGGCGGGAATGATCCCTTCGGCAAGCCCGGAGAGTTCCCCGAGGGGGCGTACGAACTTGTGGAAGTCCCGTACGGGGATCACGGGTTCGGCGTGCCCAAGCGGGCGGGGATGGCCGAGGCCGAGGTGGTGAGCATCATCACGGATGCGGTCGCCGGCTGGGCCCGCGGACTCCGGGAATGCTGAGCGTACGAGCACTGTTGTGGCGGGTGTCGGAGAAACAGAGCATGGTGCATTGAGTAGGGAGTCCGTCGCATGGGTTCGACCATCTGCCCGAGCCGCTCGCACGCCGCTGACCTGGAGTGGACGGTGCTTTCCGCGGCGAAGACCGCCCCTGTTCGGGCGGCGGACGGAGCGGATCGTCGTCTATCCTCCGATTCGAGCGGGTCGGCATTCGGCCTCGCCACATCGTTGGAGGAGGTGGGTCCGGTCACTGGGACCGACGCAGGGACCGACGACGGCCAGGCGGAGCAGTCCGAGGAGACGACCGCCGAGCGCAATTCCCGCTTCGAGCGGGACGCCCTCGGGTACCTCGACCAGATGTACTCGGCCGCGCTGCGCATGACGCGCAATCCGGCCGATGCCGAAGACCTGGTGCAGGAGACGTTTGCCAAGGCGTACGGATCCTTCCACCAGTTCCGTGAGGGCACGAACCTCAAGGCGTGGCTGTACCGGATTCTCACGAACACCTTCATCAACTCCTACCGCAAGAAGCAGCGCGAGCCCCAGCGCAGCGCCGCGGAGGAGATCGAGGACTGGCAGCTCGCGCGCGCCGAGTCGCACATGTCGACCGGGCTGCGTTCCGCCGAGTCGCAGGCCCTCGACCATCTGCCGGACTCGGACGTCAAGGCGGCTCTCCAGGCGATCCCCGAAGAGTTCCGCATGGCGGTCTATCTCGCCGACGTAGAGGGCTTTGCGTACAAGGAGATCGCGGACATCATGGGAACACCCATCGGCACAGTGATGTCCAGGCTGCACCGTGGCCGCCGTCAACTGCGCGGCATGCTGGAGGACTACGCCCGCGAGCGCGGGCTCGTCCCGGCCGGTGCAGGAGAGTCGAACGAAGCGAAAGGCTCAGGCTCATGAGCTGCGGAGAGCCGCACGAGACGGACTGCTCAGAGGTCCTGGACCATCTCTATGAGTTTCTCGACCACGAAATGCCCGACAGCGACTGCACCAAGTTCGAGGTGCACTTCGAGGAGTGCTCCCCCTGCCTGGAGAAGTACGGGCTCGAGCAGGCCGTGAAGAAGCTGGTGAAGCGTTGCTGCGGACATGACGACGTGCCCAGCGATCTGCGGGCCAAGGTCATGGGACGCATCGATCTGATCCGGTCCGGGCAGGCCGTGCCCGACCACGATGTGACGGTCTCCGGCGCCGAGCTGCCGAGCGTCGCGCAGGAGTAGGCGCACTCGTACATACGAACAGGGTGTGTCGCGGTTGTCGCGACGCACCCTGTTCGTATGTCACCCGTAGGTGCGAATCGCAGGCTTCCGGCCGCCGTACACCCCTCAACTCGCTAGCCTAGGCGCTCGATTTGAGGGGGGTGCAGGCAGTGAAGGCCATACCGACGGCGGCACGCGCGTACATTCTGTGCGCCGTACTGAGCGCTGTGGCGTGTGCGCTGCCCGTACTGCCTGCACTGCCTGCACTGCCTGTACCGCCCGTACTGCCCGCGCCGCGGCCTGGCGCCGAGGCCCCCTGGAGCGCCGTACTGATGCTCGCCGGGCTGTACGCCGTGTGCGAGCTGCCCGCCCGCTGCCGCTACCTCGGCGACTCCGTGCCGGTGGCTGCCGGATCGTTCTTCCCCGTACTCCTCGCCGCCGCCTTTCTGCTGCCGCCCGCCGCGGCCGCGCTCGTCGCCGTGCCCGGCGCGCTGCTGGGGCGGGTCGACCGGCGCCCGGCCGGAGTACGCCGGATCTGGCGCGCCGCGCAGCTCGCGCTCGCGACCTGGGGCGCGGCACATGCGTATCTGCTGCTGAACGGTGAGCGGACACTGCGGGCACCGGACTTTCCGTACGCGCTGCTGCCGGCGGCCGCCGGTGCGCTCGCCTTCTGCCTGGTGCTGACCGCGCTCGACGTCGGCATCCTGGCCACCGCGGAACGCCTGTCCGTACGGACCGCCTGGCGCGGGATGCTGGTGCGCTCGGCGGCGCCGCACTGTGCGCACGGGCTCGCCGGACTGATGATGGCGGTGCTGTGGCGCAGTCCGTACGGGCCGCTCTCCGCGCTCTTCGTCCTGCTGCCGATGTACATCTCCTGCTGGATCTTCGCCCAGTACCACCGTGAGCGCGCCGCCCATCAGGCGACCATCCGGGCGCTGGTGCAGGCCGTCGACATCAAGGACAAGTACACCCGCGGGCACAGCGAGCGGGTGGGGCGGGCGTCGGTGCTGATCGCGCGCGAACTGAGCATGGAGGAGGAGCGGCTCGAGGTGCTCCGGTTCGCCGGGATACTCCACGACGTCGGCAAGCTCGGGGTGCCGACGCGGGTGCTGCGCAAGGACGGTCCGCTGACGCCGGACGAGCGGCGGGTGATCGAGCTGCATCCGGAGTACGGGCACGAGATGGTGCGCGGCATCGGGTTCCTGGGGGAGGCGCGGGCGGCGATCCTGCACCATCACGAGCGGCTGGACGGGAGCGGTTACCCGTACGGGCTGGCCGGGGGCCAGATCCCGGAGTTCGCGCGGGTGGTGGCTGTGGCGGACGCGTTCGACGCGATGACCTCGACCCGGTCGTACCGGCGGGCCCGGCCGGTGGCGGTGGCGCTGGAGGAGCTGCGGCGGTGCGCGGGGACGCAGTTCGACCCGGAGATGGTGCGGGCGCTGGCCAAGGCGCTGGAGCGGCACGGCTGGGAGACGGCGGTGACGTCGGACGAGCCGGCGGGGGTGATGTCGGACCAGCCGGCGGCGGTGACATCGGACCAGCCGGCGGCGGTGGCGCGCGAGTCGGCGGGGGCGGCGCGCGGGCCGGACCTGCGAGGAAACGTGCCGCCTCAGCCGGAGCCGCCGCGCGTGGCAGTGCCCGGGCGTGACGACGGTGCGGCGGGTGGCCCGGGGTGAGAGCGGGCGTGGCGTGATACGGCGGCCCGGCGTCATCGTTGGCGCCCTGTACACCGCCGCCGCCCTGCTCATCGGGGCCGGGCTGGCGTGGACCGCGTGGCAGGGAGTGGACGAGCCCGGGAACGCCCTCGCCTTCGGTGCCCTCATCCTCGTCGGCGAGCTCGTCCGGTGGGGGGCCCTGCCCGGCGAGCGGGAGCCCGCGCCACTCGCGGCCGCCGGGGCGCTCGCGTATGCGCTGCTCGGCGAGTGCGCGGGGGAGCCCACCACCCATGGCGTCCTCCAGGTCGTCGCCGTCGTCGTCGCAGCCGCGCTCGTCGGCGCCGTACCGCATGTGGCGCGCGGGAGCGGGCCCGCGCTCGATCATGTGGCGCGGCGGGTGCTGACCGTCGGGTTCGCCGCCGTGTGCTTCCAGCCGCTGTACAACTCGGGCGAGTTGGGAAAAGTCATCGGGCACGGGGCATACCATGCGGTCTTCCTCCTCGTCCTGCTCGGACTGACCGCCCTGTGCGACGCGGTCATAGCCGCCGCGATGCTGCGCGCCCGCACCCTCTCCCACAGCGCCAAGCGCATGGGAGGTACCCCCGTTCCGTACGGGCCGCTGCTGCGCGACGAGCTGAGGGCCCTCCTCGGAATCGGCTCCGCCGTCTGCGCCACCGGAGCCGTGATGGCGCTCGCCGTCGCCGTCGCCGGACTGTGGGCGCTTCCTGTGTTCTGCGTACCTCTCCTGCTCACCCAGCTGTCCTTCCGGCGCTACACCGCGGTCAGGACCACCAACCGGCAGACCATCGCCTCCCTCGCCCGCTCCACCGAAATCGCCGGCTACACCCAGTCCGGCCACGCCCGCCGAGTCGCCGCGCTCAGCACCGCCGTCGGGCGCGAGCTGGGGCTCTCCGGGCCCGATCTGACCGTTCTGGAGTACGCGGCGCTGATGCACGACATCGGCCAGCTCTCTCTCGTCGACCCCGTACCGGAGGGCGCCACCGCTCTGCTGCCCGCCGCCGAGCAGCGACGTATCGCGCTCCTCGGCGGAGCGGTCGTCCGGCAGACCGGCGTGCCCGTGGCCGTCGCCGTCGTCGTGGAGCGCCAGGCAGATCCGTACCGGGAACAGCCGCTGCCCGCCAGGATCGTCCGGACCGTCAACGCATACGACGATCTCACCGGGGGAAGCGGAGGAACAGCGGGCGGGGCGCTCACGGCACTCGAACGGCTGCGGCTCGGCACCGCCCACGACTACCAGCCCGAGGTTGTCGAATCGCTTGCCAGAGTCCTCGCACGAGGCGGTCTGGCCCCGGTCCCACCTGGGTAACCCATGGGTAATGAGCGAGCCTGTGACCGGGCATGGTTGGATGCGAAGAAGAGGGTGTCCGGGGGCACTGACCCGAGCGACCGGCAGGCGGGAATCGTGAGGATCTTCGGGAAGGTACGGCATCGGCCCTCCGCCTCTTGGCGGCAGGCCACCGACCGCGCGTTCACGCTGATCGGCGACGGGCGGTACGAGGACGCGGGAGCGCTGCTGACACGGGCCGCGGACCTTGAGCCCTGGCTCTCCGAGTCCTGGTTCAACCTGGCGCTGCTGCACAAGTTCCGGCACGACTGGGAGCAGGCGCGCGCCGCGGGACTGCGTGCCGTCGCCCTGCTGGACAAGGAGACCGGCGCCCCCGACTGGTGGAACGTCGGAATCGCCGCCACCGCCCTGCAGGACTGGCCGCTGGCCCGTCGCTCCTGGCAGGCCTACGGACTCAAGGTGCCGGGTGCGGCCGCCGCGAACGGCGAGCCGGTCGGCATGGAGCTGGGAAGTGCGGCCGTCCGCCTCTCGCCCGAGGGCGAGGCCGAAGTGGTGTGGGGCCGCAGGCTCGACCCGGCACGGATAGAAGTGCTCTCCATCCCGCTGCCGTCCTCCGGGCGCCGCTGGGGCGAGGTCGTCCTGCACGACGGAGTGCCCCACGGCGAGCGGACCACCACCGCGGGACCGTCCTACCCCGTCTTCGACGAGATCGAGCTCTGGGCCCCCTCGCCCGTACCCACCTGGGTGGTCCTGCTCGAGGCCGCGACCGAGGCCGACCGGGACGCACTGGAGCAGCTCGCCGCCGACGCCGGATTCGCAGCCGAGGACTGGTCCTCGTCGGTGCGGCTGCTGTGCCGGGCCTGTTCCGAGAGCCGTATGCCCAGTGCCGAGGGCGAGGGTGAGCACCTCGACCCGCACGACCACAGCGAGCCGGGACACCCGGGGCCGCTGGGCCACCGCACGGCCGGCGATCTGTGGTCCCCGGAGCGCGAGTGCGGCATCGCGGCGCCCGCCGGGCTCGTACGCGGCCTGCTGGACAGCTGGGTCGCGGACAGCCCGGACTCCCGTGAGTGGCGGGATCTCGAGGAAGTCTGCTGACCCCTGGCCGTAGGCTGTACGGGCACAGAGTGAGCAAGCATCGGGTACTGAGAAGGGCGTACGGCTGACATGGCGTCGCAGCAGGAGACGGACCAGCAGGTCAACGATGGTTTCGTCGTGGACACGGAAGACTGCGAGGAGCGCGAGCTGGCGTACCGCGAGCGTGGCACCTCGCGCCTGATCACGGTCGTCGGCAATCCGGTGCTCCACAAGGAGTGCAAGGACGTCACCGAGTTCGACGACAAGCTCGCCGCTCTCATCGACGACATGTTCGCCAGCCAGCGGACGGCGGAGGGTGTGGGCCTGGCCGCCAACCAGATCGGCGTGGACCTGAAGGTCTTCGTCTACGACTGCATGGACGACGAAGGCGTACGTCACGTCGGCGTCGTCTGCAACCCGGTGCTCGAGGAGCTGCCGGCCGAGCGCCGTGTCCTGGACGAGGCCAACGAGGGCTGCCTGTCCGTCCCGACGGCGTACGCGGCGCTGGCGCGTCCCGACTACGCGGTGGTGCGCGGGCAGGACGCCGAGGGCAAGCCGATCAAGGTGCGTGGCACGGGGTACTTCGCCCGCTGCCTGCAGCACGAGACGGACCACCTGTACGGATACCTGTACATCGACCGGCTCTCGAAGCGGGACCGCAAGGACGCACTGCGGCAGATGGAAGAGGGCACGCCGCGCTACGAGACCGTCCCGAACGCCTGATCCTTCTGCGTTCGCCCGAGGGCCCCGCTCACAGCGAGCGGGGCCCTCGGGCGTTTACGCGACGTCGCGCACCGGGCCTCGGAAGGTCCGGCGGTACGCGTTCGGTGTGGTGCCGAGCGTACGGAGGAAGTGGTGGCGCAGCCCGGCCGCGTTCCCGAAGCCGGCGCGGCCAGCGATCGCATCCACCGTCTCGTCCGTCGACTCCAGCAACTGCTGTGACAGCAGCACCCGTTGGCGCAGCAGCCAGCGGTACGGAGTGGTCCCCGTCTCCTGCTGGAAGCGGCGGGCGAAGGTGCGCGGTGACATATGGGCGCGGGCCGCGAGCTGCTCGACGGTCATCTCGCGGTCCAGATGCCGTTCCATCCAGGACAGCACGTCGCCGACGGTGTCGCAGGGGGTGCGTGGCAGTGGGCGCTCGATGTACTGCGCCTGCCCGCCGTCGCGGTGCGGCGGGATCACCATCCGCCGGGCGACTTTGTTGGCGACCTCGGGGCCGTGCTCCTGGCGTACGACATGAAGGCAGGCGTCGATCGCTGCAGCGGTGCCGGCCGAGGTGATCACCGGCCCCTCGTCGACGTACAGCACATCGGGGTCCACGAGGGCCCGCGGATGGCGGCGGGCCAGCGCCTGCACATGCCGCCAGTGGGTGGTGCAGCGGCGGCCGTCGAGCAGTCCCGCGGCACCGAGGACGAACGCGCCGGAGCAGACGCTGAGCACACGGGCGCCACGGTCCACGGCGCGGCGCAGTGACTCGAGGAGCTCGTCGGGATAGCCGCGGGTGGGGTACGAGCCGCCGGTGGTGACGGCGATCAGGTCGGCCTCGTCCAGCCGTTCGAGGCCGTACGGAGTGCTGATGGTGAACCCGGCATGGGTGTGCAGGGTGGGGCCCTCGGCGGAGACCGCGGCGAAGTCGTAGACGGGCAGTCCTTCGTCGCTGCGGTCGAGGCCGAACACCTCGCAGAGGACGCCGAGTTCGAAGGGGTGCACCTCGTCCAGCAGGACGGCAGCCACATTTTTCAGCATGGAATCAGTGTGGCAGCAATTCGATGGTTGATGACAGTCCTGCCACTGACTTCTTCGGCGCGGAAGGACGACAGTGGACGTCATGAACACCTTCCTGAACTACCTCTTCGTACTCGTCCTGTTCGGGCTGATCACGCTTCCCGCCTTTGTCGGGCACGCCAGGGAGCGCGCCATCGACCGCCAGCTGCGCCGGGCCGAGCAGCTCGTCGAGGAAGGACCCCATCAGCTCGTCGAGCGGCAACTCGAGGTCCGGTCCCGGGTCACGCGGCGTCCGTCGGCGCGAGTGGGCTCGGTCGGTAGTCGGGCAGGGCTGCGACGCTGCTGACCTTCTCTCCCAGTTTGAGCATGCCGTTCATGAGCAGGGGCCGGGACAACAGGCTGTTGCGCACGCGTATGCCGGTCCTGGTGCCGGGGGCGAGGAACTTTCCGGTGCGGTCGCCGCCCTTCTGGCAGCCCGTGACGTACCGCCGAAGTCTGCTCTCGTAGCGGGTGAAGGCCACCCGGTGGTCGCCCTTGGCCCGCGCGAGTTCGCCGGCCAGCACGTAGGCGGCGACCACCGCGGCCCCCGTTCCCATGCCGCCGATGGTGGCCCCGAACGCGGCGTCTCCGACGAGACCGATCCGGCCCGTGGACCAGGTGTCCACGTCCGCCCGGCTGATTGAGTCGAAGTACAGGTCCGGCGCCTGCTGCAGGGATTCGAGGAGTCGCGGCACTTCCCAGCCGAGGCCGGTGAAGGCCTTGGTGATCAGCGCCTTCTGCTGATCGAGGTCGTGACGGTCGTACGACACCTGAGGCGCGGCGAAGACGAAAAAGGCCCCTGCCCGCTCGGGGTCCCGGTGGTCGGCGCCGAAGGAGGCGAGTCGGCCCGGAGCGTTGTAGCAGACCGAGCCCTTCGCCAGGCCCGGGTAGTTGGAGAGCTGCCAGGTGGCCGCGTAGTGGCCGAGGTGGCTCACATAGTCCTTCTCCGGGCCGAAGGCGATGCGGCGGACGTTGGAGTGCAGCCCGTCCGCGCCGATCACAAGGTCGAACGCGCGTGAGGCTCCGTGCCGGAAGTCGACCTGTACGCCGGACGAGGTCTCGGTGAGGTTGGTGATCGAGTCGCCGAAGATGTACTCGGCCCGGGGGAGGCTGTGCTTGTGCAGCACCCGGGCCAGGTCACCGCGAAGCACCTCTATGCCACCGCCGGCGAACTCGGCCGGCAGGTGCAGCAGTTGCCGGCCGTCGTCGTCGACGAAGCGCATCGGGCTGCCGCCGGTCTGGATCCGGCGCAGATCGTTCAGTACACCCATGCGCTCCAGGACGGTCAGGTGAGTCTCGCCGCGGAAGTCGACGGCCTGGCCGCCGTCGCGCAGGGCCGGGGCCAACTCGACGACTGTGGGCCTGAAGCCGTGGCGCCCCAGCCAGTAGGCCAACGCCGGACCGGCGATGCTCGCGCCGGAGATGAGGACGTTCTGGATCATGGTTCCCCCCATTGAAACTGTGTCCGGTGGACACTGTAGTTACTGTGTACGATAGACACAGTTCGGTGGACCCGGCAAGGCTCGGCTGATCCACAAGGCTCGACAGGAGGGGCGACGCGCATGGGTGACAAGCACGTCGAGACGATGCGGCTGCTGTGGGGCCCCCACCCCAGGCCCGCGCGAGGCCCCAAACCGACACTTGACCTGGACCGCATCGCGCGGGCCGGGATCGAGGTCGCCGACTCCGAGGGCTTGGGCGCTGTGTCCATGCAACGGGTCGCCGCGCTGCTGGACGTCACCAAGATGGCGCTGTACCGGTATGTGCCGGGCAAGGCCGAGTTGGTCGCGTTGATGGTGGACGCCGCGCTCGGCGCGTACCCGACCGAGGCTGAGCGGCCTGACGGCTGGCGGGACCGGCTCGAGGACTGGGCTCGTCGACTGATCGCTGTCTTTCGCCGGCACCCATGGGCGCTGGATGCCACCGTCGGGCCGCGGGTCATGGGTCCCGCGGAGCTGTCCTGGATGGAGCGGGCAATCTCGGCGCTGGACGGTACCGGGCTCAGCGGCGCCGAACGGATGGATGCCGCGGTCCTGTTGGCCGGACACGTACGCGCCATCGTCCAGCAGACCCGCGCGGCAGGTCCGGCAGGCAACCCCGAGGCCCAGCTGGGCGCCATCCTCGGAGAGCTGATGCAGGCACACGGTGAGCGCTTCCCCGCCCTCACTGCTGCGCTCGCCTCGGCGGCTCAGCCCGGCGAGGGTGACCAGGCATGGGAGTTCGGCCTGCAGCGCATCCTGGACGGATTGGCCGTACTCATTGACCGGCGCGCCCGCTGATTGTCAGCTCGATTTCGACGCCGGTGCACACCGCGCGCGAAAACTGAAACGGCCGGGCGGATGCGCAGAAGGCATCCGCCCGGCCGTTCAGCCCCCGTCCCCCGTATTCACATGGTCTGGAACGGTCCGGAAAGGTCTCGAAGGGTCTAGAAGTCGTCGTCGAAGCCGACCGAGCCCTCGACCGCCACCTGGTAGGCGGAAGGACGGCGCTCGAAGAAGTTCGTCAGCTCCTGGACGCCCTGCAGCTCCATGAAGGAGAACGGATTCTCCGAGCCGTACACCGGAGCGAAGCCCAGCCGCGTCAGCCGCTGGTCGGCGACGCACTGGAGGTATTCGCGCATCGACTCGGTGTTCATACCGGGCAGACCGTCGCCGCACAGATCGCGGCCGAACTGCAGCTCCGCCTCGACGGCCTCCTTCAGCATGTCGGTGACCTGCTGCTGGAGCGCATCGTCGAAGAGCTCGGGCTCCTCCTTGCGGACGGTGTCCACGACCTCGAAGGCGAAGTTCATGTGCATCGTCTCGTCCCGGAACACCCAGTTGGTGCCGGTGGCCAGACCGTGCAGCAGACCGCGGGAGCGGAACCAGTAGACGTACGCGAACGCGCCGTAGAAGAACAGGCCCTCGATGCACGCCGCGAAGCAGATCAGGTTCAGCAGGAAGCGACGGCGGTCGGCCTTCGACTCCAGCCGGTCGATCTTCTCGACCGAGTCCATCCACTTGAAACAGAACTGGGCCTTCTCGCGGATGGAGGGGATCTCCTCGACCGCGTCGAAGGCGGCCGCGCGGTCGTCCGGGTCCGGCAGATAGGTGTCGAGCAGCGTCAGATAGAACTGGACGTGCACCGCCTCCTCGAAGAGCTGACGGCTCAGATAGAGCCGCGCCTCCGGGGAGTTGATGTGCTTGTAGAGCGTCAGCACCAGGTTGTTGGAGACGATCGAGTCACCCGTCGCGAAGAACGCGACCAGCCGGCCGATCATGTGCTGCTCACCGGCGGAGAGCTTGGCGAGGTCGGCCACGTCGGAGTGGAGATCGACCTCCTCCACGGTCCAGGTGTTCTTGATCGCGTCGCGGTAGCGCTCGTAGAAGTCCGGGTAACGCATCGGACGCAGGGTCAGTTCGAAGCCCGGGTCCAGCAGGTTCTTCTCGGTGTTCGGGGTGGTCATTACTGGCAGGCCTCGCAGGACTCGGGGTTTTCGAGGGAGCAGGCGATCGCGTCCGCGTCGGGGGCCGACGACTGCTGTACGGGGATGGAGGCGGCGGTCGCCGCAGCGCCGGAGCCGGCCGCACGGGCGATCCGCGTCGCCGGCCGGGAGCGCAGGTAGTACGTCGTCTTCAGCCCCTGCTTCCAGGCGTACGCGTACATCGAGCTGAGCTTCCCGATCGTCGGCGTCTCCAGGAAGAGGTTCAGCGACTGGCTCTGGTCCAGGAACGGCGTACGGGCCGCCGCCATGTCGATCAGGCCGCGCTGCGGGATCTCCCACGCCGTGCGGTACAGCGCGCGGACGTCGGCCGGGATCCAGCTGAAGCCCTGCACCGAGCCGCTGGACTCGCGCAGCGCCTCACGGGTCTGCGCGTCCCAGACGCCCAGCTTCTTCAGCTCCGCCACCAGGTAGCCGTTGACCTGGAGGAACTCACCGCTGAGTGTCTCGCGCTTGAAGAGGTTGGAGACCTGCGGCTCGATGCACTCGTAGACACCTGCGATCGAGGCGATGGTCGCGGTCGGCGCGATGGCGAGCAGCAGGGAGTTGCGCATGCCGGTCGAGGCGACCCGGGCGCGCAGCGCGTCCCAGCGCTCCGGCCAGTTCAGCTCGACGTCGTAGTGGTCCGGGTGCAGCACGCCACGGGCCGCGCGCGTCCGGGACCAGGCGGGCAGCGGGCCGTTGCGCTCGGCGAGGTCGCAGGACGCCTCGTACGCCGCGAGCATGATCCGCTCGGCGATCCTCGTGGAGAGCGCCTTCGCCTCGGCCGAGTCGAAGGGCAGGCGGAGCTTGAAGAAGACGTCCTGGAGGCCCATCGCGCCCAGGCCCACCGGCCGCCACTTGGCGTTGGAGCGGCCGGCCTGCTCGGTCGGGTAGAAGTTGATGTCGACGACACGGTCGAGGAAGGTGACGGCGGTACGGACGGTCTCGTCGAGCCGCTCCCAGTCGATGCCGCCGTCGGCGACGAACGCACCCAGGTTGACCGAGCCGAGGTTGCAGACGGCCGTCTCACCGTCGTCCGTCACCTCGAGGATCTCGGTGCAGAGGTTCGAGGAGTGGACCGTGTGGCCCGGCTCCGCCGTCTGGTTGGCGGTGCGGTTGGAGGCGTCCTTGAAGGTCATCCAGCCCTGGCCGGTCTGGGCGAGCGTCCGCATCATCCGGCCGTAGAGGTCACGGGCCGGCATGGACTTCTGCGCGAGACCGGCGGCCTCGGCCTTGCGGTACGCCGCGTCGAACTCGTCGCCCCACAGGTCGACCAGCTCCGGCACATCCGCGGGCGAGAACAGCGACCAGTCGGCATCCGCCTCGACGCGGCGCATGAACTCGTCGGGGATCCAGTGCGCGAGGTTCAGATTGTGCGTACGCCGGGCGTCCTCGCCGGTGTTGTCGCGCAGCTCCAGGAACTCCTCGATGTCGGAGTGCCAGGTCTCCAGGTAGACGGCGGCGGCGCCCTTGCGCCTGCCGCCCTGGTTCACCGCGGCGACCGAGGCGTCGAGGGTCTTGAGGAACGGGACGATGCCGTTGGAGTGGCCGTTGGTGCCCCGGATCAGCGAACCGCGGGAGCGGATACGGGAGTAGGAGAGGCCGATGCCGCCCGCGTGCTTCGAAAGACGGGCCACCTGGTGGTAGCGGTCGTAGATCGAGTCGAGCTCGTCCAGCGGCGAGTCCAGCAGATAGCAGGAGGACATCTGCGGGTGGCGGGTGCCGGAGTTGAAGAGCGTGGGCGAGGAAGGGAGGTAGTCGAGGCGGCTCATCAGGCCGTACAGCGCGGCGACCTCGTCCAGGGCACGGACCGAAGCGTCCTCGGCGAGGCCGCAGGCGACGCGCAGCATGAAGTGCTGCGGGGTCTCGATGACCTGACGGGTGATCGGGTGCCGGAGCAGATAGCGGCTGTAGAGGGTGCGCAGACCGAAGTAGCCGAAGCGGTCGTCGGCGGTCTGGTCGACGAGGGCATCCAGCCGCGCGGCGTGCAGCGTCACGAACTCGGCCGTACGGTCCGCGATCAGGCCCTCGCGGTGCCCGACCGCGACGGATGCGGAGAAGGCCACCGAGCCCTGTCCGGCTGCCTCGTCCGCGATATGACGGGTCAGCAGGCGGGCGGCGAGCCGCGAGTAGGCAGGGTCCTCGGAGATCAGCCCCGCGGCCGCGTCGGTGGCGAGGCTCCGCAGCTCGGCCGCGTCCGACCCGGCGTGCCGGCCGCGCAGCGCGGCGGCGGCGACACGTCCGGGGTCGGTGTCGGGCAGATCGGCGGTGAGGTCCGTGAGGGTCCGCAGCAGTGCGGTCCCGGGGCCGTCGGCCACCTGCTCGGAGATGCCTGAAGCCGGATCGGCTGGCGCGATGGTCACGTGGTGCTCTCCCTCGCTCGGCTCTGGGCCGGCGGGGGAGGGGAGGCCGGTACGGGCGTACGTACCCGTCGAAGGGCAGCACACCGCACGGCGTCCACCGGCCCAACCGCGAGGCCCGGACGTCTCGGCACCCGGTTCGGTCGAGCCGGATGCACCGTCGGCAGGTCCTCGGACTGGCGGGGTACGACAAAGCGCACCGCATCACACCGTTGCGGGACAGTTCCGGATTCACACCGGATTCCCCTGCGTCGACAGCGACCATGAGCATACATGTGGGGGCCGCTTGATGCGGCACCCCCCACATGTTGTGTCATGGCGCACTGCGGCTCCAACGCGTAAGGGAGCAAGGTGATCCCGGGGACGGTCTGGATATCCGCCCCGGACCCCGCGCCTCAATCGCCGTTGTGGCTTGATGTGCGGGGCTTGATTTGCTGCCCGCCCAACAGCCAAGGGCCGTCGCGCCCCTCCCGGGAAACGCAACGGCCCTCACGCCGGCCCGACCGTCAGTGACTCACCCCTGCCGTCGCCGACGGCAGTTCCACCTGGACGCCCGCGTCGCCCGCGTCCGCCGTGTAGTCCGACGGGCTGGTCTCGTCGACGCCCTCCGGGGCCCCCAGCGCCCGCATGGCGAACGTCAGGACCACCGTCACCACCACGTTCAGGATGAACGCCGTGAGGCCGATGTAGCCGATCTCGCCGAGGCCGGGGATCTCCGCCGACGAGCCGCCGAAGTGCTTCTGTGTCGGGCTCGCGACTCCGTACGCCGCCGACGTGCCGTAGATCATGCCGACCGCCCAGCCCGCCAGCAGCGCCCAGCGGTGGAACCAGCGCGTGAACAGGCCGCCGACCAGAGCCGGGAAGGTCTGGAGGATCCAGATGCCGCCAAGGAGCTGGAAGTTGATCGCCACTGTCTTGTCCATCGTCAGAACGAAGACCAGCGCGCCCACCTTCACCAGCAGCGAGACCAGCTTGGAGACCTTCGTCTCCTGCGCGGGCGTCGCGTCCGGCTTGATGAAGTCCTTGTAGATGTTCCGGGTGAACAGATTCGCCGCCGCGATCGACATGATCGCCGCCGGCACCAGCGCGCCGATGCCGATCGCCGCGAACGCCACACCCGCGAACCAGTCCGGGAACATCGTCTCGAACAGCTGAGGGATCGCCAGCTGACCGTTCTGCACCTTGATACCGGCCGCGATCGCCATGAACCCGAGCAGCGCCAGCAGACCCAGCATCAGCGAGTACAGCGGCAGGATCGTGGTGTTGCGGCGGATCACATCACGGCTGCGCGAGGACAGCGTCGCCGTGATCGAGTGCGGATACATGAAGAGCGCGAGCGCCGAGCCCAGCGCCAGCGTCGCGTAACCCCACTGGCCCGCCTCGCCCGGCGCCAGCGCACCCCGTGGCTTCTCCGTCGCCGGGTTGATCTGCGCGAACGCGTCGCCCGCCTTCGCGAAGATGTCGTCGAAGCCGCCGAGCTTGATCGGGATGTAGATGATCGCCACCGCGATGACGATGTAGATCAGCGCATCCTTGACGAACGCGATCAGCGCCGGCGCCCGCAGGCCGGACGAGTAGGTGTACGCCGCCAGCACACCGAAGGCGATCAGCAGCGGCAGGTCCTTGACGAACCAGCTGGTCGTCTCGCCACCGCCGACGCCCATCACATCGAGTACCGCCTGGATGCCGACCAGTTGGAGCGCGATGTACGGCATCGTCGCCAGGATGCCGGTGACGGCGACCGCCAGCGAGAGGCCCTTCGAGCCCCAGCGCCCGCGCACGAAGTCCGAAGTGGTGACGTATCCGTGCTTGTGCGACACCGACCACAGCCGCGGCAGAAAGGTGAAGATCAGCGGGTAGACGAGGATCGTGTACGGCACGGCGAAGAAGCCCGCCGCGCCCGCCGCGTAGATCGCCGCCGGGACGGCGACGAAGGTGTACGCCGTGTACAGGTCGCCGCCGAGCAGGAACCAGGTGACCCAGGTGCCGAACGAACGGCCGCCCAGGCCCCATTCGTCGAGGCTGTCGCTCTCGGCCTTGCGCCAGCGCGCGGCCAGGAAGCCCATGACCGTGACGGCCAGGAAGAAGAAGATGAAGACGCCGAGCGCGACGCCGTTCACGCCGTCCTTCACTTCGACGCACCTCCCTTGCGGGCGCGCTGGTCACGCTGCCACAGCTGGTAAGCGATCATGGTGAGTGCGGTCGAGATGACCACCCAGAGCATCTGGTACCAGTAGAAGAACGGGATCCCGATGAAGGCCGGTTCGGTCTTCGCATACGAACTGACCCAGAGCATTGCCACAAACGGCGCGAAGAGGCAGAGGGCGACGATCACGCGCACCGGCGTGATGACCGGTGGTTTCGCTTCAGGAACTTCAGGCACTTCCGGCGCTTCTGGCGCCTCAGGCTCTGCTGACATACGGCGACTCCGTCCCCTCGCTGATCACCTGTACCTGTAATGCGCAGGAAATGTAGGCGAGGCTTTCGAACCGAGTCACCCCCGTCCGCATATCGGTACGGCAACGACTTCGCGTCGCGCCCGGGCACGGTGGCCGCAAACATGACATAGCGCCGCAACGGCAGTTGCGGCGCTGTGCCGATGAACCTCGGCGGGGCAGGGTGTGCGGGCCGGACCGCGGTTCAGGGACCGGTTCAGGGTCGGTTCAGGGTGCGGGGCGCTGAAGTCTCGCCACGAACTTGTACCGGTCGCCCCGGTACACCGAGCGCACCCACTCCACGGGCTCGCCCTGCGCGTCGAGCGAGTGGCGCGACAGCATCAGCATCGGCAGGCCCACGTCCGTACCGAGCAGCCCCGCCTCGCGCGGCGTGGCCAGCGAGGTCTCGATCGTCTCCTCGGCCTCGGCCAGATGGACGTCGTACACCTCCGCCAGCGCCGTGTAGAGCGAGGTGTACTTCACCAGGCTGCGCCGCAGCGCCGGGAAGCGCTTGGCCGACAGATGCGTCGTCTCGATCGCCATCGGTTCGCCGCTCGCCAGCCGCAGCCGCTCGATCCGCAGCACCCGTCCGCCGGCCGCGATGTCCAGCAGTCCGGCCAGCGTGTCGTCGGCCGTGACATACCCGATGTCCAGCAGTTGCGAGGTGGGCTCGAGGCCCTGGGCCCGCATGTCCTCGGTGTACGAGGTGAGCTGGAGGGCCTGCGAGACCTTGGGCTTGGCCACGAAGGTGCCCTTGCCCTGGATGCGCTCGAGGCGGCCCTCGACGACCAGTTCCTGGAGCGCCTGGCGCACCGTCGTACGCGAGGTGTCGAACTCCGCGGCGAGTGTGCGCTCCGGCGGCACGGGCGTGCCGGGCGGCATGGTCTCCGTCATGTCCAGCAAGTGGCGCTTCAGCCGGTAGTACTTGGGCACGCGTGCGGTACGGGTCTGTGCCCCGCCCTCGGTCTCGGTGCCGCCCCCGTCCGTGGCCATGGCCCGCCTTCCCGACTCTTGTGCTGCTGCCGTCACCGGCTCCTCCGTCTGTTGCGGCTCACATGGTGGCACGGTCCGGTCACGGGTCGTCGACCTCCCTCAGGTGTCGGTCCGATAACGGAGGTGACAGCCCTTCTTATACACCCTTGACACCCCTAAAGGTCTAGGCCAAGCTCCCGAGTACTGGTCTAAACCATTAAAGACCAGGTCCCAGCCCCACGAGCAGTACTCGTCGTATGTCTTCGCGGTGGGCAGGGGGGTTGCAGGCATCCCTGAGGAGGGTGGCGTGAAGCGCAAGCTCATCGCGGCGGTAGGCGTCGCGGGCATGATGATCGGCCTTGCGGCCTGTGGTGATTCGGACAAGGGCGGGGACAAGGCCGGCGGCGGCGACGCCAAGGAGCTGACCGTCTGGCTGACGGTGGACGCCCAGAACAACTGGCCCGATCTCGTGAAGGCCGCCGACGACGCGATCGTCAAGAAGCACCCGGGCATCAAGATCAAGCACGAGTACTACGGCTGGCCGGACAAGAACGCCAAGCTCGACGCCGTACTCGCCACGGACAAGGCTCCGGACGTGGTCGAGATGGGCAACACCGAGATGCTCGGCTACATGACCAAGGGCGCGTTCGCCGAGGTCGACCCGAAGAAGTTCGAGCAGTCGGACGCGTGGCTGGACGGCCTCAAGGAGTCCGTCACGTACGACGGCAAGACCTACGGTGTCCCGTACTACGCCGGTGGCCGTGTCGGCACCTGGCGCAAGGACATCGCCGCCGAGGCCGGCGTGAAGGCCGCCCCGAAGACGTACGCGGAGCTCACCGCCGCCCTGGACAAGATCCAGGAGAAGAAGGGCGACAAGTTCAGCGCCTGGTACCAGCCTTCGCCGGACTGGTACGCCGCGATGTCCTTCGTGTACGACGCCGGTGGCTCCATCGCCAAGAAGGACGGCGACACCTGGAAGGCCAACCTCTCCTCGCCCGAGTCCCTCAAGGGCCTCAATGAGTACAAGTCGATCCTCGACAAGTACATGCACGGCGACAAGACGAAGGACGAGTCCGACCGTCCGGTCGTCTTCGGCCAGGGCAAGTCCGCGACCATCTTCAGCGCGGCCTGGGAGGGCGGCACGGCCGCCGACCCGAAGAACGACAAGGTCGGCAAACTCGCCGACAAGCTCGAGAACTTCGTGATGCCCGGCCCGAACGGCAAGGCTCTTCCCGTCTTCCTCGGCGGCTCCGATCTGGCCGTCCCGGTCAAGTCCAAGGCGCAGGACGTCGCGGCCGAGTGGATCAACGCCTTCACCGGCGCCCAGGGCCAGAAGGGTCTGCTCGCCAAGGGCAACCTGCCCAACAACAAGACCGACCTGGCGACCCTGAAGAACGACCCGAAGACGGTGGTCCCGGCCACCGCCGCCGAGTCCAACTGGTTCGTCCCGATGGCACCGGGCTGGGGTCAGGTCGAGAAGGCCCAGACCCTCAAGACCATGCTGCAGCAGATCGGCACCGGCAAGAAGTCGGTGGCGGACGCCGCGAAGGCCGCGGACGCCGCGATCGACAAGGTCATCAACACCAAGTGACCCAAGGGCAGGGCCCCGTCACCGCGACGGGGCCCTGCCGCTCGTACCGGGAGAGGGACCGCTGAGGAGCACGGGATGAGTGCCGCAGAGACAACCACCGCCACGGTGCCGCCGACGCGGCAATCGCCACCACCGGGGACCGGCGCAGCCACCCCGGCAAAGCCCGGCAGAAAGCCGACAGCAGACGGGGCAGGAGTGCCCTGGCTGCTGCTCGCACCCTGCCTGCTCATCCTTCTGCTCGTCCTCGGCTATCCGCTGGTACGGCTGGTCACCCTCTCCTTCCAGAAGTTCGGCCAGCCCCAGCTGTGGGGCTTCAAGGACCCGGAGTCGGTCGGCTTCGACAACTTCTCCAAGATCCTCGGGGACAGCGAGTTCTGGACCGTCGTCATACGGACCGCGGTCTTCGCCTTCAGCGCCGTGGTGCTGACCATGGTCATCGGCATGCTGATCGCGCTGCTGCTGCAACGGGTCTCCGGCTGGGTGAAGACCCTGATCAACATCGCGCTCGTGGCGAGCTGGGGCATGCCCATCATCGTCGCCACCGCGATCTTCAAGTGGCTCTTCGACGCCGACTACGGCGTGCTCAACTGGCTGCTCTCCAGGCTGCCCGGAGTCGACATGGTCGGCCACAACTGGTTCGCCAGCGGCCCCCAGGGCCTCGCCGTGATCATCCTGCTGGTGGTCTGGGGCGCCGTGCCCTTCGTCGTGATCACACTCAGCGCCGGCCTCACCCAGGTGCCCAAGGAGCTCGAAGAGGCCGCCCGTCTCGACGGCGCCGGCGCCTGGGGAGTCTTCCGCTTCGTCACCCTGCCGATCCTCAAGCCCATCATCGTGATGCTGACGACGCTCTCGGTGATCTGGGACATGGGTGTCTTCCCGCAGGTCTTCGTGATGCGCAACGGCCATCCCGAGGCGGAGTTCCAGCTGCTCACCACGTACTCGTACGACAAGGCCTTCGTCGTCAACGATTACGGCACCGGCTCGGCGATCGCGCTTGTCACCGTGATCCTGCTGCTCGGTGTGGTCGCGGTCTATATGCGCCAGATGCTCAAGATCGGAGAGGTGGAGTGACTTCGACCGCCGCGGCTCCCGCCGCCACCCGCCGTCCCAGGAAGAGCCGGCTCGGCTGGAATCTGCTCGGCCTCCTTGTCTTCGTCACCGCGGGCTTCCCGGTCTACTGGATGCTGAACACGGCGTTCAAGCCGGCCAAGGACGCCATCGACCCCGACCCGCACTTCTTCCCCAACGTCTTCACGACGGAGAACTTCCGGCGGGCCCTGGACATCGCCGACTTCTGGGGACCGGTCGGACGCAGCCTGACCGTCTCGCTCGTCGTGGTCGTCATCGGCATCGCGGTCGGCATGCTCGCCGCGCTCGCGATATCCCGGTTCGCCTTCCGCGGCCGCAAGATCGTGATCGTCGGCATCCTCGCGGTCCAGATGATCCCGCTGGTCGCCATGATCATCCCGGTCTTCCTGCTGCTGAACGACCTCGGTCAGTACGACAGGCTTACGGGCTTGATCATCACGTATCTGACCTTCATCCTCCCCTTTACGGTGTGGACGCTGCGCGGATTCATCGTCAACATCCCCAAGGAGCTGGAGGAGGCGGCGATGGTCGACGGCTGCACCCGCACCGGCGCCTTCATCCGCGTGGTCTTCCCGCTGCTCGCCCCGGGCATGGTCGCCACCTCGGTCTACGGCTTCATCCAGGCCTGGAACGAGTATCTGTACGCACTGATGCTGATGAGCCAGCAGAACCAGACCGCCACCGTGTGGCTGGGCAACTTCACCACCAAGAACGGCACCGAGTACGCCCCGATGATGGCGGGCGCCACGATGATGGCCATCCCCATCGTGATCCTCTTCCTCCTCGTTCAGCGCAAGATGGCCGCGGGTCTGACGGCCGGCGCAGTGAAGGGATGACGCCGTCCACATGACAACTCTCGTACGCAGTACAGACACCCTGACCCGCGACGCGCTCGCCGTCCTGCAGCCGGGCTTCGTCGGCACCACCGCGCCGGACTGGCTGCTGCGCCGGATCGGCGAAGGCCTCTCGGCCGTCGGCCTGTTCGGCCGCAATATCGTCTCGCCCGGTCAGCTGGCCGCGCTCACCGCGCAGTTGCGGGCCGAGCGGGACGACGTACTGGTCGCGATCGACGAGGAGGGCGGGGACGTCACCCGGCTTGAGGTGCGCACCGGCTCCTCCTTCCCCGGCAACTACGCGCTGGGCACGGTGGACGACACGGACCTCACCCGGGCCGTCGCCCGAGAGCTCGGCCGCCGGCTCGCCGAGTGCGGCGTCGACCTCAACTGGGCGCCGTCCGCGGACATCAACTCCAATCCGGACAACCCGGTCATCGGCGTACGGTCCTTCGGTGCCGACACCGCGCTCGCCTCCCGCCACACCGTCGCGTACGTCGAAGGCCTCCAGTCCTCCGGAGTCGCCGCCTGCACCAAGCACTTCCCCGGACACGGCGACACCAATGTGGACTCGCACCATGCGCTGCCCCGGATAGACGTGGATCTCGACACGCTGCACGCCCGTGAGCTGGTGCCTTTCCGCGCCGCGATCGCGGCGGGTTCCAAAGCGGTGATGAGCGCGCATATCCTGCTTCCCGCGCTCGACCCGAACCGCCCGGCGACGCTGAGCCCGCAGATCCTCACCGGTCTGCTGCGCGAAGAGCTGGGCTACCAGGGCCTGATCGTCACCGACGGCATGGAGATGCAGGCCATTTCGGCGGCGTACGGCATCGAGCGCGGCTCCGTCCTCGCGATCGCCGCGGGCGCCGACGCGATCTGCGTCGGCGGCGGCCTGGCCGACGAGGAGACCGTACTGCGGCTGCGCGACGCGCTGGTCGCGGCAGTACGGGACGGCGAACTGCCCGAGGAGCGGCTGGCCGACGCGGCGGCGCGGGTACGCGCCCTCGCCGACTGGACGCGCCGGGCCAGGGGGGCTGCAGCGGAGCCGGGTGCGGCTGCACAGGAGGGGACCGCGCCCGGCACCGACATCGGCCTTGTCGCGGCGCGCCGGGCGGTGCGGGTGACAGCGGGGGAGGTGCCGTACGAACCGCTGACGAGCCCTCCGTACGTAGCCGCTTTCACGCCGGTCGCGAACATCGCCGTGGGGGACGAGACTCCGTGGGGAGTGGCGGCGGAGCTGGCCGCGATACTGCCGGGCACGACGACCGACACCTATGGCAGCGCTGCTGACGGTACGACCGATACACCCTCTCTGGTCGGAAATGTGCTGGGTCTTGCGGGGGACCGTAGGATCGTCGCTGTAGTACGCGACGTCCACCGCCACCCCTGGATGGCGGACGCTCTGGACGCCCTGATCGAGGCCCGTCCCGACACGGTCGTGGTCGAGATGGGTGTGGACCGGGCGGAGCCGAGGGGGGTCCTGCACATCGCGACCCATGGCGCCGCCCGCGTCTGCGGACGGGCCGCCGCGGAGGTCATCACCGGCAAGGGCGCCGGGGGCTGACCGACGCGGGCCGTGCTGTACCGGGAGACCCTTCCGTCCCCGGCACAAGGAATGCCACATGGAGGCAGCCAGCATGTCCGCCACGAGTTCGGCCGAACAGAGCGAGCGTCCGGGCCGGATCATGTCCGGCGAGATGGCGGAGCAGCCGGCGGTGCTGCGGCGCATCCTCGAGGAGGGCGCGCCGAAGATCCGCGAGGCGGCGGCGGCGATCTCGGCGCGGGGCCCGCGCTTCGTGCTGCTGACCGCGCGCGGCACGTCCGACAACGCCGCGCTGTACGCGAAGTACCTGCTCGAGATCCAGCTGGGTCTGCCGTGCGGGCTGACCTCCATGTCGACGACGACGGCGTACGGAGCACGACCCGATCTGACCGACGTCCTGGTCATCACGGTCAGTCAGTCCGGCGGCTCACCGGATCTGGTGGCGTCGACGAAGGCGGCGCGGGAGGCGGGCGCGATCACGCTGGCGGTGACCAACAACGCGGATTCCCCGCTGGCGGCGGTCTCCGAATTCCACATCGACATCCTGGCCGGCCCGGAGAATGCGCTCCCGGCGACGAAGACGTACACCGCGTCGCTGCTCGCGCTCTATCTGTTCGTGGAGGGTCTGCGCGGCGGCGACGGCGCGGCGGCGAAGCTCCTCCCGGAGCTCGCCGCGCAGATCCTGTCCCGCCAGGACGAGGTGCGGCAGCTGGCCTCCCGCTACCGCTTCGCCGAGCGGATGGTGATCACGTCGCGGGGTTACGGCTACCCCACGGCGAAGGAGGCCGCGCTGAAGCTGATGGAGACGAGCTACATCCCGGCCCTCGCGTACTCCGGCGCGGATCTGCTGCACGGCCCGCTGGCCATGGTCGACAACATCTCCCCGGTCATCGCGGTGGTCACCGACGGCAAGGGCGGCGAGGCCCTCCAGCCGGTCCTCGACCGCCTCCGCGGCCGCGGCGCGGACCTGGTGGTGATCGGTCCCAAGCTCCAGGTCGACGCGGCCTCGGCGGGCTTTGTCCTCCCGGTGGACGGCGTCCCGGAGGAACTCCAGCCGATCCTGGAGATCCTGCCGCTGCAGCTGCTGGCGTACGAGGTGACGATCGCGCGCGGCCAGGACCCGGACGCGCCGCGTGCTCTGGCGAAGGTGACGGAGACGCACTGAACGGTGACGAGACCCGCTGACAGGGGCTGAGGGGGCTGAAGGGGGCGCAGGCACCCGCGGGCCGCGGCGCCGTGACGGGACCCTCAACCCGTACGGCACCGCAGCCCGGAGCTGCTCCGGCCGGCAGGTGTGCGGTCCCGCTCGGCCGTGTGAGAGGTATCGACGCAGTCAGGGCAGAGAGCGCCGGGTACCTCGTTCCACTCTCCTGTGCGGGGAGGGTGGAGGCTTTACTCAAACATTCTGGACTAGACCATTCTCCACTGTCCATCCATCTGCAGAGCTTAGTTCCGGTCCATCCTCCGGCACGGGCGGACGGCTCAACCGGTTCACCCCGAAGGTACGCTCGCAGATGTGCCCTCCATGAACGACCTCGTACGCCAGCACACAGCCCTCAGTGAATCCGACCTCGAGTGGCTCCATCTGCTGGTCTCGGAGTGGCAGCTGCTCTCCGACCTCTCCTTCGCCGACCTCGTCCTCTGGGTCCCCACCCTCGACGGCACCCGCTATGTCTCGGTGGCCCAGATGCGGCCCAACACGGGCCCCACCTCCTACCAGGACGACATGGTCGGCCATCTCGTCCCCCGCGGCCGCCGGCCGCTGCTGGACGCCGCGCTCGACGAGGGGCGGATCGTGCGCGAGGGCGACCCGGAGTGGCGCGAGGAGGTGCCGGTGCGGGTCGAGTCCATCCCCGTACGCCGCGAGGGCCGAGTCCTCGGCGTCATCGCGCGCAATACGAACCTGCTGACCGTACGGACGCCTTCCCGGCTGGAGCTCACCTACCTCCAGTCCGCCTCCGACCTCGCCCAGATGATCGCCGCAGGATCGTTTCCCTTCCCCGGGCAGCAGGTCGACATGGATGCGTCGCCGCGCGTCGGCGACGGGCTGATCAGGCTCGACGCCGACGGCGTCGTCCAGTACGCGAGCCCCAACGGCCTCTCCGCGTACCACCGCCTCGGCCTTGCCTCCGACCTCGTCGGACATCACCTCGGCCAGACCACCGCCGAACTCGCCCCGTCCCGCGGTCCGGTCGACGAGGCCCTGGTCAAACTTGCCAGCGGCTACGCGCCGCGCGAGACCGAGGTCGAGGGCAATGGCGGCGTCATCCAGCTGCGCGCCATCCCGCTCAAGCCCAAGGGCGTCCGGATCGGCTCTCTCGTACTTCTCCGTGACGTCACCGAACTCCGCCGCCGCGAGCGCGAGTTGATAACCAAGGACGCCACCATCCGGGAGATCCACCACCGGGTGAAGAACAACCTCCAGACGGTCGCCGCCCTGCTCCGTCTCCAGGCCCGCCGGATGGATTCCGAAGGCGGCCGGGAGGCGCTCAACGAGGCGGTACGGCGCGTCGGTTCGATCGCGATCGTCCATGAGACGCTTTCCCAGAATCTGGACGAGCGCGTCGAGTTCGACGAAATCGCGGACCGGGTCATCGCGATGGTCGCCGAGATCTCGCCGGGCAAGGTCGACTGCCGCCGTACGGGACGGTTCGGGATCCTCGACGCCGAAGTCGCCACACCGCTCTCCATGGTCCTGACCGAGGTGCTGCAGAACGCCCTCGAGCACGCCTTCGCGCAGGGGGAGCGCGGCTCGGTCGAGGTCGCGGCGGTGCGGGCCGATCAGCGCGCGGAGACCAGCCGGCTGCTGATCACCGTCCAGGACGATGGCCGCGGTCTGCCGGAGGGCTTCGATCCGCAGCGCGCCGGCAATCTGGGTCTGCAGATCGTACGGACCCTGGTGGAAGGGGAGTTGGGCGGAACCTTCGACATGGTTCCGGTCCCGGCGCCAGGTCGTGGCACCCGCGTCGTTCTCGACATCCCTGTCCAGGGCGAGAAGTAGAGAAGCAGAAGTAGGCGAGAAGCGGGAAGCAAGAGAGCCGGAACAGCAATGAGCCCCGGACCGTGTGGAACGGTCCGGGGCTCGAAGCTCACGTTGCTATGCGCATCGGGGGTACTGCGCGCTGCGGCTCGAAGGCGGTGAATGCGTACTCTCTGTACGCGGCGCCGGGCTCAGGCTCGTAGCAGGGGGGCGTCAGGCGCTGGCGTTACGCGCCCGGTTGCGAGCGGCGCGACGCTTCATCGCACGACGCTCGTCCTCGCTGAGGCCACCCCAGACGCCGGAGTCCTGGCCGGACTCGAGCGCCCACTGCAGGCACTGCTCCATGACGGGGCAGCGACGGCAGACGGCCTTGGCTTCCTCGATCTGCAGCAGCGCAGGACCAGTGTTGCCGATGGGGAAGAAGAGCTCGGGGTCTTCCTCGCGGCAAACGGCGTTGTGACGCCAGTCCATGGCTGCTACCTCTCCTTGGTATTACATTCAGGTTGCTTGTGAATGTGAACGCTTTCACGAATCCCCCCACGAGGGAAGGGCCGACTGCCAGTTACCCGGCGTGGTCCTGGGTTCTAAGGGGGGGTTCTGGCGGTCTGTGGGGCCGATGTTGCGGGCCGTCCCGATCGCCATGTAGAGATTCGCAAACCTCGGCGGCGGATACAACCCCTTCCGGAAACTTTTTTTTGATTCCTCGGTGTCGACTAGGTCACAGCCGTACTTCTATGGGGTGGAGCCCAGCCCATACGTTCGAGATAAAGGACTTTCGGTCCTTCCGCTCACACAATCACACGCAGTGCACGGCGTACGCCTGTGAACGTCACGCTCGTACGGAGCCCCAGATGGTCACCGTCCATCTGGAACGGCAGCGGAACCTTTGAATTCAAGGTGAAGTCCGTCAGGTCATGGAGAGTGACGGCGTGCTTGCCGCGCGGTCCGCGCTCGGGGGTCGAGGTGAGCAGCTGGGTGGCGTACCGGGCCACGGCGGGGGCAGACAGCTTGGACAGTGCGACGAGGTCCAGGGCGGTGTCGAACGAGGCCGCCGGGGAGGCGTACACCGGGCGATTGCCCAGGTAGGTCCAGGGGGCGGTGTTGCAGACTATGGACAGCACGAGATCGGTGACCGGGTCCTTGCCGGGGCGGTCGAGGGTGATCGGGCCGTGCCGGCGGTGGGGCTCGTCCAGATACTGCCGTACCACTTGGCGCATATAGAGGGCGTGAGTGGAGCGCTTGCCGCGCTCCCGCTGCTGTTCGACCCGGCCGATGACGCTCGCGTCGAAACCGAGTCCGGCGCAGAAGGTGAACCAGCGGGGCGGGGCCGACTCGTCCTTCGTGCCCGGGGTGCCGGCCGCGCGACCGAGGCCGATCGTCCGCTCGGTCCGGTCGCGGAGCGCGTCAAGGATCGCGCCGGTCGCCTCCACGGCGTCGTTCGGGAGCCCGAGGGCCCGGGCGAAGACATTCGTCGAGCCGCCGGGGACGACGGCGAGGCGGGGGAGGCGGTCGGGGTCGGGACCGTTGTGGAGCAGACCGTTGACGACCTCGTTCACGGTGCCGTCGCCGCCGAGGGCGACGACCAGCTCCGTGTCGTCGGAATCTGCGGCCTGACGGCCGAGGTCGCGGGCGTGTCCCCGGTACTCCGTCGTGACGACTTCCAGCTTCATCTCGCTGGCGAGGGCGTGGATGAGTACGTCACGGGTGCGAGCACTGGTGGTGGTTGCTGCCGGATTGACCACAAGAAGTGCGCGCATGCGCAGCAGCGTACCCAGTGGTGGGTACCGGGCCCAGACCCGGGCTTCCCACGCGGGCTACCCTGCAGAGGTGAGCGATGACCAGACCCCCCGACCTGCCCGTCTGACCGCCGCGGCCGCGGTATCCGGTCTGGAGGGCCTGGCACTGGCCGCGGGCGGCGTCTACATGCTCGTGCTGGGGCTGCTCGGCCGGCCTGACAGTCCCTCGCAGGCGGAGATGGGCGGAGTGACACTTATCGCACTCGGCGCGATCCCGCTGATCGCGGCGAGGGGGCTTCTGCTGCGGCGCAGCTGGAGCCGGGGTCCGGCGATCATCACGCACCTGATGGCGCTGATCCCGTCGTGGACGCTGCTGCGTTCGTCGGCCGGGCTGATCCCGCTCGGCATCGTGCTGGCGATGGTCGCTTTGACCGGCCTGGTGCTGCTGGTCAACCCGACGACGACAGAGGCGCTGGGCATCCGGGGCGGCGCGGCGCGGGACGCGTAGCGGGTGCGGGTTCTTTCCCACCCGCCCGCCCTTGATGTGGTGAGGGGGCACGGTCCCCCACGCCCCCCGCGAGGCGGCGCCGGCTTCGCGGCGCTGGTTGTTGTCGGGGACGGGGCCACGCCCTGGGAATCGCCGGCTTGTCGGCGCGCGCCGGAGCGTCCGACCGTGGGCGGTCCTGAGTCGGCCTGTGCCGGACCGGGCGTTTCGGGCGGGAGCGTCGTGCTTCGCGGCGTGGATGCTCCGCCGCCGGGGCGTTGGGCCGGACCGGGCGCTTCGGCGCGCGCCCCGCGCCGGGCGGCCCCGGCCGTCCCTACTCCTCCACCAGCAGCTTCTCGCGCAGCTGGGCCAGGGTGCGGGCCAGCAGGCGGGAGACGTGCATCTGGGAGATGCCCACCTCCTGCGCGATCTGCGACTGCGTCATGTTGCCGAAGAACCTCAGCAGCAGGATCCGCTTCTCGCGCGGCGGCAGGTCCTCCAGCAGCGGCTTCAGTGACTCGCGGTATTCGACGCCCTCAAGGGCCTCGTCCTCCGCGCCCAGCGTGTCCGCCACCGCCGGGGACTCGTCGTCCGTGTCGGGGACGTCCAGGGACAGCGTGGAGTACGCGTTCGCGGACTCCAGGCCCTCCAGGACCTCCTCCTCCGAGATGCCCAGGCGTTCCGCCAGCTCGTGCACCGTCGGGGAGCGGCCGTGCTGCTGGGAGAGCTCCGCCGTCGCCGTGGTCAGGGCGAGCCGCAGCTCCTGCAGGCGGCGCGGTACCCGTACCGCCCAGCCCTTGTCGCGGAAGTGGCGCTTGATCTCGCCGACGACCGTGGGCGTCGCATACGTCGAGAACTCGACGCCCCGCTCCGGATCGAACCGGTCCACCGACTTGATCAGACCGATCGTTGCGACCTGCGTCAGATCGTCCAGCGGCTCGCCGCGATTACGGAAGCGGCGCGCCAGGTGCTCGACGAGCGGCAGGTGCATCCGCACCAGCTGGTTGCGCAGCTCCGCCCGCTCCGGCGAGCCGTCGGGCAGCTTGCGCAGCTCGATGAACATCACCCGCGCAGCGCTGCGGTCATGTGGATCGTGCTGCTTCTCGTGCACGTGCTCGCTCATACGGTCCGCCCGCTCTGCCTGCGCCTGCTCCGCCGCGGCCGTCTGGCCGTCAAGTCCGTCCTCCGGGTGCGGCCGCGCCTCCTGCTCCGGGATGTCAGTCGGCGCGCTCAGCATCCGGGGTCCGCGCTCCTCGTCCTGCACCGGACCGCCCCCGTCCCTCACGCCGGCCCGGGTCCCGCGCCGCGCTGTTTGTACAGGCTGATGGAGACCGTACGGTCGTCCGCGACCGTGGAGTCGACCTTGCCCGCCAGTGCCGACAGCACCGTCCAGGCAAAGGTGTCACGCTCCGGCGCGCGACCGTCGGTCGTCGGCGCCGAGACCGTGACCTCGAGCGAGTCGTCGACGAGCCGGAACACGCAGCTGAGAACGGAGCCGGGCACAGCCTGCTGCAGCAGAATCGCGCACGCTTCGTCAACCGCGATCCGCAGATCCTCGATCTCGTCGAGGGTGAAGTCCAAGCGCGCTGCGAGGCCGGCCGTGGCCGTACGCAGCACGGACAGGTAGGCACCCGCAGCGGGCAGCCGGACTTCCACGAAGTCCTGGGTCCCGGGCTCGCCTGCGATCTGGGACACCCTCACCTCCAAGGTGGCACAAGCTCTTTCGGGGCTACGGGAGGGGAGATCCCGAAGCCGTCGCTACGCATTTGTACGTAGCCGGTACTGGCCCGGCGACGCTATCGCGATCCATGGTGCCCTGTCGCCGGGACCCCCAGTCGATGACTGTCACTCATGGTAAGCATATGAGTACACACAGTGGCTAGAGGTTTGCGGCGCCCAATTGCGAGGACCCAGCGGAGGATTGACGTACCCACGCGTCAGACGATCGAACCGTCGACGAAGCACCAGCGCCAGACGGCTCCCGGCTCGAAGCTCCGCATCACCGCGTGCCCGGTCTCCCGGAAATGCGCTTCGGCGTGCTGGTGGGGGGAGGAGTTGCAGCAGCCCACGTGGCCGCAGACCAGGCAGAGCCGCAGCTGTACGGGGTGGCTGCCGATCGCCAGACACCCCGGGCACGTCTCGCTCAACGGAGCAGGTTCCGGGTGCGGCAGTTTTCGTACATGCGGGCACTCGCTCATGATTGCCAGACTACGACGCGGCCCTCGGGCGTCGTACGGACGTGAGGAGGGCGAAAATGGACGTACTGCCGCTGGTGGCGCTGATCGCGGCCAGCGCCGCGATCGCCGGGGCGGCCCGCCGGACTCCGGTCCCGGCACCGCTGCTGCTGGTGACGGCGGGGCTGATCGCCGCGTACGTGCCGGGGGTGCCCGACTACACGCTCGACCCGAACATCGTGCTGCCGCTGGTGCTGCCGCCGCTGCTGTACAAGGCCGCGGTCGACAGTTCGTACCTCGACCTCCGGGCGAATCTGCGGCCCGTCGCGCTGCTCTCGGTCGGCTATGTCCTCTTCGCGACCGTCGCGGTCGGTTACCTCGCCTTTCTGCTGGTGCCGGACCTGCCACTGACCGCGGCGCTGGTGCTCGGCGCGGTGATCGCGCCGCCGGACGCGGTCGCCGCGACCGCGATCGCCCGCCGGCTGGGCCTGCCGAGCCGGATCACCACGATTCTGCAGGGCGAGTCCCTGGTGAACGACGCGACCGCGATCACCGCGTTCAGGGTGGCGCTGGCCGCGGCGGTCGGCGAAGGCGCGAGCTGGGCCGGCGGCATCGAGGAGTTCGTGCTGGCTTCGGTCGGCGGAGTCGTCGTCGGCCTGGTGCTGATGGTGCCGATCCACTGGCTGCGTACGCATCTCAAGGAAGCGCTCCTGCAGAACACGCTCTCGCTGCTCATCCCGTTCGTCGCGTACGCGGCGGCCGAGCAGGTCGGGGCGTCCGGAGTGCTCGCCGTGGTCGTCGTCGCGCTCTATCTCGGGCACCGCTCCTGGCAGGTCGACTTCGCGACCCGGCTGCAGGAGGAGGCGGTCTGGAAGATGGTCGCGTTCATCCTCGAGTCCTCGGTCTTCGCGCTGATCGGGCTGCAACTGCCCTACGTACTCAAGGGTCTCGGCGGGTACGGCGTCGGCGAATCGCTCTGGTACGCCTTCGGGGTCTTCGTCGCCGTGGTCGTGGTGCGGTTCGTCTGGGTCTTCCCGGCGACATTCCTGCCGCGCTGCCTGTCGAAACGGATCAGGGAGCGCGAGTCGGACACCAACTGGACCGCGCCGGTGGTGGTGGGCTGGGCCGGGATGCGAGG
This sequence comes from Streptomyces sp. NPDC060064, assembly GCF_042736455.1. Lineage (NCBI taxonomy): Bacteria > Bacillati > Actinomycetota > Actinomycetes > Kitasatosporales > Streptomycetaceae > Streptomyces > Streptomyces sp. NPDC060064. Next base: position 154,701 of record NZ_JBHWWF010000014.1, read on the forward strand.
CGTCGTCTCGCTGGCGATCGCCTTCTCCATCCCGTTGACGACGGCGGACGGCGAGCCCTTCCCGGCGCGGAACCTGGTCCTCTTCCTGACCTTCACGACGGTGATCTCGACGCTGGTGGTGCAGGGGCTCACGCTGCCGGCGCTGATCCGGGCGCTGAAGCTGCCCGGCCGCGACCGGTACGCCGAGACGCTGGCCGAGGCACAGGCCCAGAGCGAGGCCTCGCAGGCGGCGGAGGTGCGGTTGAACGAGCTGCTGGAGGACGAACAGGGCGCGCTGCCGCCGCCGCTCGTCGACCGGCTGCGGACCGTGATGGAGCGGCGGCGGAACTCGGTCTGGGAGCGGCTCGGGACGGTGAACGAGGTGACCGGCGAGTCGGCGGACGACACCTACCGGCGGTTCGCGCGGGAGATGATCGACGCCGAGCGCGAGGTCTTCGTACAGCTGCGGGACCAGCGGCGGATCGATGACGAGATGATGCGTACGCTGCTGCGCCGGCTGGATCTGGAGGAGGCGGCCGCCTACCGCGAGGAATCGTCCTGACCGGTGATGACGGCGGCGACGGTGGTGCCGGGCGGGAAGGCGCCCTCGGCGGCGAGCGCGGTGAGGCCGTACAGCATCTTGGCGACGTAGACGCGCTCGACGGGCAGCCCGTGGCGGGCCTCGAAGTCCGCGGCGAAGGCGTCCAGCCCGGGGGTGGTACGGGCGTATCCACCGAAGTGGAAGCGCTCGTCGAGGGACCAGTTCCCGGCGGGGCCGCCGAACGCCTCCCGCTGGAGGGCGCGTATGGAGTCGCCGAGGAAGCCGCCCCTGAGGACCGGGAACCCGATGGCGCGCCGGCCCGGCCCGAGGCCGGCCGCGAGTCCGGCGAGGGTCCCACCGGTCCCGCAGGCGACGGCGATGACGTCCGCGACGTCGCGGAGTTCGTGGCCGAGGGCGGTGCAGCCCTGGGCGGCGAGGGCGTTGCTGCCGCCTTCCGGGACGACGTAGATGTCCCCGGCCCCGCCCCGTCCCGAACCGGCGGCCCCTCCTCCTGCGCAACGCTGCTCCATCGATTCCGCCGCAGCCGTCAGGATGCGCTCCCGCACCTCCGGGGCGTCCTTCCCGCGGTACGCCGCGCGGTCCACGAAATGCAGGTGCATACCGTCCGCCGCGCACCGGGACAGCGAGGGGTTCAAGGGGCGCGAGGCCAGTTCGTCGCCGCGGACTATGCCGATCGTCGCGAAGCCCAGCAGCCGGCCCGCGGCCGCCGTGGCACGCAGGTGGTTGGAGTACGCGCCGCCGAACGTCAAGAGCGGCCGGCCGGCCGCCGCGTGCAGGTTCGGGGCGAGTTTGCGCCACTTGTTGCCCGGGAGGTCCGGGTGGATCAAGTCCTCGCGCTTGAGCAGCAGACGTACGCCGTGGCGGGCGAAGCGCTCATCCTCGACCGGCTGCAGCGGCGACGGCAGCCGCGGCCGCAGCGCGGCGGTGAGGTCGAACGCTTCCCAGGTCACCTGCCCATTGTCACTTCAGACGCTCGTCGATGCGTGCGCGCATCGAGTTCATCGTGAAGCCCCGCGGGTCGACCTTCCCCGGCTGCCATTCCAGGTGGCCGATCACCGACCGCGCGGTCCAGCCGTGGCGCCGGCAGATCGCCGCCGCGGCCTTCTCGATCGCCTCCAGCTGGACCGCCGGCCATGGATCCTCGCCGTCGCCGAGGTTCTCGCACTCGAAGCCGTAAAAATGGCGGTTTCCATCGGTGTTCGCCTCGTTGTCCGGCGGGAGAGCTTTCTCCGCGATGACCGCGCGCAGCACGTCGTCGTCGCCCAGACCCGCATGGTTGGCGCGCCCGTAGCCGACGAGATGGACTCTGCCGTCCTTGGTGATGACGCCGTGACAGAGCGGACCCGGCAGGCTCGCGTAACCGTCCCGGCAGATACGGACGGTGCTCGCGGAGCCCTTGGTGACGGTGTGATGGATCATCACGCCGTGGACGGGGCCCCAGGGGCCCTTGTGGTTGCGGTTGTGCGTACGCCATTCGCCGACTTCGACGACCGTCAGCCCCTCGTCGCGCAGGGCGTCGAGGAAGCTGTTCGCGGACATGGGTGGTGACATGGCCGTCTCCTTGTGGGGGTGAGGGGATCGGAGCGGAATGTTCCGGGCGGAATGCTCCGTATCGTGCTTGTACCCGAACTCCCGTGGATGGACCATCCGTTCACACGGTGAGCGAGCCGATCCGGACAGTGCCCCGGGCCCACCCGATCCAGTCCCACTCATTTGTGTAATGGCGCCGGAACTCGCTGTGCTGGAAGGCTTCCCTTCGCAGGTCAGACCCCATGATCGAGAGGGAGTCCCATGTCGGTTGGTTCGGTTGGTCCGGTCGGCGACGAGATCCGCGGGCAGCAGACGGCGCAGCAGCAGAGTCTCGGTACGGCAGCCGCGCGGAACCTTGCGACCACCACCAAGTCGGTCCCGCAGATGCAGGAGATCACCTCACGGTGGCTGCTGCGCATGCTGCCGTGGGTGCAAGTACAGGGCGGTACCTACCGGGTGAACCGCCGCCTGAGCTACTCGGTCGGCGACGGACGCGTGACGTTCGTGCAGACCGGCGACCGGGTGGCGGTCATCCCCGCCGAGCTCGGCGAACTGCCCGCACTGCGGGAGTTCGGCGACGAGGCGGTGCTTGCCGAGCTGGCGAACCGCTGTGAGCAACGGGAGTTCGCGCCCGGCGAGGTGCTGGCCGCATCCGGCTCGGAAGCGGGTCGCGTCTTCCTCCTGGCGCACGGCCGGGTGGAGCAGCTCGGCAGCGGCCCGTACGGCGACGAGGCGGTGCTCGGCGTCCTCGCCGACGGTGCGTACTTCGGCGACCGGACGCTCACGGACCGGGAAGCCGTCTGGGAGTACACCGCACGCGCGGCGACCGCATGCACCGTGCTCGTCCTGACCAGGGACGATGTGCTGAACCTCGCGGAGCGTGAGGAGTCGCTGCGTACGCATCTGGCCGGGCTCTCCGAACTGCCGCAGCAGCGGACCAACAAGTACGGCGAGGCGGAGATCGATCTGTCCGCCGGCCATGTCGGCGAAGCCGTCGTACCGCACACCTATGTCGACTACGAAGCGGCGCCGCGCGAGTACGAACTGAGCGTCGCCCAGACCGTACTGAAGGTCCACAGCCGCGTCGCCGACCTCTACAACCAGCCGATGAACCAGACCGAGCAGCAGTTGCGGCTCACGATCGAGGCGCTGCGGGAGCGCCAGGAGCACGAGCTCGTCAACAACCGGGAGTTCGGCCTGCTGAACAACTGCGACTACGGTCAGCGGCTGCAGCCGCACGACGGAGTGCCGAGCCCCGACGACATGGACGAACTGCTGTCGCGGCGGCGCGGGTCGAAGCTGTTCCTCGCCCACCCGCGGGCCGTCGCCGCCTTCGGGCGCGAGTGCAACAAGCGCGGGCTGGTCCCCGAGACTGTGGAGGTCGCCGGGCATCATGTGCCGGCTTGGCGCGGCGTGCCGATCTTCCCGTGCAACAAGATCCCGGTGAGCGACGCCCGTACGACGTCGATCATCTGTATGCGTACGGGCGAGGCCGATCAGGGCGTCATCGGACTGCAGCAGAGCGGAATCCCGGACGAGATCGAGCCGAGCCTGTCCGCGCGCTTCATGGGCATCGACGAGCAGGCGATCATCTCCTACCTGGTCACGGCCTACTACTCGGCGGCGGTGCTCGTGCCCGACGCGCTCGGCGTCCTGGAGAACGTCGAGGTCAGCCGCTGGCGGTGAACCGACGCGGCCGGGGGCCCGGTGCCACGCGGCGCCCCCGGCGCGACAGCTCGGCCCAACACCTCGAAAGGAACGCTGAGTTGACCATGCAGGACACCGTCGAGGGCAGCGAGGCCGTCGCGCTTCTCGGACGCACCAGAAGCACCGTCGATCCGCAACTGCGCGCGACCGTCGAGTCGTTGCCGGCATCCATACGCCCCGTCGCGATGTACCACTTCGGCTGGGAGCATGCCGACGGGGCGCCGGCCGCGGGAGCGGCGGGCAAGGCCATCAGGCCCGCGCTCGTACTGGCCGCCGCCCGGGCGCTGGGCGGAGACCCGCAGCCGGCCGTACGGGCGGCTGCCGCTGTGGAGCTGGCGCACAATTTCACGCTCCTCCACGACGACGTCATCGACGAGGACACCACCCGCAGGCACCGCCCCACCGCCTGGACGGTCTTCGGCACCCCGGCCGCCATCATCGCGGGCGACGCGCTGCTCGCTCTCGCGCTGCAGCTGCTCGCCGAGGACCGGCACCCCGCGTCGGCCGCCGCGTCGAAGCGGCTCACGGCCTGCGTCGTCGAGCTGTGCGCCGGACAGCAGGCGGACTGCGCCTTCGAGGAGCGTGCGCCGCACGAGGTCTCCCTGGAGGAGTGTCTCGACATGGCGACGGCCAAGACCGGGGCGCTGCTCGGCTGTGCGTGCGCGCTCGGCGCGCTGTACGCGGGCGCGGGTGAGGAGGAGGTGGCTGCCATGGACGCTTTCGGGCGGGAGGCGGGGCTCGCCTTCCAGCTCATCGACGATCTGGTCGGGATCTGGGGAGACCCCGACCGGACAGGCAAACCGGCAGGCGCCGATCTGGCGGCCCACAAGAAGTCCCTGCCGGTGGTCGCGGCGCTGGCATCGGGCACCCCGGCGGGCGCCGAGCTGGCGCAGCTCTACCGCGGGCCTATGGACGCCTCGGCAGTCCGCCGTGCCGCCGAGGCGGTCGACCGTGCGGGCGGCCGCGACTGGGCGCAGCTGCAGGCGGCCGACCGGATGGCGGGTGCCGTCCATGAGCTCTCGCGCGCGGTGCCGGACCTGTCGGCGGCGGGCGATCTGCTGTCCCTGGCCGAATTCGTCACTCGCCGCACACGCTGAGGCCCATGTGGCGTGAGCCGAACAGGAGTTGAGGCATCCGGTTCCCTCCCCGGGAAATGCCTTGCGCAACCACTACAAGTGGAGCACTATGGGCGGAGTGGTTCCGGCAGGGAAGACCCCACGCCTTGCGGCCACTCCCATCACCCCATGACAAAGAGGACCGGCTTGCGCAAGCTCAGCTACTTCATCGCCGCGTCGATCGACGGCTTCATCGGAGCCCCGGACGGCAAGGGTGACTGCTTCATGCCGTTCGTGACCGGCGACTTCCTCGAGTACCTCAGGACGGAATGCCCGGATACCCTGCCGACCATGGGGCGCCAGGCGCTCGGTGTGGACGACGCGCCGAACAGCGAGTTCGACGTGATCATCCAGGGTCGGGCCAGCTATGACCTCGCCCTGGACCTCCAGGTCACCAGCCCGTACGCACATCTGCGGGAGTACGTGGCGTCCCGGAGTATCAAGGAGTCGCCCGACCCGCATGTGGAGATCGTCTCCGGCGATGTGGTGGCCAAGATCCGGGAGCTCAAGCAGGAGGACGGGCTCGGCATCTACCTCTGCGGCGGTGCGAACCTGGCGGGACAGCTGATGGGCGAGGTCGACGAGCTCGTCATCAAGACCTACCCGGTGATCCTCGGCGCGGGCATGCCCATGTTCGCCGCAGAGTTCGGCATCGGTGAGTTCGCGCTCGACTCCGTGCGCACCTTCGACAATGGCGTGATCGTCAGGAAGTACCGCAGGGAGCTGTGACCGCAGGGCTGTCCGGTCTGCCCATACCGCCATATCCTGGAGGTATGGGCAGCGAAGGGCGCCGGATCGTCCGCCGCCCGCAGGCCGAGGAGAAGGTGTGCCCCGCCTGCGGACAGCCTGTCGGCACGGCCATCAGACGACACAAGACGCTAGGGGCGTTCGTCCCCGTGTGGGGCCCCGGCCCCTGCCGTAATCCGGAGTGTGCCGAGCACGCCGAGGAAGTGGTCGAGAAGCCGTACAGGTGGCCGAACAGGAAGGCGGCCCATCGGTCGGCCGAGAAGCCGGCCGAGAAGCCGGCCGAGAAGCCGGCCGAGAAGCCGGTGGCGAACTCGGCCGGGAAGGCGAACAAGAACGTGGCCGGGAAGCCGGTCGGCCGACCGGGTGACTGAGGCCGACGCGGGGCCCGGCAAGGAGCCCGGCGCAGGGGTCGGGACCACCTGAGGCATCCCTGCTGTTCGGCGGAAGCAGTCGTACCGCTACAGTCCGCGCCATGTCATCGGAGTCGACGGAAATCTGGGCGGGCTGGTACCGCGACCGGCTGGGCGCGGAAGCGGTCACGATAGCGGCGCACGGGCAGCAACTGCGCACGCACATCAGGGGAATCGAGTACGGAGGGGCGACTTTCGCCACCCTCGAGCCGGTGGGCCTGAGTGGGGTGCTGTCCTCCTGCGTACTGGAGTGGGACATGCCACTGCCCGTCCACTCGGACGGCACGGTCCAACGGGCCACGCTCAGCTGCTTGTTGACGCTCGGCGAGGCACAGCCGGACGGGCAGCTCGACCGCGCCGACCTCAATCTGACCCTGCACTACGGCGGAGCCGCGTACGAATCCGGCGTCGCCGGTGGTGACTTCGACGACGCCCTCAGCCGTATCCGAGGCCAGCTGCCGCCCGGTGCGGAGCTCGGGCAGTCGGCGCCGGTGGGTGCTTGACGGAGGCCCTCAGCGCACTCCGTTCCGGCCCCAGCGCGGCGTCGGGCCCGGTTCACCGAGATCCGTGCCCACCGCGTCGGCCGAGACCCCACGGGCGATCTTCGTACCCCAGTCGAAGTACTCCACCACCCGGCGGCGCAGCAGCTCGTCGTCCGGGAGCTCCTTCGCCACCGCGTCCGTCATCAGCTCCATCCAGCGCAGCCGCTGCTCCTCGGTGATCGAGAGCCCGAGGTGGGCGCGGAGCAGGGCCTGGTGGCCACCGAGCTCGGCGGTGAAGCGGGCAGGTCCGTCGAAGACCTCGGCCAGCCACACGGCGACATGCTCGATGTGGGTGGGGGTGAAGTCGGCGAAGACGGGGGCGAGCAGCGGGTCGGCGAGGACCGCGTCGTAGAAGGTGTTGCTCAGCCGCCGCAGCGCGTCCGCGCCGCCCACGGCCTCGTACAGCGTCGCGGGACGCTCGTCCGGCCTGTCCGTCTCTTCGGTCACGGGTCCTCCTGGCTCCGGCGTGTGGGTCCCAGGATTCACGGCCCTGTCCGCAGGCCCAAGCGTTTCCGACTACTTCCGCCGAGAGCGGAAGGCGCCCCGCCGTGGGCCGGCGGGGCGCCTCTCGTGCTCAGGGACCGGTCAGGAGACGCGGGCGATCGCCGCCGCCAGGCCGTTGGCCCACAGGGTGTCCACCCGGGCACGCTCCTGCGCATCCGGGTTGGCGTTCTGGCAGGACGTGCCGGGGCCGCCGCCCGACATCAGCTCGCTGCACGGGCCCGAGTAGTGGTCCGGCAGGCCGAGCACGTGCCCGGTCTCATGGGCGGTGACCCGGGTGGAGTTGTACTGCTGGTTCTGTGCGTAGTCGAGGAAGATGTAGCCGCGGCCGTGCCCGTCGGTGCTGGCGTACGAGCCGCGGGAGTCATTGCCCTCGCGGTAGGAGAAGTCCGCACCCGAACCTTCCTGCAGTTTCACATTGCTGACGGAGCTGTTCCAGATCTGGGTGCTCTGGGATATCTGGCTGCGGAAGCTGGGTGCGCCGCTGGTGCTGTAGACGACCGTCACGGCCTGCGCGCCGGGGTTCGCGGCGCGCTTCTCGGCGACCGACTTCACGACGGCGTCGAAGAAGGCCTTGGTCGCCTTCGCATTCGCCGACGAGCCGGCGTAGGCGGAGTACGACGAAGAGGCGGCGGCCGTAGGGGAGTTGGCCGTCGTCGTGGCTGCGGTCGCGGGCACCGCGCTCAGCGCGGCGGCGAGGCCGATGCCGAGGGCGGCGGAGAGTACGGTTCTGGAGTGACGCATGTGGGGGGCTCCTGCTCATCCAATGAACGGGTTTGCTTGGGGAGAGTGTTGAGGAGCCTGATGCGTTCCGGATGATGCCAACTGCCGATAGCACGAACGCATCACCCTGTCCAGTTCTGCCCTGTGTGCCCCAACTCGTGTGTCTGGTGTGACAGTTGAGGCGGCTCTACGCTCGGGTCATGGAGCTCGAGGTGAGGCACCTCCGTGCGCTGTGCGCCATAGCGGACAGCGGCAGCCTGCACAAAGCCGCCCGACAACTGGGCATGAGCCAGCCGTCCTTGACGACGCAGCTGCGGCGTATCGAGAACTCCCTCGGCGCGGAGCTTTTCTCGCGTGAACGCACCGGCTGTCGGCCGACCCCGCTGGGCCGCTCCGTGCTGAGCCGGGCCCGCCCGCTGGTGGCCGAAATGGCCGCGCTCGTCGTGGAGGCCAAGGCGGCCGCGGCGCGGGCCGGCGGCCCCCGGCTGCGCATCGGCTCCACCGCCAGCCGCGCGCTGGCAGGCTGGCTGCGCCGGCTGCGCGAGCGGCTGTCCGGAACCGAGATCTCGCTGCACATGGACGTCTCCGCCAACGCGCTGCTGCGGATGGTCGCCGCGGGTCAGCTCGATGTCGCCTTCGTGCACGAGGTGGAGGGCTGTCCGCTCCTGGTGCCCGACGGACTCGCCGTACGCGTACTGGTGGAGCGCGAGCCGCAGTTCATCTCGATGGCCCGCGACCATCCGGCGGCCGCCGCAGCCGTCGTGGAGCTGACCGACCTGGCCGGGGACCGCTGGATGGTCGACCCGACGGTGGACGGCGAATGGGACGGGCTGCGCCGAGTGCTCGGCGCAGCGGGCCTCAATCCACCTGTTCTGCACGGGGATTACCTCACCGCCGCGTCCCTGATCGCGGTCGGCGAGGCGGTCGCGCCGTGCCAGCCGACCTCGGGACCGCGCGAGGACATGGCGATCCGTCCGCTGCGTGGCGACCCGCTCGCCGTGCGGCTGCTGCTGTTCTCCAGACCCGGAGCGTGCGTGGAGCTGTACGCGGCGGTGTACGAGGAGCTGGAGGCGGCGTACCGGGAGGCGGCCCTGCGCGCGGCCGCGTACCGGCAGTGGCTGCTGCGGCACAAGAGCCCGTTACTGCACGCGCCCGCGCCCGCGGCCTGAGGGCGGCTCGGCGGACTGATGGCGCCTCGATCGGTCACGTCGCCGACGGTGCCGCCGTGGGTATCCTTCCGCGCGTGGCCGACCGGACCGAGTGGTGGGCTCCAGAGGGGGAGAGGCCATGGCGACAGGTAGAGAGCGTTCCCGGATGATTGCCACCGAGGGCAGTCACCGGGTGACGCCGGCCGAGCTGTTCTTCGACTTGGTGTTCGTCTACGCGATCACTCAGGTCACCGCCCTGATGGCGGCCGACCCGAGCCTGCTGCGGATGCTCGGCGCGGCCGTGGTGCTGGCACTGCTGTGGTGGTGCTGGTGTTGTTTCGCCTGGCTGGGCAATGTGGTGCGAGCCGACACCGGGGGGATGTTCGCCGTGCTGGTCGCGGTGATGGCGGTGGTGCTCGTCGTCTCACTGGCCGTCCCGCAGGTCTACACCGACGCGCCCGGCGGCCTGTCCGCACCACTGGTGTTCGTGCTCTGCTACGGCGCGGTCCGCATCCTGCACCTGGTCTCCTACTGGATCTCCAGCCCCGGTGACGAGGCGCTCCATGTGACGCTGCGCCGGACGGCGCTGCTGTCGGTGGCGCCGCCGTTCGTGCTGCTGCTGATCGGCAGCGCGTTCACCGGCGTCACGCAGGTGCTGTTGTGGCTCGGCGCGGTCGTGATCGACTACTTCGGGGTCTATGTCACGGGGGCATCGGGCTGGCGTGTCACCTCGCCGGGGCACTTCGCCGAGCGGCACGGCCTGATCGTGATCATCGCCTTGGGCGAGTCCATCGTTGCGATCGGGGTGGGGGTGTCCGGACTTCCCCTCACCATGCCGGTGCTGGCAGCTGCCGCCGCGGGCCTGTTGGTCGTCGCCGGGCTGTGGCGCGTGTACTTCCGGCAGATCAGCGAACCGGCCGAACACCGGCTGACCACTCTGGACGGTGATGCCCGCACCCGGCTGGCCCGCGACGCCTACACGTTCCTGCACCTGCCGCTCGTCGCGGGAGTCGTACTCACCGCCCTGGGCATGAAGACGGTGCTCCACCAGGTCGCCGACACCGAGCACTACGACCTGTCCGAACCGCTGCACGGGGTGGTGGCCTGGGCGCTCGCCGGAGGCGTGGGTGTCTTCCTGCTGGCGGCAGCCGCGATCCTGCTGCGCACCGGCGGCCGGAGGTCTGTGATCCTCATCGCCGGAGGGCTCGGCTGCCTGTGCGCGGGAGCGGTCGTCGTCCTGATGCCGGCACTCGTCGCGCTGGGGCTGCTGGCCACGGCGGTGACGGGAATGGTGGTCCTGCGCAGCCGGAAGGACCGGGCCGCCGAGACGGGCGGGGCGTGAGCCTGGCGAAGAAGACCGCACCCGCTCCGTCATGGACGCCGTGCTCGGCGGACTGCCTGCGGACGGCGAGGTACGGCGGACTCTCCGAACTAAGCGAAAAAACAGGTCAGTTGGCCCACTGCATGCGTGTCTGTTTTCGGAGCCCTGCCAGGTATAGGCTCGGCTGATGACCTTGGAATGGGAACAGGTAATTGTTCACTCGGTAGATCCGGTGGCCTTGGGGCAGTGGTGGGCTACGGCTCTTGGCTGGGTTGTGGTCCACTCCTCTGATGAGGAGTTCGAGATCCGCCCGGAGCCGGATCGCCTGCCGGGGTTGGACTTCGTCCGGCTTGATGAGAGCAAGAAGGTCAAGAGCCGACTGCATCTCGACTTCAGGCCTGATGACCAGGACGCCGAGGTGGCTCGTCTGGTGGCTCATGGCGCACAGCGTGTTGATATTGGCCAGGGTGATCAATCGTGGGTTGTATTGGCAGACCCCGAAGGTAACGAGTTCTGTGTCCTTGGCCAGCGGCGTCAGTAGCTGATCTCGACGAGGCGCCTTCGCTCGCCTGGGTCGGGCCGGAGCATCGGGCAGCGGATGCATGGTTCTCTGAACCAGCGATAGCCCGGGCGAACGGGCGGGAGGGAAGATCGTGATTCTCTCGGCTCGCCTCGGGGCCAGGAACTACTGTCGCGAGCATGGTCCAACACGATGCCCTCAGTGCCACCCGCGAGGGTTACGACGCTGCTGCCCCCACCTATGCGCAGCTGTTCCGCGACACGCTGCGTGACAGCCCCCTGGACCGCGCGATCTTGGGTGCCTTCGCCGAGGTCGTCAGTGCGAGTGGGGACGGTCAGGTCGCGGACCTGGGGTGTGGGCCTGGCCATGTCACTGCGTATCTGGACGAGTTGGGGCTGGCGGCGTTTGGTGTCGATGCCTCTCCTGCGATGATCGAGTTGGCTCGACAGGCCTATCCGGGCCTGCGGTTCGACGTGGGCTCGATGGCCGCGTTGAACATCGCCGACGGCGTGCTGGGCGGCGCACTCTCACGTTGGTCCATCATCCACACTCCGCCGCAGGAACTCCCCGTCATCCTGGCGGAGTTCCACCGCGTGCTGGCACCTGGCGGCCACCTTCTGGTCGGCTTTTCGGCCAGCGACGATCCGTCTCACCTGACGCAGGTCTTCGATCACACAGTCGCCCCGGCCTATCGGTGGTCGCCTGATCACCTCGCCGCGATGCTGCGCAAGTCCGGGTTGGCCGAGGTGGCCCGGATGGTTCGCGAGCCTCAGCCCACCGACCGACGGCAGTTCCAGGAGATTCACCTGCTCGCCCGTAAAGCCTGGGCAGGGGCTGTTCGATCGAATGCATGAGCGCGTCCAGCCTGCCGGATGGGGATCCCGTCAGGCTCCAGGCGGCCGAGGCGTTCATCGCCGACGGAGCGAGAGTCAGGCAGGTCCAGCTCGTCCTCGGCCACGCGTCCGCCGTCATCGCGCTGCGGATCCACGCGCACCTCCGGCCGGGCGAAGAAGACCGCACCCGCTCCGTCATGGACGCCGTGCTCGGCGGACTGCGGACCGGGTGCGGACTCGGAGACACTGCAACCAAGGAAATTGCAGGTCAGAGGGCATGATCGAAGATCAAGCCTTCTTCGTCTCCCAGAAGATCTTGTCGATCTGGGCGATGTAGTCCAGCGCCTTCTGGCCCGTCGCCGGGTCCGTCGAGGCCTTCGCGGTCGACAGCGCCTTGAGGGCGTCGTTGACCAGCTGGTGCAGCTCCGGGTACTTCTCGAAGTGCGGGGGCTTGAAGTAGTCGCTCCACAGCACCGAGACGTGGTGCTTGGCGAGCTCCGCGCGCTGCTCCTTGATGACCGTGGCGCGGGCCCGGAAGTGCGGGTCCTCGTTGGCCTGGTACTTCTCCTGGACGGCCTTGACCGACTCGGCCTCGATGCGGGCCTGGGCCGGGTCGTATACACCGCAGGGGAGGTCGCAGTGGGCGCTGACCTTCACCTTGGGGGCAAACAGGCGGGAGAGCATTGAGCTGTCCTTCCTCGTGATCGTCTTCTCAGGTGGGACATTACTCCGTGAGAGACGCGTTTTCGCGGGTGCCCCCTAGGGCTTAGGACAAAAGTCCAGGGTCAGTATGGGACCGGTGGCCGAACATACCGTGGGACTCGGAGGTGGCGGATGACTGAGCAGGGGCGGGAGCCGAGAGCGCCATTCGGGGTCGCCGAAGTGTCGGGTCCATCCATGTACCCGACGCTGAAGCACGGCGATCAACTGCTGGTGCATTACGGCGCGGAGGTGAAGGCCGGCGACGTCGCCGTACTGCGCCATCCGCTGCAACAGGATCTGCTCATCGTCAAGCGGCTCGTCGAGCGGCGCGAGGACGGCTGGTGGGTGCTCGGGGACAACCCGGGGGCGGAGGGGGACAGCCGGCTGTTCGGCACAGTGCCCCACGAGTTGCTGCTGGGGCGGGTGCGCGGCAGATACCGGCCGCTGGCCGAGGATCAGCGGTCGGTTCGCGGGGTCGTCTCCTGGGCGGCGTCGTCGCTGCGGCTCGTGCTCGCGGACCGTTCCGTCTCGAGACGTTTGCGGGCGCGGTAGGCAGCCACGTTGGCGCGGGTCGCGCAGCGGTCCGAGCAGTAGCGGCGTGAGCGGTTGGTCGAGGTGTCGAGGTAGGCGTTGCGGCACGGTGCTGCCTCGCAGAGGCCGAGCCGGTCGACGCCGTACTCCGTGAGATGGAACGCGAGCCCCATCGCGGCGATCGCGGCGTACCCCGCCGTCGCATTGGACGGGTGGTCGGCCAGGTGCATGTGCCACTTCGGGCGGCCGTCCTCGTCCCGGAAGTCGTGGCCCGAGATCTGCGGGTTCACCGGGAACTCCAGCAGCAGTGAGTTGAGCAGGTCGACCGCCTGGGTCTCGTCGCCGGCGTCGGCCGCGGTGAAGACCGCGCGCAGACGGCCCCGTACGGACCGGAAACGGGTGACATCCGCGTCGGTGGCGCGGCGCGCGGCCTGGGAAGACTCGCCGAAGAGCTCGCGAATGGACTCGACCGAGGTGAGGGAGTCCTTGTTGCGAGCCGGCTCCTCGGTGTTGACCAGGCGCACGGCATAGTCCGAGTAATAGGCCAGTTCCACTTGTAGTCCTTACCGCGGCGTTCTAGTGTCGACGTAACAGCTGATGATGCTTCGAGGGTATTACGGACGGGAGGGTTCCGGTGGCGGAGACGGCGGCAGGGACGGGTACGGGGACCGACTGGCGGGCGTGGCAGGAGAGCTGGGACCGGCAGCAGGAGTGGTACATGCCCGACCGCGAGGAGAGGTTCCGGGTGATGCTGGACATGGTCGAGGACCTGGTGGGCCCCGAGCCGAGGGTGCTGGATCTCGCTTGCGGTACGGGAAGTATCACGGACCGGCTGCTCAAGCGGTTCCCGAAGGCCACCAGTACGGGGGTGGATCTGGACCCCGCCCTGTTGACCATCGCGGAGGGGTACTTCGACGGCGACGAGCGCATCACCTTCGTCACCGCCGACCTGAAGGACCCCGAGTGGGTCAGGAAGCTGCCGTACGACCAGTACGACGCCGTGCTCACCGCCACCGCCCTGCACTGGCTGCACAACGAGCCCCTCGCCGCGCTGTACGGGCAGATCGCGGGGCTCGTGCGGGACGGCGGTGTCTTCATGAACGCCGACCACATGATCGACAGCACCACCCCACGCATCAACGCCGCCGAGCGGGCCCGCCGGCACGCCCACATGGAGCGGGCCAAGGCCGCCGGTTCGCTCGACTGGTCCGGATGGTGGGCCCTGGCCGCCGAGGACCCCGTACTCGCCGGGCCGACCGCCAAGCGTTACGAGATCTACGGCGAGCACGCCGACGGGGACATGCCGTCCCCGCACTGGCACGCCGAGACGCTGCGCACGGCCGGATTCGGCGAGGCCCGCGCCGTGTGGGCCTCGCCCTCCGACACGCTGCTGCTGGCTGTGAAGTAGCTTCCGGACAACGCGAGAGGGCGGTACGGACATCGCGTCCGTACCGCCCTCTCGTGTGACTACAGAACCTTCGAGAGGAAGGACTTGGTGCGGTCGTGCTGGGGGTTGGTCAGCACGTCGCGGGGGTGGCCGGATTCGACCACGACGCCGTCGTCCATGAAGACCAGGGCGTCGCCGACCTCGCGGGCGAAGCCCATCTCGTGGGTGACGACGATCATGGTCATGCCGTCCTCGGCCAGGCCGCGCATGACGTCCAGGACGTCACCCACCAGCTCCGGGTCGAGGGCGGAGGTCGGCTCGTCGAAGAGCATCAGCTTCGGTTCCATCGCCAGCGCGCGGGCGATGGCGACGCGCTGCTGCTGGCCGCCGGAGAGCTGGGAGGGGTAGTTCTTGGCCTTGTCGGCCAGGCCCACCCGGTCCAGCAGCCGCTCCGCGCGGGCCCGGGCCACGGCCTTGGACTCGCCCTTGACCTGGATCGGGGCTTCCATGACATTCGCCAGAGCGGTCATGTGCGGGAACAGGTTGAAGCGCTGGAAGACCATGCCGATGTCCCGGCGCTGCGCCGCGACCTCGCTGTCCTTCAGCTCGTAGAGCTTGTCGCCCTTCTGCCGGTAGCCCACCAGCCGACCGTCGACCGAGAGCCGGCCGGCGTTGATCTGCTCCAGGTGGTTGATGCAGCGCAGAAAGGTGGACTTGCCGGAACCGGACGGGCCGACCAGGCAGAACACCTCACGCGGGGCGACCTCAAGATCGATGCCCTTGAGGATGTGCGCGGAACCGTAGGACTTGTGGACGCCCTCGGCCTTCACCATGGCGTTCATGCGACACCTCCACGCGGGCCGCCGAGCGACAGCAAGTTGGCCTTGACCTTCTGCCACGGCGTCGGCGGCAGCTGCCGCAGCGATCCGCGGGCGTAGTAGCGCTCGACGTAGTACTGGCCGACGCTGAAGACGCTGGTCAGAGCCAGGTACCAGATCGAGGCCACCAGCAGCATCTCCATGACCGCGAACGACGTGGAGCCGATGTTCGTCGCCGCGCGGAGCAGTTCGTTGTACTGCACCGCGGACACCAGGGAGGAGGTCTTGAGCAGGTTGATGAACTCATTCCCGGTCGGCGGCACGATCACCCGCATCGCCTGTGGGAGCACGATCCGCCGCATGGTCTTGCCGGTGGGCATGCCCAGCGCGTGCGAAGCCTCGGTCTGGCCCTCGTCGACCGACTGGATGCCGGCCCGGACGATCTCGGCCATGTAGGCGCCCTCGTTCAGGCCCAGGCCCAGCAGGGCGACCACGAACGGGGTCATGACGTCGACCATCTCGTCCTTGTAGAACCCGAGGTTCAGGACGGGGAAGATCAGCGCGAGGTTGAACCAGAGCAGCAGCTGCACATACACCGGTGTGCCGCGGAAGAACCAGATGTACAGCCAGGACACCGCACCCGTCACCGGGTTCTTCGACAGCCGCATGACCGCGAAAACAATGCCCAGAATCAGGCCGATCAGCATCGACAGCACGCTGATCAGCACCGTGCGGCCCATGCCCGCCAGGATCCGGTCGTCGAAGACGAAGTCCCCGACCGTGCCCCAGTTGACGTCGCCCTGCGAGAACGAGTACACCAGCGTGCCCAGCAGCGCCACGACGACGACACCGCTGACCCAGCGGCCCCAGTGCCGTACCGGGATGGCCTTGATCTTCTCAGGGGGAATGAATGCCCCCTTGCTGACCGCCGAGTCCGCCGGCGGCTCGTCGGGGGGCGTTTTGTCGAACTTGTCAGTCACAGTGACTGCCCTTCAGTGAACGCTTGAGGCGAGAACGCCGTATTACTTGCCGGCGTTGACGGTCGCCTCGGTCACGGCGCTGTCCTTGACGTCCCACTTCTCCAGGACCTTCGTGTACTCGCCGTTCTTGATGATCGCGTTCAGCGCTTCCTTGAGCGCGTCACGAAGCTGCGCGTTGTCCTTGTCGACGGCGATGCCGAACGGACCGGCGTCGGTCTGGTCGCCCGCGACCTCGAAGTCCTTGCCGCCGCCCGCGGTCTTCGCGATGTGCGCGGCGACCGGGTAGTCGTTGAGGTCGGCGACAGCGCCGCCGGACTTCACGCGGGTCTGGGCCTCGGCGTCGGTGTCGAACGCCTCGATGGTGAGCTTGCCCTTGCCGTCCTTGCTGCACTTGGCGGCCTGGGTCTTGAAGGTGTCCTCGTAGATCGTGCCGCGCTGGACGGCCACCTTCTTGCCGCACAGGTCGTCGAGCGACTTGATGCTCTCCGGGTTGCCCTTCTTGACCAGGAGCGAGACGCCGGAAGTGAAGTAGTCGACGAAGTCGACGCCCTGGCCGACCTTCTTGCCCTTGTCGTCCAGACCCTCCTGGCGGGCCTTGGTGTCGCTCATGGCGGACATGACGATGTCCTGGCGGCCGGTGTTGAGCGAGGAGATCAGGCCGTCGAAGGTGCCGCTGGTGAACTGGAACTTGACGCCGAGCTGAGTGCCGAGGGCCGCGGCGATGTCGGGGTCGATGCCGACGATCTTGCCGCCCTCCTCGTACTCCATCGGGGCGTACGCGGCGTCCGTACCGACCTTGATCACGCCGGCGTCCTGGTACTTCTTCGGCAGCTTGTCGAAGAGCGCAGCGCTGCTCTCCTTGGTGCCCCCGGACGCCGAGGTGCCGGAGTTGGTCTGGTCACCACAGGCGGTGAGCATCAGCGAGCCGGCGACCGCGATTGCGCCGACCGCGGCGATCCGGGAACGGGCGGCGGTCGTACGACAGGTGTTGCTTGCGGTCATGATCAGGATCCTCCGGCGGGTGAGGTGGCAGCCTTTTTGGACATTCCGGTCGTTGTACTCACCTTCGAGTGTCGCGACCTTGAGTGTTTTCGGCATCTTGCCATTCGGACTAGCCCAATCAGGGGGCCGCGCATGTCAAAATCGGGTAACGGGTCACCCCCGAACCCCAGGAGGCCGGTACATCAAGGCCGGACCTCTTACGGGAATGCCTTCTCCCGACCGGAAAATCTGCGGTCTGTCTTGCTTCGCGGACGGCTTTCAGTGCGCAAAGCGGACGTGTCCAGATATTCGGCCATGAGTCGTGTCACCGCGTGGATAACGACTCGTCGCGGTGCCGTCCGTCCGGTATGAAGGACGTTTACACCCCTCATCCGGGGCTCAGGGCGCGTGTGCGGCGCGCCCGCGCGTACGTACCTCCCCCTGCCAGGCGGGCCAACCGCTGCGGCAGGGCACGGACGCGGTGCCCGCCCACCCCTCCTCAACCAGGAGTGGCCACCCTCAACAGATGAAGACTTAAGGGGTCAACCAAATGGCAGCGGAGATCGTCAATCCTCGCAGCGACAGCGGTACGGAGAGTGCTCCCGAGGAGCCCTTCGATCCGGCCTTCGCGCTGCACCGCGGCGGCAAAATGGCCGTCCAGGCCACCGTGCCGATCCGCGACAAGGACGACCTGTCCCTCGCGTACACACCCGGCGTCGCCAAGGTCTGCACCGCGATCGCGGAGCAGCCCGAGCTTGTCCACGACTACACCTGGAAGTCGCAGGTCGTCGCCGTCGTGACGGACGGGACCGCGGTGCTCGGTCTCGGTGACATCGGTCCGGAGGCGTCGCTTCCGGTGATGGAGGGGAAAGCCATCCTCTTCAAGCAGTTCGGCGGCGTGGACGCGGTGCCGATCGCGCTCGCCACCAAGGACGCGGACGAGATCGTCGAGACGGTTGTGCGGCTCGCGCCGTCCTTCGGCGGCGTGAACCTCGAGGACATCTCGGCACCGCGGTGCTTCGAGATCGAGCGCAAGCTCCAGGAGCGCCTCGACATCCCCGTCTTCCACGACGACCAGCACGGTACCGCCGTGGTGACCCTCGCCGCGCTGCGGAACGCCGCGAAGCTGACCGGGCGCGGTCTCGGTGACCTGCGCGCCGTCATCTCCGGCGCCGGAGCGGCCGGCGTGGCCATCGCGAAGTTCCTGCTGGAGGCGGGCATCGGCGATGTGGCGGTGGCCGACCGCAAGGGCATCGTCAGCGCCGACCGCGAGGACCTGACGCCGGTCAAGCGGGAGCTCGCGGAGATCACGAACCGGGCGGGGCTGAGCGGCTCGCTGGAGACCGCGCTGGCCGGCGCGGACGTCTTCATCGGCGTCTCCGGCGGTACGGTGCCCGAGCCCGCGGTCGCCTCGATGGCGCCGGGAGCCTTCGTCTTCGCGATGGCCAACCCGAACCCGGAGGTGCACCCCGATGTCGCGCACCGGTACGCGGCGGTGGTGGCCACGGGTCGCAGTGACTACCCGAACCAGATCAACAACGTGCTGGCCTTCCCGGGCATCTTCGCGGGTGCGCTGCAGGTGCGGGCGTCCCGGATCACCGAGGGCATGAAGATCGCGGCGGCGAACGCGCTGGCGGACGTGGTGGGCGACGCGCTGGCGGCCGACTATGTGATCCCGTCCCCGTTCGACGAGCGCGTGGCCCCGGCGGTCACCGCCGCGGTGGCGGCGGCTGCGCGCGCGGAGGGTGTCGCGAGGCGTTGACGGGTCGCTGACGCGTTCGGCGTACGAGAACGGGCCGTGCCGCACCCCTCGGGGGGTGCGGCACGGCCCGTTCCGTTGGCGGGACCGGCAGAACTTCGTTCCTGGGCTTCGTCCGAACAGGTGGCGACGCCCGAGGCGTCCACGGCGCAACGCGGTGCGTGTCACACCTCGGAGTGGTTCCGTCGCGTCCCGTCCCCGTCCTATCGTCAAGGTCATGTTCGCCGCCTACGCCGCCCGCATCGACCGCGACGCCCCTCTCAACGGCCTGGAGCTGGGCGAACGCCCGGCCCCCGAGGTCCGCCCCGGCTGGACCACCGTCACCGTCAAGGCCGCCTCGCTCAACCACCACGACCTCTGGTCGCTGCGGGGTGTCGGCCTCGGCGAGGACAAGCTGCCGATGATCCTCGGCTGCGACGCCGCGGGCATCGACGCGGACGGCAACGAGGTCGTGGTCCACTCCGTCATCGGCCAGACCGGGCACGGTGTCGGCCCGAACGAGCCGCGCTCCATCCTCACCGAGCGCTACCAGGGCACCTTCGCCGAGCAGGTCACCGTCCCGGCCTGGAACGTCCTGCCGAAGCCGAAGGAGCTCAGCTTCGAGGAGGCCGCCTGTCTGCCGACCGCCTGGCTCACCGCGTACCGGATGCTGTTCACCAACGCCGGGGTGCGGCCCGGGGATTCGGTCCTCGTGCAGGGCGCGGGCGGTGGCGTGGCGACCGCCGCGATCGTTCTCGGCAAGGCGGCGGGCCTGCGCGTCTACGCCACCAGCCGCGACGAGGCCAAGCGGAAGCGAGCCGTCGAACTGGGCGCGGAGGAGGCGTACGAGCCCGGCGCGCGGCTGCCGCGGCGCGTGGACGCCGTCATCGAGACGGTCGGCGCCGCGACCTGGTCGCACTCGGTCAAGTCGCTGAGGCCCGGCGGCACGCTGGTGATCTCGGGCGCGACCAGCGGCGACCGCCCCTCGCACGCCGAGCTGACCCGGATCTTCTTCCTGGAGCTCAAGGTCGTCGGCTCGACGATGGGTTCGAAGGACGAGTTGGAGGATCTGCTCTCCTTCTGCGCGGCGACGGGCGTACGGCCGGTGATCGACGAGGTGCTGCCGCTGGACCGGGCCAGGGAGGGCTTCGAGCGGATGGCCGGCGGCGACCTCTTCGGGAAGATCGTGCTGACGCCCTCTTGATGGACCGTCAGGTGCGCTGATGGGATCCTCCCATGCGTACGCGCCGAACGATCCGGGCACTGGCGGCGGTCTGCTGCACCCTTCTGCTGTTCGCCGGGGCCCCGGCGACCGCGGTCCCGGGCGGTCCGGGTGGCATTCCCCGGCTGACCGACGACCGCGGCCGAACGCTCACCCTGCGCGGCTGGAACGTCGAGGACAAGGCGAACCGTGGCGAGCGGGCCCTCTCCGCCATCACCGAGAAGCACTTCCGCGATATGCGCGCCAAGGGCTTCAACTTCGCCCGGCTGCTGGTCTTCTGGGACGACATCGAGCCCGGGCGGGGCCAGTACAGCGCCGCGTATCTGCGCAAGGTCGAGCGGATCCTGGACTGGGCCGAGAGGTACGACATCCAGGTGCTGATCGACGCCCACCAGGACGTTTTCGGCCCCGCCTTCGGGCATCGCGGCATCCCCGAGTGGGCGACCCGGACCGACGGACTGCCCTTCACACCGCACCCGGACGACTGGTTCTCCGAGTACTTCGAGCCGGCCGTGCAGCGCGCGTTCACCCACCTCTACGAGGACGAGGATCTGCGGCACGCGCAGGCGCGGATGTGGCGGGTCCTCGCCGACCGCTTCCAGCACCACCCGGCCGTCCTCGGCTACGACCTGATCAATGAGCCGATGGGCGAGATGCGCCCGGGCGAGGAGCTGCCCACGGCGGCCCGCCGGATCGAGCGCGACCAGCTGACGCCGATGTACAACCGCCTTGCGGACGCCGTCCGTTCGGCCGACGAGGACAGCTGGATCTTTATCGAGCCGACCCCGATCGTGGGTGAGGGCGTCCCCACGGGCCTCGGGAAGATCAAGGACCCCAAGGTCGTCTACGCCCCGCACTTCTACAACGGGGCGATGGAGGCGGGCGCGGACTACGACCCGGCGGCGGGCTGGATCGAGTCGTACGAGTCGGCCGTCACCGCGTACCCCGAGGCGCAGGGGGTCCCGGTCGTGGTGGGCGAGTGGGGCCCGCTCAACAACTCCCTTCCGAACATGTCGCGCTTCTACCGGGAGGCGCTCGCCTCCCTTCATCGCTACAGCTCCGGCTGGGCCGGCTATGTGTGGTGCTACGGGGGCGGGTACTGCGCGGTCGACGGCGCGGGAGCGTTCCGTACGAACAAGGAGCAGACCGCCGCCCCGTACGCCGCGGCCGTGGCGGGCCGGGTGAGCACGGACGCGTACGACCCGGCGAGTGGGACGTACCGACTGGTGTACCGGGCGTCCGCGCGGCCGGACACGACGGAGATCTCGCTGCCGCCGAGCATGTACGGCTGGCGTATCGCCGTGGCCGGCCCGGCCTGCACGGACACCCGCACGGTGGCGGCCGGCACTTCCCGTGTGGTGCGCGTCCTGGCCCGGCCGGGGGCGCGGATCACGGCGACCATCACTCCTCGTACACCACGATGAAGTCGCGGCAGGGCCCGTCGTGCACGGCCAGGGCGCTGCGCAGCCCGCGCAGATGCGCGGTTGTCAGCTGGAGCGGGGGCTCGTCCGGCTGATACGTGGTGCCACGCGGGTAGTCCACGTCCGCGGTGGTCGTCATCTCTATGTGGCAGCCGAGGATGTGGGTCACCGGTGTCGTCTCGCAGAACGCCAGCAGGCGGTCGACGGTGGCGGTGAAGGCTGCGGTGTCCTGGACGTACAGCCGGCCGGGGTAGAGGGAGTCGCCGGTCAGCAGCAGTCCGGTGTGCCGGTCGTGGAAGACAACGGCGGCCTCCTGGTGCCCGGGCCCTGGCAGCAGATCCAGCACCCGGCCGCCGAGGTCCAGCTCTCCTTGGCCCTGCGGCCAGCCCTTGAACCCGAAGAAGTCTGTCACTTCTTTCAGCGAAGGACCGACGACCTCGGTCCGCGGGCGGTCCGCGAACTGGGCGTCGCCGGCGATGTGGTCACCGTGCCCATGGGTGTGAGCCACCACCAGTCCGTACTCCGCGCGCGGATACCGGTCGAGCCACCCGTCGATCAGCGCGTCCACGGTCGCGCGCAGGGGGAAGTGCGCGGGGTCGGCCGTGGCGCCGGTATCCAGCAGCAGTGCCCGTTCGTTCCCGAACAGCAGGAAGAGGAAGGGGGCTTCGAAATGCACGGACTTGTTCTGCCGAAGGATCACGGTGTGCTCGGAGTACGCATGGACCTGTATCTCCGGCAGCGGGTCGTGCTTGGGCGACGGCCAGCCGGCATGCCACTGGACGTCGAGGCTGCCGGTCACGGGTGCGGCGGTACGGAAATCGATCACGGGACCACGGTACGACGGCGGCGTCAACCAAGGTTGACTGTGGACAACTGTCAATGTAGGTTGACGCCCATGACCGAAGCAACCGATCTCGCCGAGCGGGCGGGCGACCGCGACCCACGGGTCGGGCTGCGAGCCGTCGCCGCGCTGCGGCGGCTCCTTGAACAGCTCGAAGCCGTGCAGGTGCGCAGTGCCCGTAACCAGGGCTGGTCGTGGCAGGAGATCGCGGTCGAGCTGGGCGTCAGCCGGCAGGCCGTGCACAAGAAGTACGGGAGGCAGTGATGTTCGAGCGTTTCACCGAAGACGCCCGGGATGTCGTGACGGGCTCCGCAGAACACTCGGAGCGGGCGGGCGAGGACTCCATCACCGAGGAGTATGTGCTGCTGGCGATGCTCGACCAGGAGGGCACGCGGGCGGCGTAGGGCGTGTTTTGGAAGTCCCGCCCGCCCTGCGGGCGAACGGCGCTACTTCAAAAACACGCCCCAAACCCCGCACCCCCGCCAGGGGCCCGGCGTCCCCGTTGCTCAGGCGCCCGGCTTGCGGAGAAGCGCTCCGATGTGGGCCGCCGCCGTTGACAGGTGGCGGCGGGTCTCGCCCAGTTGGGACTCCGTCACCCCGTGGTCCCGCGCCGCATCCCTGATGTCGTCCCGGAAGCGGTCCAGCAGCCGGTCGAGGTCGCGTGCCGGGTCGCCCGAGTCCGTCGTGTCCCTCGCCCACTCCGGCGCCGCGTCCGCGTCCGCGCCGGCGCCGGCGCCGGTGTCAACGTCCGCGTTCGACGGTTCCGGCTTGGTGAACGGCGGCCAGGCCGTCCCCCGCGCCAGGCCCCCGAGCTGCGTGCTGAGCTCGGACAGCCCCTCCCGTACCCCCGTCGGCCAGTCGCCCCGCGCAAAGTGGTCCTGCACCTGGTCCTGGACCTGTTTGGCGATGCGCTGCATCTCCTGGCGGGCCGCGTCCTGGGCCTCCTTGGCCTGCCGGCGCGCCTGCTGTGCGTCCTCGCGGGCCCGGCGCGACTCGTCCTTCGCGCGGCGCGCCTGCTCCTTCCACTCCTGCTTGGCGCGGCGCAGCTCCTCCTTCGCCGCCCGCCAGGACTCCTTGTCGCCGAAGGCGGACTCCCAGTCGGCCCGTTCCTTCGCGCCGCCGGGCGCGTGCCGTGTCTCCGTCGCCGCCGCGCGCATCTCGCTGCGCAGCTTGCCCGCAGCGCCGCGCACGTCGTCACGGATCTCCGCGGCCAGTTCGGAGACGGACTCGCGGATCTCCAGCTCGAGGTCGGCCAGCTCGCCGCTGCGCCCGGCCAGTTCCTCGCGGCCCGCGTCGGTGATCGAGTAGACCTTGCGGCCGCCCTCGGTGGCGTGGGTGACCAGCCCCTCGGCCTCCAGCTTGGCGAGCCGCGGGTAGACGGTGCCGGCGCTCGGCGCGTACAGGCCCTGGAAGCGCTCCTCCAGCAGGCGGATCACCTCGTACCCGTGGCGCGGGGCCTCGTCCAGGAGCTTCAGCAGATACAGGCGCAGTCGGCCATGGGCAAAGACGGGCGGCATGTCAGAGCACCTTTCCGGTGGGGGCTGCGTCGTACGGTTCGTCCTCCGCGGGCGGCCGGCGGAGCAGCGCGATGGAACCGGAGACCGTCGTCGCCCTGAGCGTCCCCGTGCCCGCGCCCAGCGTGCCGGTGATCTTCTTCGCGCCCCACTGGCCGCTGACCCGCAGGTTGTCGAAGGCGTTGGAGACCGCGCCGCTCGCGGTGTTCGCCTCGACCTGTGCGTCCGCGGGGTGCGGCAGGCGGATCGCGACCTCGCCGGAGACGGTGGTCAGCCGGATGTCCGTCGGCTTCCCGGCCGGGTCGAGGTCGATGACCATGTCGCCGCTGACGGACTCGGCCCGTACGGAGGAGCCCGCGCCCTCGATCACGGTCAGATCGCCGGAGACCGAGTTGTAGCGGAGGTCGCCGGTGACGGACTGGGCCTCCAGGTTGCCGGAGACGGATTCCGCACGGACCGCGCCGGAGACCCCGACGAGGGTGGTGTCGCCGCTGACGCCGCGTATCGCGGTGGGCCCCTGGATGCCGGAGACAACGGCCGCCGCGCCGACGACGCCGACCTCGACGGCCGAGCCGGCCGGGACGGCGAGGGAGACCACGGCGCTGCGGTGCCAGCCCTTGCGGTCGAGCCACTTGAGGAAGCCCTTCCAGGGCAGGTCCTCGTACGCGACGGTGAGGGTGGAGCCCTGCTGGGTCACGATCAGCGGGGGTCCTTCGACCTGGGAGATCTCCAGGCGGGCGGAACCTTCGTCCGTGCCCACGACGTTGACCGTTCCGTTGACGATACGCACGTTGAGTGCCGTCACCGGGTCGTCGAAGGTGAGCTTCTTCGGCTCTGCAACGGACCACTCGGACATGGTGCGACCTCCCTGGGTCGGCCGTGACGCAACATATCGCGTCTCTTACTGAACACGATATATCGCGGTTGGGCTGTGTCAAGTGTCGGGGTGGCCTCTCGGGTCGCCATTGAGTGCCATCGGGCGCCATATGAGCCCGATTGGGCGCCATATGGGGGCAAATTGGCCTAGCGTATGGGCCATGGACGCGACACCCGTGGGAGCGCTGCTGCTGTGCCGGGCGGCACCCGCCGCCGTACGCCACCCGGCCCATCTACTGCGCGAGCGGCAGCTCCTCGTCGCGGCCGGCGACGAGTGGAGCGTGCTGGTCCCGGAGGGCAAGCCGTGGCTGGACGGCGGCGAACCGGTGGACCGGGTGCTGGCGGGCTGGGCCGCGGCGCTCGCGGTCGGTGCGAACTGGCCGGTGCTCGCGCTGTGGTGGGACGGTGACCGGGCCGGGTTCACGCTGGCGTCCGGATTCCGCCGGCCGGTCGGGTACGTGTGGCTGGCGGACGGCAGGCCGGTCGGCGAGGACGAGGCGATGCGGACGTTCGCGGCGCGGCTCGGCCTCGATCCGGTGCTGGACCTGCAGGCGCTCGAGCCGCTCACGCTGCCCGACCCGGAGGCGGACGCGCGGGCCCGGCTGCTGGGCCTGATCGCGGTCCTGGCCCGGTCGGGCCTGGCCCTGCCGACGGGCATCGGCCCGGGCGAACCGGCCGACCGGCTGCGGTCGGTCGCGCGTGCGCAGGGCGCCGAGACAGTGGAGTGGTCGGGCTGGCGCGATGCGGTACGGGCGGAACTGGACGCGGTGGAGGAGGGCCCGCTGGGCCCCTGGCTCCGTGGCCCGAAGGCCCGTCTCCTGGGCGCGGCCCAGCTGGCGGCGGGGGCACCGCTGGCGGCGTGGGGGCTGCGGCGGCGCAGTGGGGGGTGGGTGGTCGCGGGGGTGGTGCTGATGGGGCACGGGGTGCTGGGGCTGGCGTACGACCGGATGAGGGGCCGCGGAGGTGGACAGAACACCTAGGGCAGGCTGCCCCGGTACCGGAACCGCGCCGCCCGGCTACTCGTCCTCGTCCTCGTCGTCCAGCCGCGCCAGCCACGTGGCCAGGCGTTCCACCGGGACCTCGAAGTCCGGGTTGAGGTCCACAAACGTACGCAGCTGTTCGGCGAGCCACTCGAAAGTGACCTCCTCCTCGCCGCGTCGCTTCTCCAGCTCCTCGATGCCGCGATCGGTGAAGTACAAGACATGCTCCTGGTGCGTACGGGATCTACCTCTTCAGACTACGGCGACTTCCGGACCTCCCTTGCAACCGTGCAGGCCAGTAAGGTCGTCGCCATTCCCGCAGAACCCAAATGCGGTATCGCAGGGACGAGTTGGCCGTGGAGACGGGGGGAACCGTGAACGGACGCGTCCAGCAGATCGAATTACCCGGGGGAGCCGTAGTGCTCGCCCGGCTGTCCACGGCCGGCGGTGGCGGATACGGCGAGGACGACGAGGACGTCGGCTTCGTCGAGAACGTCACCGCCAAGGTCCAGCAGCTCGACCGGCTGATCACCGAGGTGGGCGCCTCCGTCCTCGAGGCCGCGGCCGCCGCCAAACCGGACGAGGCCAGCGTCACCTTCGGTGTCGAGCTCACCGCCAAGTCCGGGGTTGCCCTCGCCGTGCTCGCCGCGGGGGAGGCCAAAGCATCCGTCCAGGTCACCCTCACCTGGAAGCTGAAAGATCAGCCGGCCCAGGACCCGGCCCCGGAGCCGGCCCAGGACCCGGCCCCGGATCCCGCCCCGGACACAGCCCCCGCCCCGGGCACCAGTACCTCATGAGCGATTCCGACTCCCTCATCGACGCCCTGACCCGCGCCGCCACCGTCCACTTCACGCCCGCGCGGCAAGGGCCGGACGCCGCCGCCATGTGGGGCAGCGGCTTCTTCGTAGCGCCCGGCTGGGTGCTGACCTGCGCACATGTCCTCGCGCCCCATCTCAGGGGAGACCAGGCACGCGTCTTCCACCTCCGTGGCAGCGAAGTGAACGGCGGCGAGCCCCTCGAGGCGCAGCTCTCCTGCTGGCTGCTCGACGGCGAGCCGCGTGCCGAGCAGCGGGTGCCGGTCGAACAGGATCTCGCCCTGGTGCAGCTCGTCGAGCCCGATGTCGAGCACGAATGCGTATGGCTCACCGACCGCACCGAGTACCCCGGCGGCCGCGGCACAGTGCAGGGCTACCGGCCCGAGCAGCAGGAGGACGGAGCCGAGAAGCGCGCCGTGCGATGGAAGGCCACCGCCAGGATCAACGGCTTCGACGACGACTACGGGATGCGATTCCGGCCAGAGGCGGAGTTCCCCAAGGGCGGCTCGGGCTCCCCGGTCGTCGACGCCCACACCGGCGCCGTCGTCGGCATCCTCAAGTCCCGGCGCGTCGGCAGGGACGGCGGCATGGCCATCGCCGCCACCGCTCTGCGCCGGTTCGGCCCCGCGTACCAGCTCGTCATGGCCGCGCACGATCGCTGGCACGGCCAGTCCCCGAAGGTCACCGGGCACAACTGGATCGAGCGCCAGGACCAGCTCCCCGGCGCCGGCGTGCACACCAGCGGCGAGCAGTGGAGCCCCGTGGACCGGCGCGAGGCACTGAGCCTGCTCGCCGGCGTACACCCGCCCGCCGGCATCCGCCCCGTCGCCGAGCTTGCCAAGAAGGCCCGCGGCGGCGTCGCCCCGCCGCCCGGGCAGCTGCTGCCCCGCATCTGGCGCGACGGACACGGCCTGCTGTACGAGGCGGGGCAGCCCGTCGCCGCCATCGCCGCGCTGCACTACCTCCAGCTGGTGGTGGAGTACGAGCGCAGCCGAGGCGCCGAAGTCGCGCCGCTCGCCGACTGGGTGGCCCGGCGGCTTCAGGAAGTGCCCCGGATCGTGCACACCGTGGTGACCCAGGCGACGCTGCCGCCTGGACTCGTGCACCCGCGCACCGCCGACGGCCAGGACCGGATCGTCGTCCGCTATCCGCGGCCCGGCGACGGGTCCGCCGTCGTCATCGTCGAGCTGGAGCCGGTCTGCGACGCCCGGCCCGCCCGCTTCTACTGGCGGATCCGGGTCGACGACGGCCATGACGTCAACGAGCCGCTGCACGAGGAGCAGACGGGCGAAGGCGTCCCGCCGGAGCAGATCGTCCAGAAGCTGCGCGGTCCGCTGGACGAGGTCTTCGCCTCGGTCGATTCGCCCGGTGCCCCGGCTCCGCTCGAAGTCGCCCTGCCCGCGGACCATTTCGACACCGCCGTGCACCGCTGGCAGCTCACCGAGATGGCCCGGCTGCACCATCCGGCGTATGTCGGCGTACGACGGATGGTGGTGCTGCGCGACCTCGCGAGACGAGGAGAACCGGACACCGTTTGGCTGCGCCGCTGGGAGGGGATGCTGGCCGCCGAGGCGCTCACCGCCTGCCGCACACCGCCGCAGCGCCAGGTCCCCCGGCCCCGCCACTTCGAGGAAATGCCGCCGTCCGCCGTACCCGTCCTGTGCCGGCCCGCAGGCAGGGGCGTGGGACGGAGAGCCATCGGCATGGCACTGCAGGCCGGACACGGCATCGCCCTGTGGCACACCGACGGCCATCCCGACCACGGCTGTACGGAGTTCTGCGAGGACGTGCACCAGGGCGCGGCCGTACTGCTCGCACAGACCGCGGGCGCGATTGAGCTTCCCGACCGGCTGCGCCGTATCCGGGACGACATCAGCGGATCGAGGAACAGCACACACTGGGCCGAGGGGGTGGCCATGCTCTACGACGACCCGAGCCGCCCGCTGCCCGCCGACGACAGCGGACCGGTGGACTCCCCATGAGGA
The DNA here is from genome assembly GCF_042736455.1 of Streptomyces sp. NPDC060064. NCBI lineage: Bacteria > Bacillati > Actinomycetota > Actinomycetes > Kitasatosporales > Streptomycetaceae > Streptomyces > Streptomyces sp. NPDC060064. Next base: position 183,130 of record NZ_JBHWWF010000014.1, read on the forward strand.
GCCGCCGCCGAGCAATGGAACGAGCAATGGGACGGCAGGGCGGTGGGTACGTAACGGACGTGGTCCGCCACGGGTCCCACCGACCGCCGACGAGGAGCGAGCGATGGACGACTGGCTGATCTACCGTGGCGTCGGCGCACCGGATCCCGACCGGATCCGGCACCTTCCGCCGCCGCCGCCCTGGCGCGCCTTCTCCGGAGAGCCGCTGCCCGACCCGGCGCCGCCGATCGACAGCTCATCGACCCGGCGGCTCGGCGCGCGTGTCGGGGCCCCGCCCGCCCAGGACGCCGAAGCCCTCGAACTGATCAATGCCGCCCTGTACTTGAGGCGTCCGCTCCTCGTCACAGGTGAGCCGGGCTCCGGCAAGTCGACGCTCGCGCACTCCGTCGCGTACGAACTCGGCCTCGGCCGGGTACTCCAGTGGCCCATCGTCAGCCGCACCGAGCTGAAGGACGGGCTGTACACCTACGACGCGATCGGCCGGCTCCAGGACGCCCAGCTCGCCGAGCGCCAGGCCGACGACATCGGCCGGTACATCAGGCTCGGGCCGCTGGGCACCGCGCTGCTGCCCGCCGAGCGGCCGCGCGTGCTGCTCATCGACGAGCTCGACAAGAGCGATATCGACCTGCCGAACGATCTGCTCAATGTGGTGGAGGAAGGGGAGTTCGCGCTCCCGGAGCTGGAGCGGACGGCCGACCGGCCCGGTCAGGACGAGGTGCGGGTGCTCACCGACGACGGCCGCCGGGTGCCGGTGCGGGACGGCCGGGTGCGCTGTCACGCCTTCCCCTTCGTGGTGATGACCAGCAATGGCGAGCGCGACTTCCCGGCCCCGCTGCTGCGCCGCTGCATCCATCTGCATCTCGACCCGCCCCGCGACGAGCGGCTGGCCGCCATGGTCCAGGCGCACTTCGGGGCCGGGTCCGACGAGCGGAACCTCGATCTGATCAGCCAGTTCACCCGGGAGGACGGCGACGGCGAACTGCGTCCCACCGACCAGCTGCTGAACGCGATCTTTCTCACCCAGCATGCGGTACGTGAGGAGCCGGGACGCCGCGAGGAGATTGCCGAGCTGCTGATACGTCCTCTCGAGACCAGGCAGCGGTGACGCGGTGGACGCCGCCCTCCCGGCCCCCGCCGCCCTCCCGCCGCCCGGCGCGCTGACCGCGCTGGTCACGCGGCTGCGCGAGGCGGAACTGAAGCCGACCGCCGAGGAGTTGGCTGACGCCCTGTGGCTGGCCCGCTTCGTACCGGCGGCCGCCTCCCGCCAGCCCGGCGCCACGCCCGCCGCGCCTGCGGGGCCGCAGCCCGTGAACCCTGCTCCCGTGGACGTCAAGGAGACGTCCGCGCCCTTGTCGTTCAAGCCGGGCCCGGTGCCACGCACCCGTATCGACCTGTTCGGGCCCGCACAGTCGGAGGGCGCGGCCGGCGGCGCACCGGACGGAGGGCTGCGGAGGGTTTCCGTACCGGCCGCCGCCGCGCTCCCCGACACACTCGCGCTGCAGCGTGCCCTGCGGCCGCTGCAGCGCTACCGGCCGCCCATGCGCCTGGTCCGCCGCGAGCTCGACGAGGTCGCGACGGCCGACCGGGCCGCCGACACCGGACTGGTGGTGCCGGTGCTCGCCGCGGTACGGCGGCGTGAGGCGCGCCTCGCCCTCGTCATGGACGTCTCCTCGTCGAATGTCGTGTGGAACAAGGCACTCGACGAGCTGCGGCAGATCTGCGAACGCGCCGGGGCCTTCCGCGAGGTCGCCGTCCACCATCTGCGTGAGGACGAGCACACCCCGGCCCAGCTCGGCGACCCCACAGGTCGGCAGCTGACCCTGGTGCTCAGCGACTGTGCGGGCCCCATGTGGCGCAGCGGCCGGATGCAGCGGCTGCTGCACGTCTGGGCGTCGACCGCGCCGGTCGCCGTGGTGCAGCCGCTGCCGCAGCACATGTGGCGGCGTACGCATCTGCCCGCGCGGCCCGGACTGCTGCGGCGGCGCGAAGGACCCGCTGGGCGGCTGGAGTTCAATGCGCCGTACGGCGGGGCCGAACGGGGCATTCCGGTGCCCGTGCTCGCCCTGCGCCGCTCCTCCTTCGAGGCCTGGACGCGGCTGGTGGCCGGCGCCACCGGCCAGTCGCTGAACGCCGCGGCGGGCCTGGTCAGAAGCCGTCACGAGGCGGCCGCGGGCCGGGCCCGTACGGCACAGGACATCGACGCGGGCGAGCGGGTGCGGGCCTTCCGCAGAACCGCGTCGCCGGCCGCCGCACAGCTCGCGGTCTATCTGTCGGCGGTGCCGCTCGTCCTTCCGGTGATGCAGCTCGTCCAGCGCGCGATGCTGGTCCGCAGCAGTCCCGATGTGCTGGCGGAGGTGCTGCTCAGCGGAATGCTGCGACGTGACGACGACGGTCCGGCCGAGGACGAGGGCGGCCCCGCGTACACCTTCCTGACCGGCGTACGCGAAGAGCTGCTCGGCCAACTGGGCGCGAGCAGTGCGGCGTTGGTGCTCAAGCACTGCTCCGAGTACGTCGAGACGCGCTACGGGCGTACGGTGCGGAACTTCCCGGCCATGGCCGCGGCCTTCCTCGCGGGCTCGGTGGACCCGAGGCCCGCGGTCCTCAGCAGTCCGGACAGCCGCGGTCTTTCGGCCTTTGCGCGGGTGTCGGCGCAGGTGCTGCGGCGGCTCGGCGCGGCCGAGCCGACCGCACCACCGGGCGGCCCGCCGGGCGGGGGACCGGCCGCACTGGTGGCACAGGCGCGCGCCTGTATGGCGCATTTCGGCGAGTACGGGACCGTACGCGACCTGGACGCGGCGATCCAACTGCTCGGCTCCGCCACCCAGGCCGAACGGCGCGCCACCGAACGGGCCGTGCTGTACGGGGAGCTGGCCGAGGCCCTGCTGCGGCGCTGGCTGGTGCGCCCGCTGCCGGAGGACCTGCGCGAGGCGCTCGACGCCGCCCAGAACGCGATCACCGGACAGCCGCAGGCGCATCTGACGCTGGCGCAGGTGCTGGAGGCGATGGCGGACGAGGTGGAGGCGGGCCGGCTCGGCCCCCGGCTGATGCCGGAGTGGGTGCGGGTGCAGACGGCCGCGGAAGCCCATGACCCGGGACTGGTGGCGTCGGTCCTGCTGGCGACCGCGGACACCAGTCTCGCCGAGCTGACCGACAGCACTCCACGGTCGGAGGGCGCGCGGCTGCTCCGGCAGACCGCCGCGGTGGCCAGGATCCGGGTGCTGCGGCGCCTTGCGGTGACCGGCGCGCCGTACGCGCTGCGCGGCCCCGGCCGGCCCGAGGACTGGTTCACCGGCACACTGCAGACCGCGCTCTCCGTCGTCCATCTGCTGCTGGCCGACGAACACCGGGCCGATGCACACCGGGCCGACGAAGACTGGGAGGACGAACACCGGGAGTCCGCCTTGCTCAGCAGGGGCGGACTGCTGCTCGAACTGGCCCGCCACCACCGGGGCGAGGGCCCGGTCGCCAGGGAGGTCGGCGAGGCGGACCGCATCGCCGCCCGCGCCTTCGCCGACCGGGCCGACAACGATCTGCACGCCGGCATCGACGGACTCGACTGGGACGCCGTCCCGCAGACGGAGCTCTGCCGCGCCTGGCTGGACTACGCCGACGCCATCGAGTTCGCCCACGAGGACCTCGACGACGACGACAGGCTGCGTATCCTCCAGGCCCTGGACCAGGCGCGCCGGCACGTGGGCAAGGACGAGGAGGCCGAGGCCGACTGTCTGCTGCGGATGGCCCGCGTGCTGGACCAGCGGTACGCGTCCACCGGCGGCTGGGTGCACCGCGACTCGGCGATCGCCGCCTGGACCTCGGCGCTGCCGCTGCTGCCTCCCGGCGATCCCCGCCGCGCCGTGATCCTCACCGCGCTCGGCAGGCAGCTGACCGAGCGGGGTGTGGACAAGGATTCGGCCGTCGATGTGCACGCGGCTGTACGGGCACTGCGCGGCGCGATCGACGAGACGCCCGGCGGCGATCCGGAACTGCCGCGCCGCAGGGCCCTGCTGGGCCATGCGTACATCGAACGCTTCCGTGCCGAGGAAGCGGTCGCCGACCTCCACGAGGCGGACTGGGCTCTGGGCGCGACGGCCCGCGGCGCGGACGACCCCGAACTGGCCGCCTATGCCTGGTGGTACCGGGCGCTGGCATCCTCACTCCTCGCCCAGCGCACCGACTCGCCCCCCAGGCTCAGCGACGCCGCCGCCTACTTCCGCCGCGCCGCCGCCGCCGAACCGAGGACCGGCGACCTCACCGAACGGGCCGTCACCGCCCAGTGGATGAGAGCCACCCGCCTGGAACGCACCGCCGGTCCCGAGCGCGCCCTGGAGGAACACCGGGCGGTGCTCCGCATGCTGGTCGCCGCGGACGCGGCGGACCTGGAGGCGGCGAGCCTCGTACGGCAAGAGCTGGCCAGACTCGGCGCCGCGGGCACCTGAGCACGACAGGCCCGGTTCAGGTCGCGTCGAAGGACCGGAACAGACCGCCTTCTCGTACTTCTCGTATACGCCAAAGGGCCCGGCCCCGCGTTCAGCGCGCGGGGCCGGGCCCTCCGTGACGTACAACCAACCGGTCAGGCCTCGAAGACCTCGTTGACCAGCTGCTGCTGCTCCGCCTGGTGACGCTTGGCCGAACCGACCGCCGGGGACGAGCCGTGCGGGCGTGAGATGCGGCGCAGGCGCTCGCCGTGCGGGATGTCCGCGCCGACTGCCAGGTCCAGGTGGTCGATCAGGTTGAGCGCGATGAACGGCCACGCACCCTGGTTCGCCGGCTCCTCCTGCGCCCACAGGTACTTCTCGGCGTTCGGGAACTTGGCGATCTCCGCCTGGAGCTCGGCACCCGGCAGCGGGTACAGGCGCTCGAGGCGGATGATCGCGGTGTCCGTGTTGCCGCGCTTGACCCGCTCGGCGTCCAGGTCGTAGTAGACCTTGCCGGTGCAGAAGACGACCTTGCGGACCGCGTTCGGGTCCACCGAGTCGTCGCCGATCACCGGGCGGAAGCCGCCGTTGATGAACTCCTCCGCCTTCGACGCCGCGGCCTTCAGACGCAGCATCGACTTCGGCGTGAAGACGATCAGCGGCTTGTGGTGCGGGTTGTGGACCTGCCAGCGCAGCAGGTGGAAGTAGTTCGACGGCAGGGTCGGCATCGCGACCGTCATGTTGTTCTGCGCGCACATCTGCAGGAAGCGCTCAGGACGGGCGGACGAGTGGTCCGGGCCCTGGCCCTCGTAGCCGTGCGGCAGCAGCAGCGTGACGCCGGAGGTCTGGCCCCACTTCTGCTCGGCCGAGGAGATGAACTCGTCCACGACGGTCTGCGCGCCATTGACGAAGTCACCGAACTGCGCCTCCCACATGACCAGCGCGTCCGGGCGGGCCAGCGAGTAGCCGTACTCGAAGCCCATCGCTGCGTACTCGCTCAGCAGCGAGTCGTAGACGTTGTAACGGGCCTGGTCCTCGGAGAGGTACAGCAGCGGGGTGTAGTCCTCGCCGGTCTCCTGGTCCACCAGCACCGCATGGCGCTGGCCGAAGGTGCCACGGCGGGTGTCCTGGCCGGACAGCCGGACCGGGGTGCCCTCCATCAGCAGCGAGCCGATGGCGAGCGTCTCGCCCATGCCCCAGTCGATCGTGCCGTCCTCCACCGAGGCCGCACGGCGCTGCATCTGCGGCATCAGACGGGGGTGGACCTTGACCCGCTCGGGGATGTTGACCTGGGACTCGGCGATCCGCTTCACGACCTCCTGGGAGACCGCGGTGGTGACGGCCACCGGGAACTCGGCCTGGGCGTCCGGGACCTGCGTCGGGGCCGGTTGGCTGGTGGCCTCGCGGACCTCCGCGAAGACCTTCTCCAGCTGGCCCTGGAAGTCCTGGAGCGCCTGCTCCGCCTCTTCCAGCGTGATGTCGCCGCGACCGATCAGAGACTCGGTGTAGAGCTTGCGCACCGAGCGCTTCTTGTCGATCAGGTTGTACATCTGCGGGTTGGTGAACTGCGGGTTGTCGCCCTCGTTGTGACCGCGGCGGCGGTAGCAGATGAGGTCGATCACGACGTCCTTGTTGAACGTCTGGCGGAACTCGAAGGCGAGCCGCGCCACGCGGACCACGGCCTCCGGGTCGTCGCCGTTCACATGGAAGATCGGCGCCTCGATCATGCGGGCCACATCGGTCGCGTACATCGACGAACGCGAGGACTCCGGGGCGGCGGTGAAACCGACCTGGTTGTTGATGACGATGTGGACCGTGCCGCCGGTGCGGTAGCCGCGCAGCTGAGACATGTTCAGCGTCTCGGCGACGACACCCTGACCGGCGAAGGCCGCGTCACCGTGCAGGGCGACGGGCAGGACCGTGAAGTCCGTACCGCCCTTGTTGATGACGTCCTGCTTGGCGCGGGCGACACCCTCGAGGACCGGGTCGACGGCCTCGAGGTGGGAGGGGTTGGCGACCAGCGAGACCTTGATCTGCTCGCCGTCCAGACCGGTGAAGGTGCCGTTGGCGCCCAGGTGGTACTTCACGTCGCCGGAGCCGTGCATCGACTTCGGGTCGAGGTTGCCCTCGAACTCCCGGAAGATCTGCGCGTACGACTTGCCGACGATGTTCGCGAGGACGTTCAGCCGGCCGCGGTGGGCCATGCCGATGACGACCTCGTCCAGGCGCGACTCGGCGGCCGAGTCGATGACCGCGTCGAGCAGCGGGATGACGGACTCGCCGCCCTCCAGCGAGAACCGCTTCTGACCGACGTACTTGGTCTGCAGGAAGGTCTCGAAGGCCTCGGCGGCGTTGAGGCGGCGCAGGATCCGCAGCTGCTCCTCGCGCTCCGGCTTGGTGTGCGAGCGCTCGACCCGGTCCTGGATCCACTTGCGCTGCTTCGGGTCCTGGATGTGCATGAACTCGATGCCGGTGGTGCGGCAGTACGAGTCGCGCAGCACGCCCAGCACATCGCGCAGCTTCATCAGGGACTTGCCGGAGAAGCCGCCGACAGCGAACTCGCGCTCGAGGTCCCACAGCGTGAGGCCGTGCTCGGTGATGTCCAGGTCGGGGTGCTTGCGCTGGCGGTACTCCAGCGGGTCGGTGTCGGCCATGACATGGCCGCGGACCCGGTAGGAGTGGATCAGCTCGAAGACACGCGCCGCCTTGGTGACGTCGTCGTCGTGCGAGGCGTCGATGTCCTTGAGCCAGCGGACCGGCTCGTAGGGGATGCGCAGCGCCTCGAAGATCTCGTCGTAGAAGCCGTTGTCGCCGAGCAGCAGGTTCGCGACGATACGGAGGAACTCGCCCGACGCGGCACCCTGGATGACACGGTGGTCGTACGTCGAGGTGAGGGTCATCACCTTCGCGATGCCCAGCTTGTTCAGGGTGTCCTGCGAGGTGCCCTGGAACTCGGCCGGGTAGTCCATCGAGCCGACACCCATGATGACCGACTGCCCGGGCATCAGACGCGGCACGGAGTGCACGGTGCCGAGGCCGCCGGGGTTGGTCAGCGAGACGGTGACGCCGGTGAAGTCGTCCATCGTCAGCTTGTTGTTGCGGGCGCGTCGGACGATGTCCTCGTAGGCCTGCCAGAACTCGAAGAAGTTCAGCGTCTCGGCCTTCTTGATGCCCGCGACGACCAGCTGGCGGTCGCCGTTCGGCTTCACCAGGTCGATGGCCAGGCCGAAGTTGACGTGCTCCGGCTTGACCAGGGTCGGCTTGCCGTCCTTCTCGGCGAAGGACCAGTTCATCGACGGCATGGCCTTGATGGCCTGCACCATCGCGTACCCGATGAGGTGGGTGAAGGAGACCTTCCCGCCCCGGGCGCGCTTGAGGTGGTTGTTGATGACGATGCGGTTGTCGAACAGCAGCTTCACCGGGACGGCGCGCACGGACGTGGCCGTGGGCACCTCCAGCGAGGCGTTCATGTTCTTGGCGACCGCGGCGGCCGGGCCGCGCAGCGTCACGTACTCGGGGCCGGCCGGGGGCTCGGTGGCCGGGGCAGCGGCGGCCTCGGCCGGCTTGGCGGCGGCCGGGGCGGGCTTCGCGGGCGCCGGGGCGGCGGCCGCGGGCTTCGCC
>NZ_JBHWWF010000015.1:0-76915 GCF_042736455.1 Streptomyces sp. NPDC060064
AACTCCCGTTGATAGCAATGCATCAACGACGCAGAACGCTCACGGTGACGCTCGTTGAAGACAGAGAAGAGAGGGGCTCAGGCCCCGTTGATAACGGTGGGTCCGAGGAGCAGCAGCGAGGGGCCGCGGTTGATGCTGGCGACGGGTGCGCCTCGGCGCTTCTGCTCGGCCTGGGCGTCGGTGACGAGGCCGCGGATCCACTGGTTGAGCTCGGACCGCTGGGCGACGGCGGCCCGGTAGTGGAACGGGACGAGCTTGGTGACCTGGTGAATGCTCCAGCGGGCCACGTTGCGTGCGCCGTAGGGGTCGCCGTCGTCGGTGTTGAGCCAGTCGAGGGTGCGGCCCTGGCGGGCGAGGAGAGGCTCCAGCTTGGGGTACTGCTGCGGGTCGAGCGGCGGTGTCCACTGCATGATCTACAACTCCTCGTAATAGGCGGACTGGTCTTCGGGGTTGCGCCACGGCTGATAGCCGGTGGCACCTGACTGCTGGTCGGCGGCGGCGCTGGGCAGTTCGTCGTCGTATCGCTCGGCGTTGAGCCAGCTGGTCGGGTGCGGGATGAATCGGGTTTCGGTCCGGCATCGGGCCCAGTGATCGCGGTGCGCTTGGGCGGCGGCGATGAGGGCGGCCGGCTTCACGCCGCGCTTGACGGCGGCGGCGAAGGCTTTGCGGGCGTTGCCCTTGGCGACCTTGCGCGGGTAGATCGCGTAGAAGGCGGCGAAGTCGATGTCTTCTTGCTGCCCGTCTGTGGCGTCGGCCCCAGAGGCTGGCGAGTCGAAGAGCGCCGAGGCGGACGGCTCGCTCTCGTGGGCCGGAGGCTCACAAGAGTCTTTATGTAGTTGGTTGTCTGATGGTTGTTGGTGGTTAGGGCGGCGTTGAGTGCGTGACGGACGGACTTTAAGTGCGTGACGGCTAGGCGTTGAGTCCGTGACATCGCCTGTCACAGACTCTGCGTCCGTGACAGTCACGTCCTTTGAATCCGTGACGGTCACGGACTCTGCGTGCGTGACACCCTTCGAGCGGGAGCGCCGCTTTCGCGCGGTAGCAGCGGCTCGGAAGTCGTCTTCCTCGCGCTCCAGGTCGGACCAATCCGTCTTGGGGCGGATCAGTTCCATCGCCAGCTGCCAGCGCGTGCGGCCGTCGACCGATCCGTCCCGCCGAATCAGCGCCGCCTTCTCGAGCCGGCGAAGCGCGCGCTGAACCGTGGTCCGGTCGTAGCCGGTGCGGTACTGCATGCGAAGGATCGACGGGTGGGCGTTCGTACCGTCAGGGCGTGCGTGCTCACCGAGCACCTGAAGGACATGCCGCGCCGTGGTGTCCGGCTTGCCCTTCTCGGTGCGGGGCATGGGCGCGTCATCCATAGCCCAGTTCATGGCCTCGGTGCTCACGGGTTCTTCTTCCTGCTGGTGTTGACGGGATCGGGGCGCGTGGAACCAGGCCCGTTATGGCGGCTTCGTTGAGTGCTCGGCCGCCCCGTTGGCACGCTTCGATCCTACCTCAGGGTGCCCGTGCACCCGAGGGGCTTTTGATGGGCACTTTAGGTAGTCGGGGTGCCCAGCCCATGCACGGTCAGCTACATTGGTTGCATGACCGTGAAGGGAACGCCCGGCCGCGTGATCCGCATCGACGATGAGACGTGGGCCGAGTACGGAGAGGTGTGCGAGGCCAAGGGCCTGTCGCGCGCCGCTGACCTGCGCGTCTACATCAAGGCGCAGATCGCCGCGCACAAGCGCCGGCTGCGGGCTGACTCCGAGTCCTGACACGTCCCCTCCTCTCCTTAGCCCCGCCTCGGCGGGGCTTTGTCGTGCGCTCAGGCGGCGGTGGTGGTGCGGTTGCGGTGGGCTTCGAGGACGCGCCAGACGGTGCGGTCGCTGATCTCGAGCTGGGCGGCGATGGCTTCGGCGTCCCAGCCCTTGGCGGCGAGGCGGAGGATGTCGGCGTTGCGCTGCGCCTTGGCGTGTCCGGCGGCCTGCTTGGCTCGGGTGCGGGGTTCGGCTCCGGCCCAGGTGCCGTGCCGGTAGGGGTGGGAGACGTCGCCCTCGAGGCGCTGGGCTTGGTCGTTGCACTGGCGCTGTACGGGGCAGGCGGCGCAGACCTGCTTGGCGGTGCGGTAGTTCTGGCCGGCTTCGGGGAACCAGAGGTCGGGATCGACTCGGGCGCAGGCGGCGTCGGCCATCCACTCGTAGCGGCTCACAGTCCCTGCTCCTCGGCCTGGTCGATGGCGTCGCGGAGTCGGTCGCATCCGCGGTTGTAGTCGTCGGTCCACAACGCGAGGTGGTCGGCGAGTTCGTCGGGGTTGATCTGCCAGCAGCCGAGCCGGGCGTTGATGTCGGCGATGCGCTGGTCCCGCTGCTGCTGGACGCGCTTGGCGCGGTCGCGCTGCTCGAGGGGGCGGACGATCCACCGGTAGGCGGCGAGCGTGGCGGCCACGCAGGTGGCGAAGGTGAGGGCGAACAGGGCCAGGTCGCTCATGCGGCCCTCCCGCTGCGTGCGGCGCGGGTGCCGCGCCAGGCGTGTACGCAGGACTTGTCGCGGGTCTGGCCGTAGCCGTCGTGCTGTACGAGCCCGTCGGCGGAGAGGTGCGTCATGAGTCGCCCCCAGTCGTGTGCCGGGTCGGGCGGGTCGGGGAGCTTGTATTCGCGCTTGATCTGCCAGGTGAGCCAGTGGCGGCGGCGCGATTGGGCGACGCGCACGAAGGTGGGGCGGACGGTCTCGACCCACGTCTCGTAGTCGGCGTCGGGTGCGGGCGGCTCGGGCATCCCGTCGAGAACGCCCTGCTGTATCGCGGTCATGACGTGGCCTCCGAGGTTCCGTGCTGCTCGAGCTCGGCGTCGGTCATCAGGTCGTGCGGAACCCGTCCGGTGCGCAGGACGTCGCGGACGTCGGCGGCGGCCTTGCGGTAGGTGTGGGCGCGCTCGATCTGCAACTGCTGGACGGAGGTGGGCTCGTCGATGAGCAGCTCGTCGCCCAGGTCGGGTGCAGACTTGGCCATCTGCTCCCACCGCTCGGCGAGGTCGGCGAGCGCCGCCCGCACCTTCCGCTCGCTGGTCAGCGGGATCAGCGGCCACTCGCCGTCAACTACCGCGTGGCGGTCCATCTTTTGTAGGTGCAGCTGGAAGTTGGCCGCCTGCTCGGCCGCCCACCGGATCTGCCACACGTGCAGCTGCTCGGGGTGGACCTGAAGTTGCGGGTACTTCTCGGCGATGGCGACGGCCACCTCGACGGCGGCGAGCGCGTCGGCGTCCGCGGTGTGCGCGGCGGCCAAGGTGACGCCGTAGTGGGCGGCGAGGGACTCGAGCTTGCGGGAGCCCTTGCGGTACTTGTCGGCCTGCTTGTCGAGGATGTACGGGTCGATGACCGGTCCGGGCGGGACATCGCCGCCGAGCCGCTGCCACAGGGTGCGCAGTCCGTAGCGGCGCAGTTCGCGGTCGAGGACGCTGAAGTCGTAGCGCCCATTCATGGCGACGACGGGGATGCCGGTGGACAGCGCCGCGGCGAGGGTGTCGGCGATCTCGTCGGCCACCTGTGCTGCGGGGCGTCCGTTGGCGCGGGCCTGCTCGGTGGTGACGCCGTGCACGCTGGTGGCTTCGGCGGGGATTGCGATGCCGGGGTTGGCGAGCCAGAGGCGGGAGCGGTCGGGCAGGGCGTCGAGGCTGTCGCCGGGCTTGTAGTCGATGGCGGCGGCGGTGACGATGCGGGCGGTCTCGACGTCGATCCCCGTCGTCTCGAGATCCCATCCGAGAAGTGGTCCGGTGTGCCAGGTCATGACGCCTCCTCGGCGGCCTCGAGCTGGAGCAGGTTCAGGTGGGCGAGGCGGCCGGATCGCCACGCTGCGGCGATGGCTTCCTTGCCGCCGTCGACGGGCCGCACGGAGTGGGTGAGGGAGCGGGTGGCGCGGACCTCAACACCGGGCACGTCGTGCAGTTCACCGGTCTCGGTGTCGACGACCCGGGGCACGCCGGCCGCGGTCATCTGGGCGAGGACGGATGTGCGGTAGGCGGGCCGGACTTCGGTGACGAGCCGGGTGTGGATCTCGTCGGGGCTGACCTTGCGGACCCAGGCGAGGAACGCTTCGTCGTCGACGACGACCGCGGCGGGCTTGGCGTCCGAGCGGCTGATCGTTGCGACCTTCGTCCCGTCGGGCAGCGTGGCGCTGACCTTGGAGATTCCGTTGCCTACGAGGGCTTCCTGCATGGTGGCCTTCACCTCCTTCAGGCGGTCGTTGACCGAGTCGGCGAGGGCTTTGAGGGCGGCCTCTTCCAAGGCGAGGGCTGCGATGTCCATGTGTTCTCCTTGGGGTGGCCGCCCCCGATTCCCGCGGGGGCGGCCCGTTGTGCGGGTGGTCAGGCGACGGCCGGGGTGTCCTTCACCGGCTGCCACTGCATGACGGTTACGGGCTGCTGCATGACCTCGGTGGCCTTGACCTCGCGGTCGCCGTTCCACGGATCGGTGTCTTCCTGCATCTCCGTCAGGCCCTCCTCGTAGAAGACCTGGTAGGTCTTGCCGTCGTCGGGGGCGCGGAAGATCAGTTCGTTGACGGACACCCAGCGGCGGGTCTCGACCTGCTCGCGGTGCAGGATCTCCGGGGAATCGTCGGCCCAGGCGCCGGGGAGGTCCCAGGCGTCGAGCTGTTCGATGGTGAAGGTACGGATGGGCATGAGTTCTCCTCGTGGTTGGTCAGGCGGCGGGGCGGATCTGCGCTGCGAGGGCGCGTATGGCTTCGGTGGAGGCGTCGGCGATGGGGCAGCCGAGGGCTTTGGCGGCGCCGTCTTCGAAGTCGTCGAGGCGGGCGGCTTCAGCGGCGGCACGGAGTTCGGCAACCGCTGCGGCGTAGTCGTCGACCGGATCGACAACCTCGGCGTCCACCACGTCATCCGCCGGGGCAGGTTCGGCTGCGGGCCGCGGCGTGGCGACCTTGTCCTTGCCGACGGCGGCGATCTGCTCCAGGTACTCGGGCCTAGCGCCTTCGGCCCGTGCGTCCACCCAGATCTGCCGGACGGTCTCCGCGTCCGGTGCGGCATGTGCCTCGTGGAGGTAGTCCCGGCCCGCTGGGGTCAGGGACTCCGGCGGCACGTCTGCTGTGGCGGCCTGCACGGTCGCGGTAGGCGTGGCCCACTGGTCCGGCTCCCCGGCCGGGACGGGACGGAGCCGCTGAATCTCCGCCTCTATCGGCAGGCCCTCGGCGTCGACCCGCGCGCCGAGCTCTTCCGGCGTGTAGATCGCGCCGTGCAGAACCTCGGGGCAGGCGGAGCGGACACACTCGGCGATCGCGCGGGACCGCAGCATCGCCCGCGGGTACTTCTCCCAGTTCTGCGGCTCGCCCTTCTGGCTGCGGGAGTAGGGACGGTTGTTGCGGATCTCGCACAGGCCGGCGGTCACGGCGTCGTCGTAGGTCCAGGTGATCTGGTTCTCGAACTCGGTGTCATCGGACCGCCAGATGCTGACGGTGCACTGCCCCGGCTCCTGGCGGATGCGGACCTTGTGGCCGGCGGAGCGCGCCCGGGAGTGCATCAGGTCGGCGGACTGGGTCGGCTTGCCTTTGATGACGTGAATGGTGGTGATGGTGGTGACCACGTCCAGGCCGAGGGCGCGGCCGTATTCCAACGCCCACAGCACGCTGGCGGGGTTCTTGCGGTAGGCGTCGGGCAGCAGGGGCGTGTCGGCCAGCGACGAGGCGAACAGCCATGCCTCGTGCGGGGTCATGACCCCGAGGGAGAGCGCTCCGCCGCCGCGCTGGGCGGGTTCGGCTTTGACGATGTCGTTGCTCATGTTCTTCTTCCTGTTGCTGAGGTTGAGGGGCCCGCGCCGCGTGTGCCGTGGCGCGGGCCCGGTGCGGCCGGAGCGTGGGGGCGCTCGACGGCCGCGGGAGGTGGTTAGGCGGTGGCCGGCTCGGGCTTGACCGCGGCCCACTGCTCGGCCTTCTCGTCGTGGGCGACGTGCTCGTTCGCCTCGACGCTGAAGGTGATCCCGGCGTCCTTCGCGTCGTTGAGCGCGCGGGCCAGGCGTACCGCCCACTTGCGGGGCTCCTCGGCCATCTGCTTGGCGACGTGGGCTTCGTGCTCGTCGTGCCACTTCTGCGGGGTGTAGCCGGACTCCTCGGCGGTGTCCCACGCCCACTCGCCGATCTCGCCGGAGTCGAGCTGCTCGGCCACGTCGGCGACGATCTCGGCGGCCTTCCGCGGGTCGGCGTTGTGGAGGGCGTCGAGGTAGCGGTAGGCCATCCAGTTGGCGACGCCGATGCGGATGTGCGCGAACCACAGGTCGCGGTCGTCGTCGTAGTCGGCGTCGTGCACATCGCGCGTTGAGTTGAGGACTTCCTGCAGCAGGCTCTCGCCGGTTTCGCGGACGTCCTTGGTGGCCTCGTAGCGGGGCGCGTTCGGGTCTTCGGCCGGCATGTCGGTGACCATGTCGGCGGTCTCGCCGTCGGCGGCCAGGATGTCCTTCCACAGGCTGCGGGCGCTGTCGAACGTCTCGTCGGTGACGGGGCCGACCCCGGCGTACCGGGCGGGCATCATTGCGCCGATGAAGTCCTCGCCGAACAGAAGGACGGCCTTGAGGTCGGCGCTGACCCGGACGCGGAGGATGTGCCCGGTGTCGGCCCAGCGGCTCAGGTATTCGGACTGCAGGGCGGGGAATGGGGCGTCCTCAACTGCCTGCTCGGCGATGCCGCGGAAGAGGCCGCGCCAGTTCGGGAACTCCAGGCCGAGGCTGACGGCGATGGCGAGTTCGGTCTGCGCCTGCTTGAAGATGAGGCGGGCGTCGGTGACGTCGAGGGTGACCCATGCGGCGCCGTCCATGGCGCGGAGCCATTCGCGGACGGATGCGATGTGGTCGGCGGGCAGGGTGACGGCGAACGGCTCCTGCCCCTTGTCGTCGTGGTTGAGCCGGTAGCGGGAGGCGGCGAGGGTGTATCGGTCGGAGGCGACGGCGTACAGGTGGGTGGCGTCGACGTCGAGGCGGATGCCGTGCAGGGGCTCGACGTACTCGCCGCCCATGTGGCTGGCCGTCTGGTCGATGAGTCGGCCGAGCTGGTGGGCGTTGATGGTGATGCTCACTGGGTTCTCCTTCTGGGATGCTGCTGGGTGTGGGGCCCCGCCGTCGTTGGGTCGGCGGGGCTTCTACGTGGTTCGCCGGTGCGGCGGCCGCGGTCTCATCCGCCGGCCCGGCGGGTCTCAGGCGGCCGTGTAGCCGGCCGATTTGGTGACGGTCTGGGCGTGGGTGGTGTGCCAGGCCGCGGAAAGTTCCGGCACGCGGTGGATGGCGACGATGTGGTCGACCATCCGGTCGGCGGTCTGGCCATCGTTGGCGTCCGCGATCTGGTGGGAGCAGCCGTCGACGGGGCAGCAGAGGAAGACGGACATCACGCCACCCCCAGCACGAGGTTCGAGAGGCGTTTCGCGGCGGCTTCGATGTACGGCTCGTGGGCTTCGATACCGACCGCCCTGCGTCCGGCCTGCCGGGCGGCGTCCAACGTTGAGCCACTGCCGGCAAACGGGTCCAGGACCAGGCCGCCCTCGGGGCAGGCATAGGTGATGAGCGGGCTGAGGATCCCGAGTGGCTTCTCAGTCGGGTGGAGACTCCGGCTGTGCATGGAGCGCACCCGCTGTACTGAGCGGAGCAGCCGGGTGCCGTCGTCTACGTACTGGTTGGGCGCGATATCCCCGGTGTGCGGAGTCGTCGCACGGATGGCGACCCCGGTCCTCTTCGTCGGATTTCCGCGCTCGCGGGGGACGTCGTGGTGGATGTCGCGCCAGTCGCCGCGGTACCAGTGGGTGGCTGCTTCGTGGACTCGCTTGAACCGGTCAGCTGCGAAGCCGCTGCCGTTGTGCTTCTCCCACACGATGTCCTGGCTGAGCTTCCAGTCGGCGAACTCGTCGCGCTGCTGCAGGAACATGCGCATCGAGCCGAAGCACCACATCGACGACGCGACGCTCGCGGCGAGGGTGGGCCAGCCGTCCGGCCACCGGTCCCACGCGAGACTCGTTTCCGCATACGGCGGGTCGGCCACGATCAGGTCGGCCTGCAGGTCCAGCGCGGGCAGGACTTCCCGCATGTCGCCCAGGTAGAGGGCGATGCCGGAATCCGCGTCTTCCCAGTACGGGTCCATCACGCCACCCCCGTGTTCCGCATGCGGTACGTCGGCCATGCGGTCGGCTCGGGCTGGTCGAGGATCGGCAGTTCCTGCGTCGTCTCGCTGCTCATGTCGCGGCCGACGGGCACCGGGTACGGGAGCTGGACGTGGCTGACGTAGGGCCGGTCGAGGCGCTGCGTCACGGAGGTGATGAGCGGCCGGGCGTTGATGACGGCCTGACGCAGCCGCTGGAGGTTGGCGGCGTCGCGGTACGTCTTCTGCTGCAGCTGCTTCACCTCGGCCACTGCGGCGGCCAGTTCGGCCTCGAGCCGGGCGATGCGCATGCTGTCCTGGCAGCCGCGGAGGAACGCGGTCGACATGGCGCAGGTGAGATCTTCGGCCGCCGCTGTCAGCTCAGCGTTGTCGTCGGTCAGCCGGGCGATGGTCTCCTTCAGCTGGCCGGGCGTCTTGCCGGCGTGCCGGGCCAGGGTGCGGACGGTCCGCAGGCTGGGGATGGTGATGCTCATGCCGTCACCCCCGCCTGCAGTTCGTCCGCGGTGTCGCGGAGCAACTGCATGGCCTGGGCCTTGCCGTTGCCGGGATAGGAGGACCAGGCGGCAAGCGACGGGGCCTGCGCCCGCGACGCCAGGATCCGTTCGGCGGCGCGGGTGAGCGGACTCCCCAAATGCCGCGGGGTGCCGTGGACGGCGACGAGGATCGCGCCGGCAACGTCGACCGCGCACTGCTTCAGCGGGGTCCCGGCCTGCTCCTGCTTGACGTTCCACAGGTAGGTCGATTGGTAGCCGTTGACGTCGATGACGTCTCCGGCGGCGTCGCACGCGTCGGCGACTGCGGCGTCGGTCCGCTGCTGCCGTATGCGGTCGGCGATGGGCTGGCAGGTCGGGCAGTACAGGGCGTGGGTGAGGGCGATGCGTTCGGTCTCACGGATGCTGGTGTCGTAGCGCACGGTCTGCTGCTTGAGCCGGTTGTAGGCGGGGCAGGCAGCGGTGAGCGTGTCGGAGATGACGGCGCTGGCCATCAGGCATCACCCTCGGGTGCGTCTTCCCAGCCGCGGGCGTGGTCCGTGGCGCGGGCGAGCGCGGAGGCCAGCGGCAGGCGCTGCCCGGCGGGGAGGTGGACGGTGGCGGTGCTGTCGTCGCGGCTGGCTGTGGTCCAGTCGAACTCGGTGACGGTCAAGGTGATCGCCCCGTCCTCGTTGAAGGCGAGGGTGAGGGAGTCGTGCAGGATCGTGTCGTGGGTCCATGCCGTGCCAGCCTCAAGCGCGTCGAGGAGGGCGGGCATGTCGGCGGTGGTGATGCCGACCCAGGCGGCCTCGGTGTGGCTGGCGGTGACCCGGACGTAGACCTCGGCGCACCCGGCGTCGGCCCGCATGCCGGCGGGGATGACGGTGAGCGTCGCGCCCGTGCCGTCGGTGTAGTCCCACGGCTGCGGCGTGAGTTCGGCGATGACGGTGGCGATGGCGTGCTGAAAGTCGTTCACGACTGGTCTCCGTTCTGCTGGCTGCGGATAGCGCTGACGAGTTCGCCGCAGAGCATGAGGAAGATCGCTCCGGCGCAGATGAAGGTGAGGTCGACGAGCATCAGGCGGCGTCCTCTCCGGGGATGGCGAGGTCCCGCTCGTAGGCGCGGTTCTCGTCGCGGAGCCGGACGAGTTCGCCGTCGAGCCGCTGGAGCTGGCCGGTGGTGGCGGCGAGTTCGGACCGCAGGGCGAGCACCTCGCGGAGGAGGTAGTCCATGTCGGCGCGGGCGTGGGCTGTGAACGCGGCGTCGTGGTGGTCTTGCCGGCTGCCGCCGAACACTGCGATCGGCTGGCCGTCGGCGGTGTTGACGACGCCGGGGTCGGTGTCGCTGGTCTGCCACCCGTCGGTGGCCTTCGCGGCGCGGTCCTGGATCTCGGCCAAGCGGTCGGCGTCACGCATCGCTGTCCGCCTCCTCGTCCGCCCACTTCTCGCAGGCGGCTTCGAGGGCGGCCGTGCCGTTCCACTGGCCGGGCCGGGATTTGACCGCCTTGCCTGTGGTGATCAGTTCGTGGACGGCTGCAGCCAGTTGGGCGGGGTTCGCGAACCCTTCGATGGGCAGCGGCTCCGGCTGCTCGTTGCCGCCGTGGTCGCCGCGCTTCTCGGCCCACTCCCACGACGGGCCGCGCTCGGGCTCGCCGTGCTCGATGCCGGTGTGCCACTCCCAGATGAGGAGGAGTCCGTTCGGCCAGCGGTCCTCGTCGAGGCCGGACGTCTCCGGGTCCAGAGTGATGACGGCGTCGAGGTAGCAGTACACGCCGCGGGTTTCGGCGTCGGAGGTCCAGCCGTCGGCGATCTCCAGGCCAGCGGCACCAAGTGCGTCGACGACGTGCTCGATGTACTTGTCGTGCGGAAGGGTGCGGGTCATCAGTTCCCCCAGTGGGTGAGTCGGTGGCCGAGCAGGAACAGCCCGGCGGCGGTGGCGAGTCCGGTGGTGATGTGCCGTCCGGTGAGGCCGGAGGCGACGAAGGTGACGGCGCGGTCCGTGGTCCGTCGTTCGGCGGCGATCCGGGCCTCGAGCTCGGCGACATGCGCGGCGTCGACGATCAGGGACCAGCACCAGGCGAGGGCCAACCGCTCCGCCCAGTCGTCGGGGATCTGCGTCCGTGTCGACCACGCGTCCAGCGGCTCGACGTAACCGGCGGCCACCGTGGCGGCGAAGTCCGGCGAGGGGAGGACGATGCTCACGGCGCCACCGCCTCTCCGGCGAGGACGGCAGTGACCAGTCCCGCCGACAGGGAAGTAGGCACCGGGATCAGCGGACCGTGATCGTGGTACACGTCCGGCAGCGGCACGCCCGTCGTGTCACCCGCGGCCCGCATCAGCGGTTCGCCGGCCGCACTCCACTGGCCGCTCCACCGCCACTCGACGCCGACGACATCGACGAACGTGCGGGTGAGGTCGAAGTCCACGTCGTCGTGCAGGTAGTGGGTCCTCATGACGCGCCCCCGTACAGGAAGCGGAACAGGGCCTGCTGCAGCTCGACGAAGTCGCCGCCGCTGGTGATCTGCTGGTAGCCGTGGGCGGCGAGAACGTCGGCGACGTCCTTCGTCAGGCCGAACGTGAACCGCGGGTCGTCCTCCGGCTGCGGCTGGATCGGATACTGGCGCTCGCTCATGACGTCGCCTCGATCACGTCGACGTGGGTGAGGGCGATGCAGGCGCTGTGTCCGTCGACCCATACGACGGGGGTGTGGCCGCCGAGGGTGGACGCCTTGCTGCGGGTACGAGTCGCGAGGCGCTCGTCGTTCGGGTCGTCCTCCGGGCGGCAGCCCGGGTAGGCCACCACCGGCGTGCCGACCGGGTAGCGCTCGTTCCATTCGGCTGCGGTCAGCTCGCCCGTCGGGTGCTCAGTGGGGCGGACCGTGTGGCGGCCGTCGTAGTGACGGACGATCGTGTTGCCGAACTTGGCGACGACGTGGTCCGGGCGGTGGCCGATCCGCAGGCCGGTGATGACGATCTCGCCGTTGTCGTCCTCCCGGTACTGCTTGGTGAAGACGCCGGACTTGTCGAGCCAGCTGTCCACCTCGTACAGGTTGGACGGGGTCAGCACGCGGCAGCGGACACAGGTCGTGTCGTCGCAGTCGTCGACGTGGAGCTCGGGAATGAATGGGAGGGCCGGATCGATTGCGGCCAGGAATTCACGGGCGCTCATGCCGTTCCTCCGGTGATCTTGGGCGGGCAGTTGACGCAGGTGCAGCCGGGGAGGGTGAATGCGGAGTCCGGGTCGAGGTCGAGCAGCTGGTGCCGCTGCTCGGCGAGCAGGCCCGTCGTGGTGCGCTTCGCCTTCAGGGCGACGAACTCGGCGGCGACCTGCGTGGCGGGCACGTCCCATTCGCCGGACGGGCGCGGCGGGGAACCGATCGTCGTCATGACGCACCGCCTTCGAGGCAGTCGCGGGCGGCGTCGATCGCGGCTTCCAGGCCGTCGTCCCAGCCCGAGCGGTAATGCTCCGAGCCGTCCGGCGCGGGGGACTTCAGCGCGTGGATTGCTCGCGTGACCCGCCGCTTCACCTCGCCCGCCACATCCCCGGCGGTCTCGTCCGGGACAGGCGCGGCGGCGGGGGAGGTGGCTTCCTCGGTGATGAAGTTGGCGAGGATCGTCTGAACCAGTTCGGCGTTGCCGTCGTAGTAGACGGTCAGCGCATGCTCGATCACAGTGCGGGTGCTCATCGGGCACCGCCCGTCGCAGCGTCGGATGCCACCGTCGGCGACGGGCCGAGGTAGGCCCACGACCGGTACTCCGTGTCGATCATTTGATGCAGGAAGCTGGTAGCGCTGACCGAGCGGTAACCGTCGCTCAGGCGCCGGTACTCGTATGTCGTGAAGCCCTCTCGGATCGCATCAACGTCGGAGTAACCGTCTGACATTGAGGCGCGGTGGATACTGGTGATCTTGCACACGGCGCCGAGGCCGTCACGAATCAAGTCGCCGACCTGATAACGGGGTTCGTACTCGCTGGTGCTCATGACCGACCACCGGCCTTGACGATCAGGCGCGGGTTGTACGCGGCGAGGATCTTGTTGGCGGCGGCCAGCTCCGACAGGCAGTACTCGCGAGCCTCGCGGTACTCCGGGGAGCGGCACAGGCGCAGGTTGTACACCGCGTTCTCCGCGGCAATCTCCGCCTGCAGGATGTGCGGCGGAAGCTGGCGGCCAATCAGAACGGCCACGCGATCAGGGATGGGAACGGGGACGGGAGTAGCGGATGATGAAGGCATGGGATCGCCTCTCTTCTGGATGGTGAAGGTGGATCTCTAGGCCCCGGCTGCCGGTCTTCACCCGGCGGTTGGGGCCGCTACCGCTCTAGGCGGCGGGGGCGGTGCGCTGCGCCGGGACAGTCACCGGCGTCTTGCGGGGGCGTCCGCCGCGGCGGACCGGCATCGTGTGGACGCGGTCGGCGGCGTACCAGGTCGGCAGGTCTTCGCGGCTGACGATGATCACGCCGCCCTTGACCTTCTGGCTGTGGGGGTAGCCCGCCTTGATCCGGCGCCGAACTGTGGGAACGCTGCACTTCGTCAGCCACGCAACCTCGGCGATGCTGAAGAAGGGGGCGTTCATGTCGGCCGGCTGGGTGGGGACATCGGAGGCCCTCTTGATGGCCACGTCACTTCCTTTCACTGGGGTACCTCGGTGGGGGCGAGGAGCTCTTCGTCGGTCGCGTCCAGAGCGGCTCGGAGGCGGACGTAGTAGCTCGGGCTGAGGTGCTTGCGGGCGCCGCGTTCGAGCTTTCGCAGGTAGTTGTCGGTTATGCCGACGAGCTCTGCGAGTTGCTGAACTTCGATCCCCGCGTGCATCCGCTTTGAGCAGATGGCCGCCCCGTCCACTTCGAAAGTGGTTGGGGGTTGGTGCATGCCTAGAACTTACCCATAGTTGCCCACGCCGTCTAGTCATCTGTGGGCATCAGTTGCCGTGTGTTGTCATTACTTGCCCGTAGATACCCTCTGAGCTGGGGTGATTGCGGGGTAGAAATCCAGCCCAAGTAGCCCCCGGTCCTGGCTGGTCCCGGTGAGTCCTGCCAAGATGGGGCCATGCCCACAGGTGCAGACCACGACTACGCGCGCCTCGCGAAGCTGGCGAAACAGCGGCGCCACGAGCTCTCGCTTGCCCTCAACGACAAGAACGCGAAGGCTGCGGGCACGTCCAAGGGCACCTGGCAGCGCGTCGAGAAGGGTGAGCCGATCCGGCCCACCAACTATGTGAAGATCGACGGCTTGCTAAAGTGGGCGCCGGGTAGCTGCCTCGCAGTCCTCGAGGGGCGCGCGCCGATCCCCAGTCGGCCGGCGAAGGATGTGCCCGGCGTGGACATCTCCGAGCGTCCGGTTCAGGACATCGATGCCACGGTTCGGGATGTCATCCGGCTGGCGATGCTTGCGACGAAGAGCGGACTTACGTCGGATGAGATCCGGGATCTCAGTGATCGCGCGGTGAGGGATCTCAAGGACGCCGGGTTGATCTGATTCAAGTTCACTCGATCGGGCGTACAACCTTTGGGTTTTACACGTTCGTTACCAGTCCTGCGCAGATCCCTTCGGTCCCAACTGGTCACAACAGCCACTCAGCGTGGCACAGTCGTTACATGTCCTTGGAGGCTCCGTCAAGCCCGAACAGGGGGAGCCATGGTGCACAAAGGCGCGCTCATAGTCGACTACGGGCCGAGGTTTTTGGGCCACGCGTTCAAGGTCGACAAGGGGATCGTCTGCGTAGTCCCAACCCAGTTTGAGACCCGGGCCGAAGTGAGGGCTTCGATGCGGGAGATGGTAAGGGAGCTCGGTGGTGAGTGTGGTGGATGCCGTGACTGCCCATTGGGCAACAAGGGCTGACACCATGGGAAGGCGGGGTCTTGGCGGTAGGGGTACCTGCCAGACGCCCGCACCCAATCCACCGAGGGGGCACTGATGGCGAGGGGGCACTGATGGGACGACGGACGCTCGACGTCTACACCGAGTGGCGCGGTGGAACCTGCCGCGTGAAGTGGTGGACGGGCGAGTACTACGAGACCGGACGCAAGCGCTACGAGTCCCAGGGTGGATTCACCGACGAGGACGTGGCGTTCAAGCACGGCCTCGACCAGATGACGGAGATCCGCCAAGGCACGCACGTCAGCAACCGCGACGGCGCCACCCTGATGACGGACTGGCTGGACGACTGGCTCGACGGCATGGATCACGCCCACCTCACGGAGAAGGGCTACCGGTCCAAGGTCGAGACCCACATCCGCCCGTACTTCAAGCGCAAGACGGTCACTGAGATCGACGTCCTCGCCTACCGGGCGTTCCGCAAGCACATGAACAAGTCCGTCAGCGCGGGCACTGCGAAGAACGTCATGATGATCCTGGGCATGATCCTCGACGACGCAGTGCCGCGGCTCATCAAGATCTCACCGGTCGAGCGGACCAAGCGCCGCGGGAAGTACGAGAAGAAGAACAAGCGCGAGCGGAAGAAGGACATGCTGCCGGAGGTTGTCGAGCAGCTGGCCCGCAACGCGGAGATCTACTTCGGCTACCCGGGCTACGTGTTCATCTGGGCGATGGCGACAACGGGCATGCGTCCGGCCGAGCTGTACGCGCTGACGCGGGAGTACAGCTATCCCAACTGGCCTGCCTCTGACCCGCGGACCGATCCGGACGAAGAGGAGCGGTACGAGGAGGACATGGAGCGCTACGGCAAGGGCGATGACCTGATGCCTGCGATCCGTGTCGAGCGGCAGGTGCAGCACGAGGACGGGGAGCTGCGGTACTTCCCGCCGAAGTACGACAGTCACCGGACGCTGGTGATCCCGCCGTTCCTTGCGGAGATGCTGGAGAAGCTTCTCAAGTCGCACGACAGCGAGTGGGTGTTCACCGCCATTGAGGGCGGGTGCCTCGGGTCGGTGGCCTTCGACTACAAGTACTGGCGGCCGATCGCTGACGGCGAGCCGGCGCGGGAGGGGCCGCGGGTGCGCAGGCCGCGGGCGGCGATTCCGGAGGTGCCGTCGTTCAAGGGGAAGCGGCTGTACCTGATTCGTCACGGACACAAGGCCTGGCTGGACGAGGACGGGCACAGCCGCATCGCGGTGGAGTCCCGGATGGGCCATGAGCTGCCGGGCGTCGAGGGGACGTACAGCAGCGTGACGGTGGCGATGGAGCGTGCCATCATGAAGACGTTGCAGGAGCGTTGGGATGGGCTGCAGGAGCGGTTGAGTCGCCCTGAGAGCTAGATCAACTCCCAATTGTTTCCCATACCGCCCCTGCGAATCAAGGACTTCCCAGGTCAGGGCGCTTTAGCCCTCCATTCCTCGAAGTTCTTCGAGAACTCCCACTGGTTGAAGCGGTCCCAGTTGATCGACCAGGTCATCAGGCCGCGCAGCGCCGGCCAGGTGCCATGGGTCTGGTACGAGCCGCAGTTGGTCTTCCTGGTCAGGCAGTCCAGCGCCTTGTTCACTTCGGCGGGCGCGGTATGGCCGTTGCCTGCCTGGGTGGAGGCGGGCAGACCGATGGCGACCTGCTCCGGGCGCAGGGCGGGGAACACCTTGGTGGTGTCACCGGCGACCGGGAAGCCGGTCAGCAGCATGTCGGTCATGGCGATGTGGAAGTCCGCTCCGCCCATGGAGTGGTACTGATTGTCCAGGCCCATGATCGAGCCCGAGTTGTAGTCCTGGACATGCAGCAGGGTGAGGTCGTCGCGCAGGGCGTGGATGACCGGGAGGTACGCGCCGGCGCGCGGGTCCTGGCCGCCCCACGGGCCCGAGCCGTAGTACTGGTGGCCGAGCTGGACGAAGAATGTCTCCGGGGCCATCGTGAGCACGAACTTCGAGCCGTACTTGGCCTTGAGAGTCTTGACCGCCGAGATCAGGTTGACGATCACCGGCGAAGTCGGCGAGCGGAAGTCCGTGTCGCCGGTGTTCAGGGAGAGGGAGTGGCCCTCGAAGTCGATGTCCAGGCCGTCGAGCCCGTACTCGTCGATGATCTTCGAGACGGAGGAGACGAAGGTGTCACGGGCAGCCGTGGTGGCGAGCTGCACCTGGCCGTTCTGGCCGCCGATGGAGATCAGGACCTTCTTGCCCGCGGCCTGCTTGGCCTTGACGGCCGCCTTGAAGTCGGCGGCGGACTCGACGTTCGGGCATTCGGTGGCCGGGCAGAGGCTGAAGCGGATATCGCCCGAGGTGACCGAAGTCGGTTCGCCGAAGGCCAGGTTGATGACGTCCCAGGAGTCGGGCACATCGGCCATGCGCGTATAGCCGGAGCCGTTGGCGAAGCCGGCGTGCAGATAGCCGACGAGAGCATGGGCGGGGAGTTCGCCGCCGCTGCCGCCGCCGCCCGCCGTGGTGGTCGCGGTGACCGCCGACGACTTCGCGGACTCGCCGGCCTCGTTGGCCGCGGACACCTGGAAGCTGTACGCGGTGGAGGGGGCGAGACCGGTGACGGTGGCCGAAGTCCCGCTGACGTCGAGGACCTTGGCGCCGCCCCGGTAGACGTTGTACGAGGTGGCGCCCGAGGATGCGGACCAGGTCAGCGGTACGGAGGTGGAGCCGGGGGCGCCGGTGGACAGGCCGGTGGGGGCGGCCGGTGTCCGGACCGGGTCGCCGCCCGGCCCGAGCAGCGAGAGATCGTCGGCGTAGTAGGCGGGGGTGCCGTACCAGCCGTGGGTGTAGATCGTGACCGAGGTGGTCGACGCGCCCGTACGGAACGTGGTCGACAGCCGCTGCCAGCTGGGTGCCGAGGAGGTCCAGGTGGAGACGTCGGTGGTGCCGGTGCCCGCTGCGCCGAGGTAGACGTAACTGCCCTGGACCCAGCCGCTGAGCGTGTAGTCGGAGTTCGGCTTGACGGTGACCGTCTGGCTGCAGTTGGCGTTGTCACTGCCCGCCGGGGTGGCCTTGAGTGCGGAACTGCCGCTGTGGGTCGGTGAGTTGACGGCTGCGCCGCTGCCCGCCGTACAACTCCAGCCGGTGAGGCCGGTCTCGAAGCCACCGTTGCGGGCGAGTTCGGTGTCGGCCGCTCCGGCGGACGATGCCGTGGCGACGAGTCCGCTGATGGCGAGGGCGGCCGCGGACAGGGCGGCCAAGAGTCTGGTGCGGTGCACAACTGCCTCCGGGCATGGGGGGAATGGAGGGGGAGCGACGCGCACAACATGGTCCAGACCAATGCGGTTGTCAAGACCTCTGGCGGCGCTCCCGCCCCTCACTCAACCCGAGTCGGCCGCCTAGCCGTTTCGCTGCCGGCTCCCGGCGCCGGCCACCATCACCGCCGCCCTCCGCCACCCCACCGTGCTGGACGCCGAACTGCCGGCCGGGACCCCTTCTTGCGGACCCGGCCGCGTACTGGTGGGCACGCACGATCGTGGAAAGCGCGATCGCGTCGATCGAGACGGCCTAGCTGTCGAAGCCGAGGCCCAGCCTGTCCATGGTCCGAAGCCACAGGTTGCGGCGGCCACCGTTGGCATCCGCCCTGGCCAGCGCCCATTTGGTGAGTCCGATACCGGCCCAGGCGACGGGCTCGGGCGGGAACGGCAGCGGCTTGCTGCGCACCATCTCCAGCTCGGTGCGCTCGGTCCGCTCGCCGGAGAGGAGGTCGAGCATGACGTCCCCGCCGAAGCG
Organism: Streptomyces sp. NPDC060064; assembly: GCF_042736455.1. Classification (NCBI taxonomy): domain Bacteria; kingdom Bacillati; phylum Actinomycetota; class Actinomycetes; order Kitasatosporales; family Streptomycetaceae; genus Streptomyces; species Streptomyces sp. NPDC060064. The sequence goes on from NZ_JBHWWF010000015.1 coordinate 18,178, forward strand.
GGTGGCGCCGACGCCGAGTCCGGTAAACCCGGCTGCATAGGCGACCTTGCCGCCGTGCGCCGTCCCGAAGAAGGCGGAGAAACGCGAGCAGGTGTCGATCGCGCCGCCCCAGGCATGGCTGAAGCGCAGCCCCTCCAGCTGCGGGAAGCAGCGGAAGAAGTGTTCGGCGAGCTTGAGATAGGTCTCCGGCCGGTGGTCCATTTCGGCGCTGACCTTGCCGCCGTACGGATAGATCGCGTCGTAACCGCCCCACAGGATGCGGTGGTCGGCGGTGATCCGGAAGTAGTGGAACTGGTTCGCGCTGTCGCCGAGTCCCTGCCGCCTCTTCCAGCCGATCGCGTCGAGCTGCTCCGCGCTGAGCGGTTCGGTCATCAAGGCGTAGTCGTAGACCGGGACGGTGTACGGGCGCACCCGCTTGACCAGCGACGGGAAGACGTTCGTACCGAGCGCGACCCGGCGGGCGAAGACCCGGCCGTACGGGGTGCGGACAGACATGCCGGCGCCGGACGCCGTGAGGTCCAGGCCGCGGGTGTTCTCGTAGACGCGTACGCCGAGGTCCATACAGGCCTGCTTCAGACCCCAGGCGAGCTTCGCCGGGTGCAGCATGGCGACGCCGCGCCGGTCCCAGAGCCCGCCGAGGAAAGTCGGGGAGTTCACCTCGGCGCGCAGCGCGTCCTGGTCGAGGAATTCGAGGCCGGTGAAGCCCAGCCCGGTCGCCTCCTCATACATCTGGTGGAGCTCTTCGAGCTGGTACGGCTCGGTGGCGACGTCGATCTCACCGGTGCGCTCGAAGTCGCAGTCGATGCCGTACCTGGCGACCGCCGCCTCGATGGCGTCGAGATTGCGGTCGCCGAGCTCCTCGAGCTTGGCCAGCTCACCGGGCCAGCGTGCGAGTCCGTTGCCGAAGCCGTGGGTGAGGGAGGCGGCGCAGAAGCCGCCGTTGCGGCCCGAGGCGGCCCAGCCCACCTCGCGCCCTTCGATCAGTACGACATCCCGCCCGGGGTCGCGCTCCTTGGCCAGCAGCGCGGTCCACAGTCCGCTGTAGCCGCCGCCGACGACAAGGAGGTCGCAGCGCTCGTCGCCGGTGAGTGCGGGCAGTGCTCCCGGCTTTGCGGGGTCGTCCAGCCAATAGGAGACGGGCTGGGCGTCGGAGAGTGATGAGGCAAAGGTCATGGCAGCTGGGGCCATGGTTTCCACTCCTTCAGGGGCTACTTGAGCAGTGCGCTGTTCTTCCGCCGACCGCTGATGAGCTGGCCGGTGACCACGACCAGTACGGCGATGACGAACATGGCCGTGCCGATGACGTTGATCTGGACGGGCGTACCGCGCTGGGCCGAGCCCCACACGAACATGGGGAAGGTGACGGTGTTGCCCGAGTTGAAGTTGGTGATGATGAAGTCGTCGAACGAGAGCGCGAACGCGAGCATCGCACCGGCGGCGATGCCGGGAGCGGCGATCGGCAGCGTGACCCGTACGAACGTCTGCACAGGTCCGGCGTAGAGGTCGCGGGCCGCCTCCTCGAGGCGGGGGTCCATCGACAGCACACGCGCCTTGACCGCCACCACCACGAAGCTCAGGCAGAACATGGTGTGCGCGATGAGGATGGTCCAGAATCCCAGCTCCGCACCCAGGTTGAGGAAGAGCGTGAGCAGCGAGGCGGCCATGACCACCTCGGGCATCGCCATCGGCAGGAAGATCAGTGAGTTGATCGCGCCGCGCGCCCGGAAGCGGTAGCGGACCAGCGCGAAGGCGATCATCGAGCCGAGGAGGGTGGAGCCGATCGTCGCCCAGAGGGCGATCTGGAGGGAGAGCGAGAGCGAGCCGCACATATCGGCGACACCGCACGGGTCCTTCCAGGCGTCGGTGGAGAACTCCTGCCAGGCGTAGTTGAAGCGGCCGGCCGGCTTGTTGAACGAGAACACCATCACGACGATGTTCGGCAGGATCATGTACGCGAGCGTGAGCAGTCCTGCGATGACCACAAGGTTCTGTCGTATCCAACGCATCAGACGAGATCCTCCGTCCCGGCCCGGCGGATGTAGACGGTGACCATGATCAGCACGACCGCCATGAGAATGAAGGACAGCGCGGCCGCGGTCGGATAGTCGAGCACCCTCAGGAACTGCGACTGGATGACGTTGCCGACCATCTTGGTGTCCGTGGAGCCGAGCAGTTCGGCGTTGACGTAGTCGCCGCTGGCCGGGATGAAGGTCAGTAGTGTTCCGGAGACGACGCCCGGCATGGACAGCGGGAAGGTCACCTTGCGGAAGGTGGTGGACGACTTCGCGTACAGATCGCCCGCCGCCTCGTGGAGCCGCGGGTCGATCCGCTCCAGTGAGGTGTACAGCGGCAGGACCATGAACGGCAGGAAGTTGTACGTGAGTCCGCAGACCACCGCGAGCGGGGTGGCGAGCAGCCGGTTCCCCTCGGTCATTCCGAGCCAGCTGGTGACGTCCAGGAAGCCGACGCTGTTCAGGACGTCGACCACCGGTCCGCCGTCCGCGAGGATCGTCTTCCAGGCGAGCGTACGGATCAGGAAGCTGGTGAAGAACGGCGCGATGACCAGGACCAGCAGCAGATTGCGCCAGCGGCCCGCCTTGAACGCGATCAGATACGCGAGCGGGTAGCCGAGCAGCAGACACAGGATCGTGGCCGTGCCGGCGTACAGCACCGAGCGCAGGAACTGCGGGTAGTACTCGGTGAGCGCGTCCCAGTAGGTCTGGAAGTGCCAGGTGACCTTGAAGCCCTCTTCCAGCGAGCCCGTCTGCACGGAGGTCGAGGCCTGGTAGACCATCGGCAGCGCGAAGAAGACGACCAGCCACAGGATGCCGGGCAGCAGCAGCCAGTACGGGATCAGCTTCCGGCGGACGGACTGTTTGTGGACGACCGGCTCGACCGGCTCGGGGACCGGCGCGGCGGGCGGTGCCTCGGTGACCGTCATGGCGTCTCCTCCACCGTCTCCACACCGGCGTCGATGTCCTGGGCCGCGTCGAGACCGAAGGTGTGCTCGGGGTTCCAGTGCAGGACGACCTCGGCGCCGGGGACCAGACGCGGGTCCCGCTCGATGTTCTGTACGTACACCTCGAGCTCCGGACAGACCGGGCTGTCGATGACGAACTGCGTGGAGACGCCGATGAAGCTGGAGTCGGCGATCTTCCCGGTGAACCGGTTGCGGCCGTCGGCTATCGTGCCCGCGTCGTCCGCGTGCGCCAGCGAGATCTTCTCCGGGCGCACGCCGACCAGCAGCTTTCCGCCGGTACGGGGCTGGGTGGCACAGCGCTCGGCGGGCAGCCGCAGCTTGGCGTCCGCGGCCGTGACGACGACTTCGCCGCCGCTGTTCTGGGCCACCTCGGCCTCGATGAGGTTGGAGGTGCCCAGGAAGTTGGCGACGAAGGTGGTCTGCGGGTTCTCATAGAGCTCGGCAGGTGCGCCGAGCTGCTCGACCCGTCCGCCGTTCATCACCGCGATGGTGTCGGCCATGGTCATGGCCTCTTCCTGGTCGTGGGTGACATGGACGAACGTGATGCCGACCTCGGTCTGGATGCGCTTGAGCTCCAGCTGCATCTGGCGGCGCAGCTTGAGGTCGAGGGCGCCGAGCGGCTCGTCGAGGAGCAGCACCTGCGGGTGGTTGATGAGCGCGCGGGCGACGGCGACGCGCTGCTGCTGACCGCCGGAGAGCTGATGCGGCTTGCGCTTGGCGAAGTCGCCCAGCTCGACGAGGTCGAGCATGTCGCCGACCTGCTTCTTCACCGACTTGATGCCGCGGCGGCGCAGCCCGAACGCGACGTTCTCGTAGATGTCGAGGTGCGGGAAGAGCGCGTACGACTGGAAGACGGTGTTGACCGGGCGCTTGTAGGGCGGCAGGTGGGTGACGTCCTTGCCGCCGAGGAAGACGCTCCCGGTGCTCGGGTCCTCCAGTCCGGCGATCATCCGCAGTGTGGTGGTCTTCCCGCAGCCGGAGGCGCCGAGCAGGGCGAAGAAGGAGCCCTGCGGGACGGTCAGGTCCAGCGGGTGGACGGCCGTGAAGGAGCCATAAGTCTTGCTGATCCCGGAGAGGCGGACGTCGCCGCCTTCTGTCTTTTCAGTCATGGGTCGCGATCCCAGTGGTGTCGGAGGGAGAAGGGCAGGTCAGGCGCCGATGAGCTTGGCGAACTTCTCTTCGTACGCCGTCTCTTCCTTGCTGCTCAGCGAGCGGAAGGAGTGGGACTTGGCCGCCATGGCCGCGTCCGGGATGATCAGCGGGTTCTTGGCCAGCTCCGGGTCGATCTTCGCGAGCTCGGGGCCGACTCCGGCGACCGGGCACACGTAGTTGATGTACGCGGCGAGCTGTGCGGCCACCGGGAGCTCGTAGTAGTAGTCGATGAGCCGGGTGGCGTTCTTCTGGTGCCTGGCGTGCGCCGGGACGAGGAGATTGTCGGTGGCCGTCATATAACCGGCGGCCGGGATCGCGAACTTGATGTCGGGGTTGTCGGTCTGCAGCTGGATCAGGTCACCGGCCCAGGCGACGCAGGCGGCGATGTCACCCTTGTCGAGGTCCGAGGTGTAGTCGTTGCCGGTGAAGCGGCGGATCTGCTTCTTGTCGACGCCCTTCTGGAGCCGGTTGATGGCGGCGTCGTAGTCGGCGTCGGTGACCTTGGCCGGGTCCTTGCCCAGGTCGAGCAGGGTCATGCCGACCGTGTCGCGCATCTCGGTGAGGAAGCTGACCCGGCCCTTGAGGGTCGGGTCGTCCAGCAGCTGGGTCACGGAGTCGACCTTCTTGCCGCCGGTCGCCTTGACGTTGTAAGCGATGACGGCCGGAATTCCGGTCCAGGGGTAGGAGTAGGCCCGCCCCGGGTCCCAGTCCGGGCTGCGGAACTGCGGGGAGAGATTGGCGTAGGCGTGCGGCAGCAGCGACGGGTCCAGCTTCTGCACCCAGCCGAGCCGGATCATGCGGGCGGCCAGCCAGTCCGTGACATTGATCAGGTCACGGCCGGTGTCCTGGCCCGCCGCGAGCTGCGGCTGGATCTTGCCGAAGAACTCGACGTTGTCGTTGATGTCCTCGGTGTACTTGACCTTGATCCCGGTGCGTTTGGTGAACTCATTGAGCGTCGGACGGCTCTTCTCGTCCTCACTGACGTCCATGTACTCGGTCCAGTTGGAGAAGCTGATCTGCTTCTCCTGGTCCGAGTGGTCGTCCGAGGCCTGCGCGCCGCCCTCGCGCTTGGCGGGCGGGATGCCGCAGGCGCTCAGGGAGGCGAGTCCGCCAATGGTGAGCGCGCCTATGCCGCCGGCGCGCAGCATCGCACGTCGGGAGAGGGCGCCCCTGCCGCTGGTGATGCTCCGTCGCATCGCCGCGAGTTGGGCCGCGGACAGGACGTCCGGCTCGTGCTGATCCATGCGCTGTGCCCTTTCGGGATGGTGCCGCTGGTCGGGCGGCGCTGGGCTGGACAGGTCTGGTCTGGGGTGGCCGACCTGAGCTGAGCTGCTAGCGGTCGCCGAAGATGGTGCGGTGCCAGTCCTTGCGAACTGTCGCCGTGTTGTCGTACATCACATGCTTGACCTGCGTGTACTCCTCGAAGGAATACGCCGACATGTCCTTTCCGAAGCCGGAGGCCTTGTAGCCGCCGTGCGGCATCTCGCTGATGATCGGGATGTGGTCGTTGACCCAGACGCAGCCCGCCTTGATCTCGCGGGTGGCGCGGTTCGCGCGGAAGACATCGCGGCTCCAGGCGGAGGCGGCGAGGCCGTAGGGGGTGTCATTGGCCAGCGCGATGCCCTCGTCGTCGGAGTCGAAGGGCAGCACGACCAGGACCGGGCCGAAGATCTCGGACTGGACGATCTCGCTGTCCTGGGCGGCGCCCGCGACAAGGGTGGGGCGGTAGTACGCGCCGCTCTTCAGTTCTCCCTGGGGCGCTTCGCCGCCGGTGACGACGGTGGCGTACGCGCGTGCCCGGTCGACGAAGCCGGCGACGCGGTCGCGCTGGAGGTGCGAGACGAGCGGGCCGAGGTCGGTCGACGGGTCGAAGGGGTCGCCGAGCCGGACGGTCGCCATCAGATCGGCGACTCCGGCGACGAAGGCGTCGTAGAGGGGCCGCTGGACATAGGCGCGGGTGGCGGCAGTGCAGTCCTGGCCGGAGTTGATGAGTGAGGCGGCGACCGCTCCGTTGACCGCGGCCTCGAGGTCGGCGTCGTCGAAGACGACGAAGGGGGCCTTGCCGCCCAGCTCGAGGTGGAGGCGCTTGACGGTGGCGGTGGCGATCTCGGCGACCCGCCTGCCGACCGGGGTGGAGCCGGTGAAGGAGGTCATGACGACGTCCGGATGGCCCACCAGGTGTTCGCCCGCTTCCCGGCCCGCGCCATTGACGATATTGACGACGCCGTCGGGAATCCCGGCCTCCTTCGCCGCCTCGGCGAACATCAGCGAGGTGAGCGGGGTGATCTCGGCGGGCTTCAGCACGATGGTGTTGCCCGCGGCGATGGCCGGCAGGACCTTCCAGGCGGCCATCTGGAGCGGATAGTTCCAGGGCGCGATGGAGCCGACGACACCGATCGCCTCGCGGCGTACGTACGAGGTGTGGTCACCGCTGTACTCGCCCGCGGACTGCCCTTGGAGATGGCGGGCCGCGCCGGCGAAGAAGGCGGTGTTGTCGACGGTGCCGGGCACGTCGAACTCGGTGGTGAGCTTGATGGGCTTGCCGCACTGCAGGGACTCGGCATACGCGAAGTCGGCCGCCTGCTCGGCGAGCACGGACGCGAAGCGGTGCAGGGCGTCGGAGCGCTCGCCCGGGGTGGCGCCCGACCAGCCCGGGAAGGCCGCGCGGGCGGCAGCCACGGCCGCGTCGACGTCGGCGGTCCCCGCCAGCTCGTAGCCGTGGATCAGCTCGCCGGTCGCCGGGTTCACGATGTCCTGCGTATGTCCTGAGGTGCCGGGCTGTAGCCGCCCGCCGATGAACTGTGCACCGTCCGCGTAGCGGTCCTGCACCTGGAAGCGGTTGTCCATGAAACTCACTCCGTCGTTCCAGCTCGAGTTGACTGCCGATCCTGGCAGAGGGTGACGTACCCAACAAGGGATTCCGTTGTTGCCTTTTGGTTACGCGACGGAATCGGTCGACCATGTGTCGCGTCGACCCGCATATCCCCGTACGGAGTGTCAGTGGTGGATGCAAGACTCGCGTGCATGGGGATGGATGAGCTGATCAAGCAGGTCAGCGAGGGGAACAGAATCAAGTATCTGCAGTTCTGGGGGCATGCGCCCCGCCGGGACGGAAGCATTGGCGCGAGCTGCCTGAGCCAGTGGTGGCCGTCGCTCTTCGTGGTCGACGGAATTCAGTACGCCACCGCGGAGCACTGGATGATGGCGTCCAAGGCGCGGCTCTTCGGCGACGCGGATGCGGAGCAGCGGGCGCTGGAGGCGCGCACGCCTGCGGAGGCCAAGAGGGCCGGGCGGCTGGTGCGCGGTTTCGACGACGCGATATGGGAGCGCGAGCGGTTCGGCATCGTGCGCTCGGGCAGTGTGCACAAGTTCGGGCAGGACGCCGAGCTGCGCAATTTTCTGCTGGCCACGGGGGACCGGGTGCTCGTCGAGGCCAGCCCGATGGACCGGATCTGGGGCATCGGGCTGGCCGCTGACGACGAACGGGCGCAGGACCCCGCGCGCTGGCGCGGGCTCAATCTGCTGGGGTTCGCGCTGATGGAGGCGCGCGAGGAGTTGCGGGCCGGGACGGCTGCGGCTAGCGGCTGACGCGCTCGATCGCCGGCAGGGCGTTGTCGATCACCAGGGAGTTGGAGTAGTCGCCGTAGACGTCTTCCGTGTCCTCGGTCTTGTCCTTGTTGAACGCGTTGGTGATCCCCCAGACCATCAAGCCGACGACGACGAGGCCGATGACGATGCCGATGACGCCGAGGATGATGCCGGACAGGGCCATGCCGGCGTTGGTGGCCTCGCCGCGCAGGGCCCGCTTCCTGCCGATGATGCCGAAGATCAGGGCGAGCACGCCCAGCACGACCCCGACAACGCCGTACAGGCAGAACAGACAGACGGAGAGGATGCCGAGCACCATCGCGGTGATGCCCATGCCGTTCGCCGGGGCGCTCTGCCAGCCGTTCTGGCCGTAGGCCTGGTATCCGGGGTATCCGGGATAGCCGCCGTACGGATCACCGACACCGGGCGTGGGCTGCGGGAGGCTCGGGGCGGCGGGGTAGCCGTAGGCACCCGCGGCGGGCTGGGCGGGTCCGCCCGGAGCGGCCGGGTAGCCATAGGGACCCGCCGCGGGCTGGGCCGGTCCGCCCGGTGCTATCGGGGGCGGCGGCACGGCGCCGGTCTGGGCAGCGGGTCCTACGCCGGGCATCGAGGTGACCGTCGGCTCGCTGTGCAGGAACGGCGCCGACGGGCTCGGGGTGGCGGCGGGCTTGTCCAGCGGGACCTTGTTCTGTGCCGCGCTGCTCTCCGGCGCAGCCCACGGATCGCGCGGCTCGGGCGCGCCGGGCGGCTGGGCCTGGTTGTCAGACATGTTCTCCCCCATCGTGGTTCGCCGTCATGCTACGGCCTTCGCACAGTCCTCGAACGGCCGCCTACGATGATCCCTGACCCGAGCGGCCCATTGAACACGGAGGACTCCGATGACCGATCTGCACCCCTTCATCGCGGGGCTTCCCAAGGCGGAACTGCACGTTCACCATGTCGGCTCGGCCTCGCCGCGCATCGTCGCCGAGCTGGCCGCCCGCCACCCGGACTCCAAGGTCCCCACCGACCCCGAGGCGCTCGCCGACTACTTCACCTTCACCGACTTCGCGCACTTCATCGAGGTCTATCTCTCGGTGGTGGACCTGATCCGCACCCCTGAGGACGTACGACTGCTCACGTTCGAGGTCGCCCGGGACATGGCCCGGCAGAACATCCGCTATGCCGAGCTGACCGTCACGCCGTTCAGCTCGACCCGTCGCGGCATCGACGAGGTTGCCTTCATGCTGGCGATCGAGGACGCCCGCAAGGCGGCCGAGGCCGAGCTCGGTGTCGTACTGCGCTGGTGCTTCGACATTCCGGGCGAGGCCGGACTCGAAGCCGCAGAGGAGACGGCCCGTCTCGCGGTGGATCTGCACCCCGAGGGCCTGGTCTCCTTCGGTCTGGGCGGCCCCGAAATCGGGGTGGAGCGGCCGCAGTTCAAGCCGTACTTCGACCGGGCCATCGCCGCGGGCCTGCACTCCGTGCCGCACGCCGGTGAGACGACCGGCCCGCAGACCATCTGGGACGCGCTGAACGAGCTGGGCGCCGAGCGCATCGGCCACGGCACCAGTGCCACGCAGGATCCGGCGCTGCTGGCCTACCTCGCCGAGCACCGCATTCCGCTGGAGGTCTGCCCCACCTCGAACATCGCGACCCGCGCCGTCACCGACCTCGACGAGCACCCGATCAAGGAGATGGTCGAGGCCGGTGTGCTGGTGACGATCAACAGCGATGACCCGCCGATGTTCGGCACCGACCTCAACAACGAGTACGCGGTCGCCGCACGGCTGCTGGAGCTGGACGAGCGCGGCCTCGCCGCCCTCGCCAAGAACGCCGTCGAGGCGTCCTTCCTCGACGAGGCCGGCAAGGCGCGGATCATCGCGGAGATCGACTCGTACACCGCCGCCTGGCTCGCCCGCTGACCGGCACCGACAATGGCCCCATGCGCGCTGTCCGTGTCGTGGGCCATCGCGGTGATCCCTACCGCGTCCGTGAGAACACCCTGCCCTCGCTCCGCTCGGCCCTCGAGCGGGGCGCGGGCGCTGTCGAGATCGACGCACGCCTCACCCGTGACGGCGTGCCCGTGCTGCTGCACGACGACTCGCTGAAGCGGCTGTGGGGACACGACCGACCGCTCGCGGATCTCACCGCGAAGGAACTGCACGAGCTGACCGACGGCGGAGTGCCGACCCTGCGCGAGGCGCTGCTCGCGGTCGGCGCGCACCGCGTGATGATCGATCTGCCCGGCGCCTCGGAGGAGTCGGTACGGACGGTGGTCGGCACCGTCCATGAGTGCGGGGCGGACGAGCGGGTGTACTACTGCGCGGGCCCCGTCGCCATGCTCGCGGTCCGCGCCACCGATCCCTCGGCCGAGATCGCGATGACATGGACGACGCCGGCTCCGCCGCGTCCGGCACTGCTCGACGCGGTGCGACCGCGCTGGCTCAACTACCGTTTCGGTCTGCTCGGCGAGGATTTGACGGACCGTCTCCACCGGGACGGCATGCTGGTCTCGGCCTGGACGGCAGACACCCGCCGCACCATGCGCCGCCTGGTCGGGTACGGCGTGGACTCGATCACCACCAATCGCGTGGACGCGCTGCAGCGCGTACTGTCCCCACGGCCCAACTCACCCGTCGGCAACGGTCGTTGATCCGTCCGGCATGATGGGCCGCACGCAGCCGGCCGAGGAGCAGAACGTGACCGACAGGATCCGCACCGACATAGCGCACAACGCCAGGGTCTGGAACCACTGGCTGGGCGGCAAGGACAACTACCAGGTCGACCGCGCGGTGGGCGACCAGGTCACCGGGATGTACCCGAGCATCGGCGAGGTGGCACGCGCGGACCGCGCGTTCCTCGGCCGCACCGTGCGCTACCTGGCCGGCGAGGCGGGCATGCGGCAGTTCCTGGACATCGGCACCGGCCTGCCCACGGTCGAGAACACCCATGAGGTGGCGCAGCGGATCGCCCCCGACGCACGGATCGTCTATGTCGACAACGACCCGATCGTGCTGGCGCACGCGCGAGCGCTGCTCACCAGTTCCCCGGAAGGCGCGACCGAGTACATCGACGCGGACGCCCACTACCCGGACCGGATCCTCCGCTCCGTCGAGCCGCTGCTGGATCTGAAGCAGCCGGTGGCCGTGATGATGCTCGGCATCCTGAACTTCGTACTGGACACCGACGAGGCCCGGTCGATCGTGCGGCAGCTGATGGACGCCGTGCCGTCCGGCAGCCATCTGGTGCTCACCCATCCGACGCTGGAGCTGGGCGGCGAGGGCAATGCCGCGGCGATGCGGTTCTGGAACGAGAACGCCACGCCGCCGATCACGGCCCGCAGCCGCGCGGAGTTCGCCTCGTTCCTGGAAGGTCTGGAGGTCCTGGAGCCGGGCATCGTGTCGTGCGCCCGCTGGCGCCAGGACCCGGAGACCGAGGGCGAGACGATTCAGGTGGCGCAGTTCGGCGCGGTCGGCCGCAAGCCGTAGAGCCGAACGCCGGCGCCTGGAGCACGGCTGAAGGCCCAGGACCACGCGGAGCCGGACGGCCTCGCCGACTGCACTACGCCGCGGCGGCGACCGGTTGTGGCCCCTCCACCGACTTCGTCAGCGCCTCGAGTTGCTTGATCTTGCGGCGCACGACATTCAGCGGGATCACCCCGAAGATCCCGAACGACATGTCGATGACCGACCACCAGAAGGGGATTCCGCGGATCGGACCGCAGATCAGGGCGAGCGGGATGATCCCGGCGCAGGCGATCATCCCGAACTCGACGACCCAGATGTTCCGTACGGGATCGCGGTACGGGCCGTAGAAGGCGACCGCGATCACAAGGTGCGCGAAGGCCAGCCAGTCCGTGCCGTACAGCACGAAGGGGTACTTCGTGTCGGTGGCGTCCAGCCCGGCCCGTACCCGCTCGATCCACTCCATCAGGCCCGGGAGATGATCCGGGACCGGCGAGGCCGAGGACTTCAGCAGATCCTCCACCCAGTGCAGCTCATGCACCAGCGGGAAGGCGGTGAGACCGCTCAGCACCAGACACACAATGAAGACGGCCAACCACACGCGTATGCGCCGCAAGAGGACTCTTCGCTCGCTCATATCCGCAGCGTACGCCCGGTTTTACGCGCCCTTTACCGGCCCCCGGTGACTCTGCGGGCGATCGCGTGCGAGACGATGGTGGCGCCTGCAGCCAGCGCCAGGCCGGCCGCCGCGTCGCGCGCCCGCGCGGGCCGGAGCACACCGGCGCGCCGCAGCCGGCCGCGCGCCCAGAGCGTGAACGGCACCACGATCAGTGGCGAGGTCGCCGAGCCCGGGGTGTAGCCGCGTACGGCAGCGGCCTGCGCGAGGTGGACGAGGCCGTGCAGCCCGAAACCATCCAGGGCTCCCTGGTAGAAGGCGGACCGGCCACCGGAGCGCCCGCCCGCGACGGCGGCCGAGGCGACGGTCGCGCCCATCACCCCGACGGCGACGGCGAATTCCCGCTCGTCGACGGCCTCCATGGCACGCCATACACGCTCGGGGACGCCCGGGAAGCGTTTGCGCAGTACGGGCACGTTCTCGCGTATCCAGCGCGGACCGGCCACCAGTTCTTCGGCGTCGTGCAGCAGCCAGGCGGCGAACAGACCGTACGTCACCGCGGAGTTCACGTGATCATCGCTCATGATCGCAAGTCTGCTACAGCCCGGCGATCGCGTTCCACCGCTTCGCGAAGGGGGCGCGCTCCTCGGAGGTGATGTCGCGCGCGATCGCGAGGCGTTTGCGCATCGCGTCGTCCGGGAAGATCAGCGGGTCCTCGGCGAGCGCGGCCGTCTCCTCGTCCTTCGACGAGGCCAGTACGTCGCGGGCGGCCGGCACCGGGCAGACGTAGTTGACCCAGGCCGCGAGCTCCGCGGCGACCTCCGGCTCGTAGTAATGGTCGACGAGCGCCTCGGCGTTGCGCTTGTGCCGGGCGAGGTTGGGAACCATCAGGCTCTCCGCCCACAGCTCCGCGCCCTCCTCCGGCACCACGAACTCGATGTCGGGGTTGTCGGCCCGGAGCTGGATGACATCGCCGGAGTACGCCTGACAGGCCAGCACGTCCCCGGTGGAGAGGTCCTTGATGTAGTCGTTGCCGGTGAAGCGCCTGATGTGTTTCCGCTTCACCAGCTTCTCCACCTGCTCACACATCTCGTGGAAGTCCTCCGCGGTCCAGCGGGTGACGTCCACGCCGTTGCCCTGCATCAGCAGGGCGAAGGATTCGTCGAGCCCGGAGAGGAGCGTGACCCGGCCGCGCAGATCGTCCGCCCACAGATCACTGGTGTGCCTGATCTCGCGGCCGAGCCTCTTGCGGTTGTACGCGATGCCGGTGATCCCGGACTGCCAGGGGACGCTGTGCAGCCGGCCCTCGTCGAAGGCGGGTGAACGCAGCTGCGGATCAAGGAATTTGGCGACATTGGGCTGCTTCGCCCGGTCCATCTCCTGCACCCAGCCGAGCCGTACGAACCGGGCCGCCATCCAGTCGCTGACGACGATCAGGTCCCGGCCGGTCTCCTGGTGGTTCATCAGCGCGGGGCTGACCTTGCCGAAGAACTCGTCGTTGTCGTTGATCTCCTCGGTGTAGCGGACCGAGATCCCGGTGCGCTCGGTGAAGGAGTCGAGGGTGGGTCGCTTGGAGATGTCCTCGTCGTCGGTGTCGATGTAGAGCGGCCAGTTGGCGAAGTCGACGCTTCTGTCGCCCTCCGAGACATCGCGCCGGGCACGGTCCCCGGGCTGTACGTATGCGGCGGGCACCCCGCAGCCGGTGAGTGCGGCGCCGGCGGCGAGGCCGAGCAGGAGGGACCGCCTTGACATGGGGTTCATCCGGATCGCGGGCACGTCCGAAGGATGCCGGGCGGCGCGTGGGCGCGGCAATGGACGCTACGTCGATCCGTACGGGCCCGGCCCGACACCCTGTCGATCATGGACATATGTCTATACTTCTTGGACAGTCGTCCAAGAAGTCGATTCGCGAAGTCAAGAAGCACGAAGTCACGAAGTCAACCAAGTCACGAGAAGAGTCGCTCATGAACACAACCGCCCAGGTCCTGGTCGGCCTGGTGGCCGCGCTCCACGCCTACATCCTGGTTCTGGAGATGTTCCTGTGGCAGCGCAAGCCGGGCCGCGAACTCTCCGGCTTCGACGCGGAGATGGCCCGCGCGACCGCCCCGCTCGCCGCGAACCAGGGCCTGTACAACGGCTTCCTCGCCGCCGGCCTGGTCTGGGGCCTGATCGCCGCGGACCCGACGGGGTACCGGGTGCAGGTCTTCTTCCTGAGCTGCGTGGTCATCGCCGGTGTCTACGGCGGCGTCACCGCGAACCGCCGCATCCTGGTGGCGCAGGCGCTCCCGGGCGCTCTCGCGCTGGCGGCCGTCCTGGTGGCTGGATGAGCGCCGCGACCGGCGATCCGCGGGCGGAGCGCACCCGCGCCAGGCTGCGCAAGGCACTGCTCGAGGAGTGCGCCGAGCGCCCGCTCGAAGAGGTCAGCGTCGCGGCGCTGGTACGCAGGGCGGGTCTGGGCCGGGCCACGTTCTATCTGCACTACACGGATCTGCAGGCGCTCGCGGTCGACGCGTGCGCGGAGGTCGTACGGGAGGCGGTGGAGGCCCTCCACGCCTGGCGCGGCACTCCGGACCCGGCCGCTCCGCCGCCCGCGCTGACGGCTTTCTTCACCGGCCTCGCGCCACACGCACCGCTCTACCGGACCCTGCTGCGCGAGGGCGGCAGCGGCCCGCTGGGCGATCTGCTCCACCACGAACTGCGCGAACGCAGCCGCAGGGAAAGGGAGTTGGCCGGCGCCCCGGCGCCCGACCTGATCGCCTCCGCGGTGGCGGCCACCTTCGCGGGCCTCCTGGCGGACTGGCTCCACGGCCTGATCGACGCGACTCCCGAGGCCATGACGGCCCAGGTCTGGCGCCTGCTGCTGGCACTGCACCGCACACCGACGACATGAAGCGGCGTGAGACGGCGTGAGACGGCGTGAGGCAGCGTGAGACGGCACGAGTACGGGGCGCGGGAAGTGTCCCGCGCCCCGTACTCATAGCGCTGCCTTGTAGGAGCAGATGTCAGCCGTCGAGCGACGTCATCACGTGCTTGATGCGCGTGTAGTCGTCGAAGCCGTACGCCGACAGATCCTTGCCGTAACCCGACTTCTTGAAGCCGCCGTGCGGCATCTCCGCGACCAGCGGGATGTGGGTGTTGATCCATACACAGCCGAAGTCCATTGCCTTCGACATCCGCATCGCCCGCGCGTGGTCCTTGGTCCACACCGAAGAGGCCAGCGCGAACTCCACGCCGTTCGCCCACTCCAGCGCCTGCGCCTCGTCCGTGAAGGACTGGACGGTGATGACCGGGCCGAAGACCTCGTTCTGGATGATCTCGTCGTCCTGCTTCAGGCCGGAGACGACGGTCGCGGCGTAGAAGTAGCCCTTCTCGCCGACCCGGTGACCTCCCGCCTCGACCTTGGCGTGCGCCGGCAGCCGGTCGACGAAGCCGGAGACCTGCGCCAGCTGGTTGGCGTTGTTGAGCGGGCCGTACAGCACATCGGCGTCGTCCGGCGCACCCGTCTTGGTGTCGGCGGCGGCCTTCGCCAGCGCCGACACGAACTCGTCGTGGATCGACTCGTGTACGAGGACACGCGTCGCGGCCGTACAGTCCTGACCGGCGTTGAAGTAGCCCGCCACCGCGATGTCCTCGACGGCCTTGGCGATGTCCGTGTCCTCGAAGACGACGACCGGCGCCTTGCCGCCCAGCTCGAGGTGAACGCGCTTGACGTCCTTGGCCGCGGACTCGGCGACCTGGATGCCCGCCCGTACGGAACCGGTGATGGAGGCCATCGCCGGGGTCGGGTGCTCGACCATCGCGCGGCCGGTCTCCCGGTCGCCGCAGATGACGTTGAAGACACCCTTGGGCACGATCGAGCCGATGATCTCGGCGATCAGCACGGTCGACGCCGGCGTCGTGTCGGACGGCTTGATGACGACGGTGTTGCCCGCCGCCAGCGCCGGCGCGAACTTCCAGACGGCCATCATCATCGGGTAGTTCCACGGCGCGACCTGCGCGCAGACGCCGACCGGCTCGCGCCGGACGATGGAGGTGAAGCCCTCCATGTACTCGCCGGCCGAACGGCCCTCGAGCATCCGCGCCGCGCCCGCGAAGAAGCGGATCTGGTCCACCATGGGCGGGATCTCTTCGGTACGGGTCAGCTCCAGCGGCTTGCCCGTGTTCTCGGACTCGGCCGCGATCAGGTCCTCGGCCCGCTCCTCAAAGGCGTCCGCGATCTTCAGCAGTACCTTCTGGCGCTCGGCCGGGGTGGTGTCGCGCCAGGCGGGGAAGGCGGCCGCGGCAGCGTCCATGGCGGCATCGACGTCGGCCTGCCCGGAGAGCGGAGACGTGGCGTACACGTCACCGGTGGCCGGGTTGATGACCTCGATCGTCCGCCCGTCGGCGGCGTCCCGGAACTCCCCGTTGATGTAGTTGCGCAGACGACGCAGCTCGGTGGTCACTGTTGCCACCCCTCCTGTCAGATGTCCGATGGGTGAGACCACCAACCCTAATCGCTCAGGTGACGCTTTCGACAGACCCGACCCTCCCCAACTTCGGATTCAGTGAGATTTGGACTTCAGAACAACGAATTTCATTGCTCAAGGGTTGCCAGACAGACGAGTCGCAGTGCAGAGTGAGCTCGTGGCCAGTCGTAGCGCAGAGTCCAGGAACGGAAACGGATCGTCCCCGACGATCGACGCCGTCTCCCTCGCCATCATCGAACAGCTCCAGGAGGACGGGCGTCGCCCGTATGCCGCCATAGGCAAGGCCGTCGGCCTCTCCGAAGCGGCCGTGCGTCAGCGCGTCCAGAAGCTGCTCGACCAGGGCGTGATGCAGATCGTCGCCGTCACCGACCCGCTCACCGTGGGTCTGCGACGGCAGGCGATGGTCGGCATCACGGTCGAGGGCGACGTCGACCCGATCGCGGACGCGCTCACTGCCATGGCCGAATGCGAGTACGTGGTGATGACCGCGGGCTCCTTCGACCTGATGGTGGAGATCGTCTGCGAGGACGACGACCACCTGCTCGAAGTGATCAACAAGCGGATCCGCGCGCTCCCCGGCGTGCGCTCCACCGAGAGCTTCGTCTATCTCAAGCTGAAGAAGCAGACCTATATGTGGGGAACCCGATAGCCGTGAGCAAGGACCTCTCCAAAACCGCCTACGACCACCTGTGGATGCACTTCACCCGCATGTCGTCGTACGAGAACGCACCCGTGCCCACCATCGTGCGTGGCGAGGGCACCTACATCTACGACGACAAGGGCAAGCGCTACCTCGACGGCCTCTCCGGCCTCTTCGTGGTCAACGCCGGCCACGGCCGTCACGAGCTCGCCGAGACCGCCTACAAGCAGGCTCAGGAGCTCGCCTTCTTCCCGGTGTGGTCGTACGCCCACCCGAAGGCGGTCGAACTGGCCGAGCGGCTGGCGCAGCACGCCCCTGGCGACCTCAACAAGGTCTTCTTCACCACCGGTGGCGGTGAGGCGGTCGAGACCGCCTGGAAGCTCGCCAAGCAGTACTTCAAGCTGCAGGGCAAGCACACCAAGTACAAGGTCATCTCGCGCGCGGTCGCATACCACGGCACCCCGCAGGGCGCCCTGTCCATCACCGGCCTGCCGGCCCTCAAGGCCCCCTTCGAGCCGCTGGTCCCCGGCGCGCACAAGGTGCCGAACACCAACATCTACCGTGCGCCGATCCACGGCGACGACCCCGAGGCCTTCGGCCGCTGGGCCGCCGACCAGATCGAGCAGCAGATCCTCTTCGAGGGCGCCGAGACGGTCGCGGCGGTCTTCCTCGAGCCGGTGCAGAACGCCGGTGGCTGCTTCCCGCCGCCGCCCGGGTACTTCCAGCGTGTGCGTGAGATCTGCGACCAGTACGACGTACTACTCGTGTCGGACGAGGTCATCTGCGCCTTCGGCCGTCTCGGCACCATGTTCGCCTGCGACAAGTTCGGCTATGTG
This sequence comes from Streptomyces sp. NPDC060064, assembly GCF_042736455.1. NCBI lineage: Bacteria > Bacillati > Actinomycetota > Actinomycetes > Kitasatosporales > Streptomycetaceae > Streptomyces > Streptomyces sp. NPDC060064. Next base: position 35,902 of record NZ_JBHWWF010000015.1, read on the forward strand.
CCGGACATGATCACCTGCGCCAAGGGCATGACCTCGGGCTACTCCCCGATCGGCGCGTGCATCATCTCCGACCGCCTCGCCGAGCCTTTCTACAAGGGCGACAACACCTTCCTGCACGGCTACACCTTCGGCGGCCACCCGGTCTCCGCGGCGGTGGGCCTGGCGAACCTCGACATCTTCGAGAAGGAAGGCCTCAACCAGCACGTCCTCGACAACGAGGGCGCGTTCCTCTCCACGCTGCAGAAGCTGCACGACCTGCCGATCGTCGGCGACGTCCGCGGCAACGGCTTCTTCTACGGCATCGAGCTGGTGAAGGACAAGGCCACCAAGGAGACCTTCACCGACGAGGAGACCGAGCGCGTGCTCTACGGCTTCCTCTCGAAGGCGCTCTACGACAACGGCCTGTACTGCCGTGCCGACGACCGTGGCGACCCGGTCGTTCAGCTGGCGCCGCCGCTGATCTCCAACCAGCAGACCTTCGACGAGATCGAGGGCATTCTGCGCAGCGTCCTCACGGAGGCGTGGACGAAGCTCTAGCCTCACCGGCCGGCTTCACCGGCCTCGTACGGCCCGGGGCACCCGGACACTCACTCGGCCGATCATTCGGCCGTACGAGTGAGATGGGGTGCACCCGGGCCGCGTGCTTCCCGACACCCCGGTTCTGAATCCTTAGCGTGCCGAGTGACCGATCGGCCCTGTCTTCGTTCCCCCGTACGGGGGAAGGGAAATCTGATCAGAACCGAGGTGTACGTCATGGTGGCCCCGCCGGACAACGATGTGCTCTGGGCGCGTTCCCTGCGCCACTCCCACAGCGGCTCGCCCGCACTCGTCGGCGTCTCGCTGGGCGTACGGGACGGCGAGATCCTCGCCGTGTGCGGCCCGCGCGGCAGCGGAAAGACCACGCTGCTGCGCTGTCTGTCCGGCCAACTCGTCGCGCAGCAGGGCGAGGTGTGGTTCAACAGCTCCCCCGTGCACACGATGAGCCCGTTGCAGCGGGAACGGCTGCGGCGCGACCGGTTCGGCTGGATCGACCCCGAGGCCACGCTCGTCCCGGAGCTGAACGCCTGGGAGAACGCCGCGTTGCCGTTGCTGCTGCGCGGCTCCTCGCACCGTGGCGCGAAGAGCACCGCCATGGAGTGGCTGGAGCGGCTCGACATCGGTGCGTGCGCCCGGCTGCGGCCGCATGCGCTGCTGCAGGCGCAGCGCCAGCGGGTCGCCGTCGCGCGGGCGCTGGTCGCCACACCGTCGGTGATCTTCGCGGACGAACCGACGGCGACGCTGCACCGCGCGGACCAGGCGCTGGTGCTGCGTACGTTGACGACCGCGGCCCGCTCGCACCGGATCACCGTCGTACTCGCCACGCACGACGAGGAGGTGGCGGCGCTCGCGGACCGTTCCCTCACGCTCATCGACGGCCGGCGCGTGAACTCCCTCGCGGCCGCCGACGCGGAAGGCCGGGCCGAGTGCTCGCTCTCCGTCTAGCCCGCGGCACGCACCCGCTGGTCCTGCTGCGCCGGCTGATGGTGGCGGCGGCGTCGGCGGGCGTGGGCTTTCTGCTGCTGTGCACGCTGACGTATGCGCTGGCCCATCCCACGGACTCCGGCTCCGGACTGCGCCTGCTGTGGTGCCTGATCCCGCTGGCCACGACGGCGCACTTCGCGGTGGCGGTGGCCCGTACGGACCCGAGCACGCGACCGCGGGCCGGCCTCTCGGCGGTCGGTCTCGGTCCCGCCCGCCTCGGCGTGCTGGCGGCGGTCTCCACCGCCGTCGCCGGAACGCTCGGCAGCGCATTCGCCCTGCTGCTCTTCCTCCATCTGCGCGGCGATCTGACGGGCCTGCCGTTCGACGGCGCGGCGGCCGAGCTGCTCGCCGCGGGCCGGCCGTTGCCGCTGGCGGCAGCGCTGACGTTGCTCGCGCTGGTGCCGTTGGCGTCCACGGCGGCGACGGCGCTGGCGCTGCGCCCGCGGCGTGCCGGGCCGGGTGCCGATTCCGAGGCGCCGGACGCCCCGTCCGCCGCGCCGTCGGGCCTGCCGTGGGGTGTCGCACTGATCGCGGCGGGCATCGCCGTCGAGACGTATGCGGGCCGTGGCGCGCCCGGCTCGCCGCTCCCCCTCCCGGGTCATTTCGACGGCAGCTCGTCGGGCGTCCTCGCCGGCTGGGCACTCACGGCGCTGGGCCTCGCTCTGGCAGGCCCGGGCATCACCCGCTTCTGCGGCCGCGCCCTCCAGGCCGCCCGCCCGGGCGCGACCCGTCTGCTGGCCGGCCGCATCCTGATGGAGGAGTCCGGCCGCATCGGCCGCCCGCTGGGCGTGGTGTGTGCGGTGGCTTCGGCGGCGATCGCGGCCTCGACCCTCCAGGACACGGACCCGCACCCCTTCGGCCCGCTGACCGGCCTGGGCGCGGCCCTGGTGATGATCTGTACGACGGCGACGCTGCTCACCGCGGCCCTGGAGGCCAAGCAGGCCCGCGCCGACACCACGAAGTCACTGCGCCGCCTGGGCACGCCCACGGCAACCCTCCGCAACGCGACGGCTCTCCGCGCGGTAACCCTGCTGACGGTCTTCGCCCCGCTGACATGGGCGGTCGCGGCCCTGGCGGCGCTTCCTTTCTCGGCCTGAGGAACCGGGGCCGGCCCAGGGGCCGGCCTCGGCGTCAGCCCCCGTGGGGGAACAATCCCCGTGGAGGAACAATCCCCGGGCCCGGCCACCCCCGGCCCCATGCACCCCCACCCCCAGCACCTATCGTGTCGGCATGGCACCTGGACACCGGCACCGCAGCGACCGGGAGATCGAGTCCCTCGACGAGTTCGACGACGTCGTCACCCGCGGCTCCCTCGCCGGACACCGCGTCCAGTCCGTCGACCTCGGCGACCGCACCTTCGCCCTGCTCTCCGCAGACACCACCGGCGCCATATTCCTGGGCTGTCCCATGCAGCCCGACGCCGCCGCAAAGGTCCGCGCCGACGGCGCGCTCGTCTTCCCGCCCGTTCCCGACCTGCCCTTCGACCCGTACCGCGGGCTCCTCTACTCCCCCGACGAGCTGTTCGAAGGCCTCACCGCCGGCGGATACGACGCCACCCCCGACGCCCTCGCCTACGCCTGGTTCCAGGAGACGAAGGCCGACGGCGACATCTTCGCCTCGATGCTCCGCTCGATCCACGACGACGCGATCTCCGACGCTCTCGACGAACTCCTCGTCGGCGCCCGCGTCGTAGGCGTGATGGGCGGCCATGCGATGGCCCGCGGCACGGACGCGTACGCCGGTGCCGCCCGCCTCGGCCAGTCCCTCGCCCGCGACGGGTTCACCGTCGCGACCGGCGGCGGCCCCGGCGCCATGGAGGCCGCGAACCTCGGCGCGTACGCCGCGCCGCACCCCGACGAGATGCTCGCCGAGGCGCTCGAACTCCTCGCCAAGGCCCCCTCGTTCACCCCGTCGATCTCCGACTGGGCCGCCGCCGCCTTCGAGGTGCGCGACCGCTGGCCCGGCGGCGGCGACTCCGTCGGCATCCCGACGTGGTTCTACGGCCACGAGCCGCCGAACGCCTTCGCCGGCCACATCGCCAAGTACTTCGCCAACGCCACCCGCGAAGACGGCCTCCTTGCCCGCTCCAACGCGGGCGTGATCTTCCTGCCCGGCGCCGCCGGCACGGTCCAGGAGATCTTCGACAACGCGACCCCGAACTACTACGAGTCCCGCGGCGAACCGACCCCGATGGTCCTCGTCAACCGCGAGCACTGGACGGAGCGGCTGCCCACCTGGCCGCTGCTCCAGTCGCTGGCGGCGGGCCGCTCGATGGAGTCCCGTATCGCGCTCGTGGACTCGGTCGACGAGGCCCCGGCGGCGCTGAAGCTGCTGACCGGCGACAAGTAGTCCGCAAGAAGCAACTTCAGAGGCCGAAGACACGTCTGGCATTCCAGCGGGAGTTGGACTGACCTCATGTGAACGGAGCCCCTGGTGCTGATCGGCCTACTGACCGCTGTCGCGGCCTCGATCTGTTACGGCACGGGGTCGGTGCTGCAAGCCGTGGGCTCACGCAAGTCCGCCCGGCGCGAGGCGGCCGCGGCCGGAGTCACCCAGCACGGCGGACCGAGCCTCTCCTCGACCGCCAAGGCCGCGATGACCTGGGAGTTCATCGTCGGCACGATCCTGGACTTCATCGGGTTCGGCCTCGGCGCACTCGCCGCGCGCCTGCTCCCGCTCTTCCTCTCCCAGACCGTCATCAGCGCCAATCTGGTGATCACGGCGGTGCTGAGCGTCAAACTGCTGGGCATCCGGCTGAACCGCGCCGAGTGGACCTCCATCGCCGTCGTCTGCTCCGCACTCGTGCTGCTGGCCACGGCGGCGGGCCCGGAGGGCAGCGGCCACACCCCGATCGCCACCCACTGGTGGCTGCTGGCGATCTCGCTGCTGCTGATGGCCGGCGGCACCGTTGTCGTACGCCTCCTGGGCGCACGCGCCGCGATCCTGGCGGGTCTGCTGTCGGGCCTCGGCTTCGGCGCGCTGGGCGTCGGCGTGCGCGTGCTGAACGGCATCGACCCCTTCGACCTGGGCGCGCTGCTCTCGGATCCTGCGCTGTACGCGATTCTGGTGGCCGGTATCGGCGGCATGTATCTGCACACCGTCGCGCTGCAGATCGGTTCGGTGAACGGCGCCACCGCGGCGCTGGTGGTCGGCGAGACCGTGCTGCCGGGCATGATCGGCGTGCTGTGGCTGGGCGACTCCTCGCGCGCCGGCTTCGCCTGGATGGCGATCCTCGGTTTCGTACTGGCGGTGGCGGGCGCGGTCGCGGTGGCCTGGTTCGGCGCGCCGGAGGCGCACGGCACGGCGCCGGAACCGGAGTCGGGCTCGGAGTCGGGCTCGGAGTCGGGGTCGCAGGAGCCACGTCCTGAGGAGCTCACCCCCGCCCGTTAGGGGCGCCGTCCACCGCATCGCCGCGCTGTTCGGCCGAGGGCCAGGCGCCCGATCCCGACGCCACGACGGTCGACACGAACGTCGTGGGCGGTCCGGAAGCGATGCTCAGGGACCAGCGGGCGGGCACGGTCCGGGCGAGCGGCAAGGCCGGCAGCGTTCAGGGCAGCGGCGACCGAGTCAGCCGGCCGGGGCCAGCACCACCACGTCCTCGGCGGCGAAGACGACTCCCACGGTCGCGCCCTCCTCCGGCGCATCCCGCAAGGAGCACTCCGCCTCCAGCGGCGGCCCGTCGTCGGGTCGCAGCTGTACGGCGACGTGGCTGCCCCGGAACGTACGCGCCTCCACCGTGCAGCGCAGCCCCTCTGCCGGCGGGACAAGCCGGACGCCCGCCGGTCGCACCAGCACCTGACGGGCGCCCTGCGGCGCGTCCTCCGGCACCGGCACCTTGCCCCACGGGGTGTCCGCGGCCGCGCCGCTCACCGTCGCCGCGACGACGTTGTCGAAGCCGAGGAAGCGCGCGACAAACTCGGACGCGGGCCGCTGCCAGACTTCGAGCGGCGTGCCCGCCTGGGCGATCCTGCCGTCCCGCATGACGACGACACGGTCGGCGAGCGCGAAGGCCTCGCCCTGGTCATGAGTGACGGCGAGCACCGTCGTACCCAACCGCCCGAACAGCCCGCGCAGTTCGACGACCAGCCGCTCCCGCAGCCCTCGGTCCAGCTGGCCGAGCGGCTCGTCCAGCATCAGCAGCCGGGGCTGCGGCGCCAGCGCCCTGGCCAGCGCCACCCGCTGCTGCTCGCCGCCGGACAGCGAGGCCACGGCCCGCCGCTGCGCCGCCGGCAGCCCCACCAGCTCCAGCAACTCGCCGACGCGGCGGGCCTGTTCGTCCCGTCCTGTGCCGTGCATCCGCAGCCCGAAGGCGACATTGCCGCCGACGTCGCGCTGCGGGAAGAGCTGATGGTCCTGGAACATCAGGCCCACCCCGCGCCGGTGCACCGGAACGCCGGCCTGGTCCGCGCCGGACAGCAACACCCGCCCGCCGTCGGCTGCTTGCAGTCCGGCGACGATCCTCAGCAGCGTGGACTTTCCACTGCCGCTCGGCCCCAGCACACAGACGATCTCGTGCTCGGCGACCTCCAGATCCACCGCATCGAGCGCCGCGCGCGCCCCGAACCGTACGGTCACGTCCTCCAGTCGCAGCAAAGTCATCAGAACTCCCCGGACGATCGGTCGGTACGGATTCGTTCGAGCACCAGCAGCGCCACCGCACACACCACCATCAGGATGGTGCTCAGCGCCATCGCCTGCCCGTAGTTGAGCTCGCCGGGCCGGCCGAGGAGCCGCGCCACGGCCACCGGCAGCGTCGGATTGTCGGGCCTGGCGATGAAGACCGTCGCGCCGAACTCGCCGAGCGAGATGGCGAAGGCGAATCCTGCGGCGATGAGCAGCGCCCGCCGCACCAGCGGCAGATCGACCTCCCGCCACACCCGCAGCGGCGAGGCGCCCAGCACCGCCGCCGCCTCGCGCAGCCGCCCGTCCACCGCTCGCAGGACCGGCAGCATCATCCGTACGACGAAGGGGACGCCGACCAGGGCCTGCGCGAGCGGCACCAGAATCCAGGACGCCCGCAGATCAAGTGGCGGCTTGTCGAGGGTGATGAGGAAGCCGAAGCCGACGGTCACGGCGGAGACGCCGAGCGGCAGCATGAGCAGCGCGTCGAAGCCGCGCAGCAGCCGACCGGCCTTCCGGGTCAGCGCCGCCGCCGCGAGACCGCCGACGACCAGCGCGATGGCGGTCGCGACCAGGGCGTACCGCAGGGAGTTCCACACCGCGTCGATCGGCGGTACGAGGAAGGCTCCTCCGCTCGCGTCCATCGCGGTCAGCGCGCGGTAGTAGTCGAAGCCGTAGCCGCCGGGCCCGTCGAGGGAACGCTCGACCAGCACCGCGAGCGGCGCCAGGACCAGCAGCAGAATCGTGGTCAGCACCCCGCCGAGCAGCGCCCACTGTCCGGGGCCGCGTGGTCGCCGCGCGGTCCGTGCCGGGTCCACCAGTTTCAGCGCGGTCTCCCGCCGCCGTACCGTCCACGCGTGTACGGCGAGGACCGCGCCCACCGCGGCGAACTGCACCAGCGTCAGTACGGCTGCCGTGGACAGATCCAGCAGCTGAGCAGTTTGTCGATAAATCTCCACCTCGACCGTGGAGAACGTCGGTCCGCCGAGGATCTGTACGACACCGAAGGAGGTGAAGGTGAAGAGGAAGACCATCAGCGCGGCGGCGGCCACGGCGGGACCGAGGGCCGGCAGCGTCACCCTCCGCCAGGCCGCGAACCGCCCGGCGCCCAGTACCCGGGCGGCCTCCTCCTGGCGCGGGTCGAGCTGCGACCACAGACCGCCCACGGTCCGTACGACCACCGCGTAGTTGAAGAAGACGTGCGCGAGCAGAATCGCCCACACCGTCGTGTCCAGCCGTACGCTCCACAACTCGTCGAGCAGCCCGCCGCGCCCGAGCAGCGCCAGGAACGCCGTCCCGACGACGACGGTCGGCAGCACGAACGGAACGGTGACCACCGCCCGTAGCAGTCGCTTTCCGGGAAAGTCGAAACGGGCGAAGACATACGCGCCGGGCAGGGCTATCAGCAGTGTGAGCGCTGTGGAGGCGAGCGCCTGCCACGTGGTGAACCACAGCACCCGCAGGATGTCGGGGCGGCTCAGCACCTCACCGATCCGCCCGAACTGCCAGACCCCGTCGATCTCGAGGCCCCGGCCGACGATCGCGACGACCGGATAGGCGAAGAAGACCGCGAAGAACACGGCGGGCCCGGCCATCAGCCCGAGCCGCGCCGCACTCCCGCGGACGGACTTCGTTACTTCAGTACGAGCGAGGACCATGACTGGACCCACTGCTCACGGTTCTTGGCAATCGTGTCGGGAGCGACGGTCTGGGGCTTGACGGCCACCGCGCCGAACTTGGTGAACACCTCGGGCAGCTTCGCGTCCTTGATCACCGGGTTGACGAACATGTTCAGCGGCATGTCCTCCTGGAACTTCTTGGAGACCAGGAAGTCCAGCAGGGCCTTGCCGCCCGCCTCGTTCTTCGCGCCCTTGAGCAGGCCCGCGAACTCGGTCTGGCGGAAGCAGGTTCCGGTCGCGACCCCGGTGGGCGCCTCGGTCGGCTGCGGCTTGGAGAAGAGCACCTCGGCCGGCGGACTGGAGGCGTACGAGACCACGAGCGGCCGGTCGGCCTTGGCCTTCTTACCGCCCGCGGAGCCGGAGAACTCCTCGTTGTACGCCTGCTCCCAGCCGTCGACGACCTTGACGCCGTTCTCCTTCAGCTTCTTCCAGTAGTCCTGCCAGCCGTCCTCGCCGTACTTGCCGACCGAGCCGAGGAGGAAGCCGAGGCCGGGCGAGGAAGTCGCGACGTTCTCCGTCACCAGGAGGTTCTTGTACGCGGGCTTGGCCAGGTCGTCGAAGGACTGCGGCGGCGCCAGCTTCTTGTCGGCGAAGTACTTCTTGTCATAGTTGACGCAGATGTCGCCGGTGTCGACGGGCGTGACCCGGTGCTTGTCCTTGTCCAGCTGCGCCTCGTCGTTCACCTGGCTCAGGCCCTTTGCCTCGTACGGCGTGAACAGGCCGTTGTCGAGAGCACGCGAGAGCAGGGTGTTGTCGACGCCGAAGAAGACGTCGCCCTGCGGGGAGCCCTTGGTGAGGATCTCCTTGTTGAGGGCCGCGCCCGCGTCGCCGCTCTTGAGCACCTTGACCGTGTAGCCGGTCTCCTTGGTGAACTCCTTCAGCACGGAGGCGGAGGCGACGAACGAGTCGTGGCTGACGAGCGTCACGGTCTTCGGCTTCGAGCCGCCGTCCGAGGCCGACGAGTCCTTCGACTCGCCGCCGCAGGCCGCGAGCGTGGTGACACCGAGCGCCGCGGCCAGCGCGGTGACCGTGATCTTCTTGGTGGTGCTCACTGAAATTCCTCCTGGAGTTGACCAGGAAGAGACGCGGCCCTGCCCGGCTCCCTCGAAAGGAATCCGGGCAGGGCGCAACAGCTTGTGAGTAATGTCCGAACTTCCTACCCAGAATGACCTGGGCAAGGTTCAGAGGGTCTGCGACCACTGGGCTTGATTTACCAAGCCCGCGTCGCACTCTCAGCGCTGTGGCGCTCCCCTGTCGGAATATGTAGATGTTTCAAGCCAGGTTACACGGGCGCTAACGCTCCGAAGCGGCCAGCTGTCCGCACGCTCCGTCGATCTCCTGGCCACGGGTGTCCCGGACGGTGACCGGCACCCCGTGCGCCGCGATGGCCTCCACAAAGGCCTTCTCGTCCTCGGGCCGCGAAGCCGTCCACTTCGATCCCGGTGTCGGGTTGAGCGGGATCAGATTGACATGGACCCGCTTGCCCTTGAGCAGTCGGCCCAGCAGGTCGCCCCGCCACGCCTGGTCGTTGATATCGCGGATGAGCGCGTACTCGATGGAGATCCGGCGGCCCGACTTCTCGGCGTACTCCCAGGCGGCGTCCAGCACCTCCCGGACCTTCCAGCGCGTATTGACCGGGACCAGGGTGTCGCGCAGCTCGTCGTCCGGCGCGTGCAGCGAGACGGCGAGACGGCACTTGAAGCCCTCGTCGGCGAAGCGATGCATCGCGGGCACCAGGCCGACGGTGGAGACGGTGATCCCGCGCTGCGAAAGACCGAGGCCGTCCGGCTCGGGGTCGGTGAGCCGGCGGATGGAGCCGACGACCCGCTTGTAGTTGGCGAGCGGCTCCCCCATCCCCATGAAGACGATGTTGGACAGCCGCGCCGGTCCGCCCGGCACCTCGCCGTCGCGCAGGGCGCGCATGCCGTCGACGATCTGGTGCACGATCTCGGCGGTCGACAGATTCCGGTCGAGACCGGCCTGACCGGTCGCGCAGAAGGGGCAGTTCATCCCGCAGCCGGCCTGCGACGAGATGCACATCGTCACCCGGTCCGGGTAGCGCATCAGCACGGACTCGACGAGCGTGCCGTCGTGCAGCCGCCACAGGGTCTTGCGGGTGGTGTCGTCGTCGCACGAGATATGCCGTACGACGGACATCAGGTCGGGCAGCAGCTCCGAGGCGAGCTTCTCGCGCGCGGCGGCGGGGATGTCGGTCCACTGGGCCGGGTCGTGGGCGTACCGCGCGAAGTAGTGCTGCGAGAGCTGCTTGGCGCGGAACGGCTTCTCGCCGATCGCGGCGACGGCGTCCTTGCGCTCGGCGGGCGTGAGGTCGGCGAGATGCCGCGGGGGCTTCTTGGCTCCGCGGGGCGCGACGAAAGTGAGTTCTCCGGGCTTGGGCATGGTTCATCCAGTGTCGCAGACGGAATCTCGTGACCTGCGGCCGTTGACGCCCGGGGTGGGCATTGACGGTCGTTGTCGGTCACTGCCGGGCACCCTCGGACGGCCCACAGACGGCCCAGCCCGGAGCGCGTTCTGGCTGGCCAGCACGTTAATGGGGAGCGCGAGCGATACCGCTGGGGTCGCCGGCGAGGGCATGGCGAACCTCTCCCCCGCTGCGGCCTCTCTGCCGAATCGAGCTCCCCGGGGGCCTAGACTCGAACACGTGTCCGAAGAAGTGCCTCGCCTGGAGCGCCTGCGCAGCGTCCGCCAGTGGCTCGTATGGCAGCTGCGCCGCACTGACGAATCCATCGCGGAGCTGGAGCGCCAGGAGGCAGCCGCCGCGCGTACGGCGCGCACAATGCCGCCGCCCGAGCCGGAGTGGAAGCTGTCGATGCTGCGAGCAGGCGGCAAACCCAGCCCGGACGCGGTCCACACGAGCGACTGCCGCATGGCCGGCGAACCCACGAAGCAGCTGACCCGGGAGCAGGCGCTCCGCGCGCTTGCAGAAGACGGCATCACGGCGTGCCCGTACTGCCGACCTGACACGGACCTAGGTGTGCTGTGAACCGCGAACCGTCTCGGCCCGGAGGCATGAGCAGTGCGCCGATCGTTGTGCACCGGGCGGCCGGGAACGGCGGTCGGCGGGTGACCATCCGCGGCCAGATCGCGGGCCTCGCCCACAGCGACGCCGACCTGGTCGAGTTCCTGCGCCGCGCGGGCCTGCCCGACGCCTGGGATGCGCTGGACGATCCGCGATGGGTGGAGTGGCAGGGCGGCCGACCACACGAGTACAACGCCGACTGACCATGAAGCGGACCCTCAACCGTGAAGGCGCCTGGCCTGCACGGCCGTTTACCGTCCCGCCGGGGTGACTGCAGCAACGCCGTCGATCTCGACGAGCACGCCATCGCGCACGAGCTGCGTGACGACCGTGGTCCGGGCGGGCAGCGGAGAGCAGTCCGCGAAGAACTCCCCGTACACGCGGTTGAAGGCGGCGAAGTGCCTACGGTCACTGAGATAGCAGGTGCACTTGACGATCAGGTCCTTGCTGCTGCCGGCTGCGACGAAGACCGCGACCAGGTTGAGCAGAACCTGCCGAACCTGGGCATCGAAGTCGGTCGGTATCTCGTGCGTAACGGGGTCGAGTGGCCCCTGTCCGGAGGTGAAGATCAGATCACCGGTCCTGATGGCCTGGGACAACGGAGGCTCGGTGCCATCGGAGAAGCGTACGAATGGGGCGTTCTCGGTGTGGATGCTCCTGTGAAGAGAGAGCGCCGGGTGGCGGCAAAGCCCAGCAAGCCCCTCCTGCTCCGTGGCGGTCCGCACGTAGTCCCACCTGCGTGGCCTTCGCCGATGTCGCGACGAGAGGCTGATGCCAAGACGCACGCGGCATCGCTGCGTCCGGCCGCCGAACTTCCGCCCCGCTCCTGCCTCTACGCTTGAGGCCGCCGATTGATGGATGACGAACAGCGATGGAACGGAGCGTGCGGTGACGACGGGGGACGCGAATGGCGGAGAGCTGATAGGGAAGGTCCTCGGGGGGCGTTACCGGGTGACCTCCATAGTCGGACGCGGCGGCATGGGAGTGGTCGCCCGGGCGGTGGACGAACTCCTGAACCGAGAGGTCGCCGTCAAGGTCCTGCGAGCCTTCACCGACGCCTCCGCAGCCGAACTGGCCGACCTGCGGACCCGGATGCAGCGGGAGGCGCAGGCCGCCGCGCGCATCCGGCACAGCGGCGTGGTCACCGTGCACGACGTGACCGAGGAGCAGGGCCTGCCCGTCATCGTCATGGAACTCGTCGACGGGCCCTCGCTCGACGACGTGCTGATGGAGCGCGGCACACTGGAGCCGCACGAGGCTGCGGCGATCGGCGCCAAGCTGATGGACGCGCTCGGCGCCGCGCACCGGGCCGGCGTACTGCATCGGGACGTCAAGCCCGCGAACGTGCTGCTGGAGGACGGCGGGAGGGTCGTGCTCACCGATTTCGGCATCGCCAGCATGGAAGCCTCCGGCGACGACGCCATGGCCAAGCTGACCCGCAGCGGTCAACTCGTCGGTTCCCTCGACTATTTGCCGCCGGAGCGCGCGCAGGGCAGGGAGCCCGGTCCCGCGTCGGACATCTGGTCGCTCGGCATGACGCTGTACGCGGCAGTGGAGGGCACTCCGCCGTTCCGTCGCAATTCCGCGTGGTCCACGTTGTCGGCCATCGTCACCGATCCACTGCCGGAGCCCCGCCGGGCGGGACCACTCACGCCGGTGCTCCAGGCGCTGATGGCGAAGGAACCGGAGGACCGGCCCACCGCAGACCACGCCCGCGGCATGCTGGAGCGCGTCGCCTCGGGCCAGACGGTGCACCTCGCATCCGCCGCCCCGACTCCCGCTCCCACTCCCACCCCCACTCCCACGGTGGATCCCGGGGCTGCGGCCACCGTCGAACCGCCCCCGGGGTTCGGCCCCCCGCTGTTCCCCCAGCCCACCTCGCAGCCTCAGCCTCCGCACGCCGGCTACGCGCAGCCCAACCTGCCGTCGACGCTTCCGCAGCCCGCCGCGCCGGTCGCGGGCCACGCCGGAGTCCCCGCTCCCGAAACGAGCCGCTCCGCAACCCGTCGCGCACGGCGCCGCGGCCGCACCCTCACCGCGTCAGCAGCCGCCATCCTGCTCCTCGCCGCAGGCGGCGGAATCACCTACGCCCTGACTGCCCAACAGGGCCGCACGACCACGAACGGCGCGCAGGTCAGTTCCCCGGCGGGTAGCCACCAGCCGACTGGGGGCAGCACTCCGTCGTCCGCCGGTTCTCCTGGCGCGTCCTCGAAGCCGCCGACCTCGGAGGAGCCGGACACTCACGAGGACGAGGACAGAGAGACAGGTCCCACCACGACGCCCGGCAACGACGGTCACGAGCCGGCCGCGGACCCGCCCGCCTCTCCGGAGACCAAGCCCAGTTCTACGGTGAAGGAGCCCACCCCGGTGTCGACGGGTTGCAGCGGCTGGAGCCACCAGAACCGCAGCAACGGCTACGGCTACCTGGTCGACGACTACCACCTCTTCACCGGGCCGTACCGGGATTGTTCCTACGTGACCCTGGTTAAGTCCGGCGTGAAGATTTGGTACCACTGCTACGTCACAAATGCCCTTGGCAACAAGTGGGTCTACGCCCGTATCGAGGGCACGGACACCGAAGGCTGGATGGCCAGCAACCACCTCACCCGGGAGACCGGCACACTGGTCCGCTGCTAGTACCGCGAGTCGCTGGAAGCCGTGATCACCGCCATGCCCCTCCGCCGATTGGAGGCGCCCCCATGCCCCCCATGCCCCGCCCCCTTGTTCTCTCCCCGGCTGCCCGGAACTGACCACGGGTGGACGCTCCCTCAAGCACGAGCGCTGTGCCGTTGAGGACCTGAAGGTCCGGGGCGCCCACTGGTGAGTCGGCCAGGCCGTTGCGGCGGTGCTTGCACTGGATCACCCAGCGACGCCCGAAAGGGTCGGTGGCCTTCACATCCGCTCCGTTGTCGCCCCCGCCGCCGGCCTGCACCGCGTCCGCGCAGCCGTCCCGCTTCATCAAGTCCCGTATCGCGTGCTCGAACTCCCGGTGATGCAGCGCGTCGAGCTGACTCATCGCGTACCGCAGCCCGCGAGCCTGGACCTGTGCCCACTGCGCGGCGGACTGGCTCGAAGGCGCCCTCGACAACGGCGAGTTCACCCTCGACGAGCAGCCGGTTCGAACCGGGCCGTGGTGGTCACCTACATCCGCGACCAGCTCCGCCGTCGGATCCGTACCGACAAAGCCGCTGCCCCCACCCCGTGACCCTGACCGTCGACTCCCAGTCGGTCAAGGCCGCCTCCACCGTCGGCAGGAACAGCCGCGGCTACAACGCGGCCAAAATGATCAATGGCCGCAAACGACATTCGCGGTCGCCGCACTCGGCCCGCCCGTGATGATCACGGTGACGCCCGCCGACGTCCAGGACCGCGACGCCGCCCGCGACGCGTTCTGGCGCCTCCGCCTCGCCCAGCCGCAGATCACACGGATCTGGGCCGACCGCGGCTACGCCGGCGAACTCGTGGACTGGGCACGCGAACTCCTCTGGCTCACCTTGCGCATCGTCTCCAGGCCGAAGGGCGCCAAAGGCTTCGTCGTCCTGCCCCGCCGCTGGAAAGTCGAGCGCACGATCGGCTGGTGCATGAACGCCCGTCGCAACGCACGCGACCACGAGCGGCTGCCCCAGCACTCCGAAGCCCACCTGAACTGGGCGCTCATCACCGTGATGCCCCGGCGCTTGACCCGCAAGCACCCAGCACCGCGCTGGACGAACAAGTCGACACCGACGTCCTGAACCGGCTCGGGTTTGGTTCGCCGTATCGGCGCATGGTGTTCTAGCTTGCTAGAATGCTAGCATCGGCTTGTGGGTGATGAAGAAGTCAAGCAGTTCAACGTGTACCTGCCGATCGGGCTGATCAAGCAGGTCAAGTACCGCGCTATCGAGTCGGGCATGTCTTTGTCGGCGTTGGTCGCTGATGCGCTGCGCGCCTACCTCGACGACTCCCATGGGCCCAAACCGGAATCGACTGAACAGGAGACCTGACATGGCGACCGAAGGAATCGAGGCCGTTTTCCTGACGACTCACAACTGGGGTAAGGCGGCGAAGTTCTTCCAGACGCTGGGCTACGAGCTGGAGTTCGCGACGGACCACAACTCCGGCCAGCTCCGCAACGGCGACGGTCCCTACGTGTTCATCGCCGAGGTCCCCGAGGACCAAGAGCCCCAGACGCGGATCGTCCTGAAGGTGCCTGACGCAGACGCGTTCAGTCCCGATCCGGCCGTCGAGGTGGTCACGCCGTTCGAGAACACCCATTACGGGACCAAGGAGATGACGGTCCGCGACCCCGACGGGCGTCTGTGGAGCCTCCAAGCTCCCGCCAAGAACTGACCACGGCGAAGGGGAACACCATGGCAGACGAGCAGATCGAGGCGCCGGACAGCACCGCGGTACGGACCGCCCTCTGGCGGGCGATGCACGTCCAGGCCGATCCGCCCCCGCACGTAGTCGAGGACGAGATCGGCCTGCAATTGGCGGCCCCCGGCGATGACTGGCGCGACCGCCCGGACATGGACCCGCACGCCACCAGCGGGTTCCGGGCGGCCATCGTGGCCCGCGCTCGTTTCATCGAGGACCTGATCGCCAAGCAGGCCGACCGCGGCGTCACCCAGTACGTCGTCCTGGGAGCCGGTCTGGACACCTTCGCCCAGCGCAAGCCAGAGATAGCCTCCCGCCTGCAAATCTTCGAGGTCGACCAGCCCGGCCCCCAAGCCTGGAAGCGCCACCGCCTGGTCGAACTCGGCTACGGCCTCCCGGAATGGCTACACCTGGTGCCGGTCGACTTCGAGGCGAACACGCCCTGGTGGGAACAACTGGCCGCCACCGGCTTCGATCCCGGCCAACCGGCGGTCATCGTCTCCACCGGCGTCACCATGTACCTCACCAAAGACGCCACCGTCGCCACCCTGCGCCAGATCGCCGCGCTCGCCCCCGGCTCGACGCTCGCCATGACGTTCCTGCTGCCGACCGAACTTGTCGATGACGCCGATCGCCCCGGCCTCCAGGCGAGTGGGAAAGGCGCGCGAGCATCCGGAACACCGTTCATCAGCTTCTACACCCCGCAGGAGATGCTGTCACTGGCCCGTGAAACCGGCTTCAAGGACGCCCACCACGTGTCGGGGGCTTTGCTCACCGAGCGCTACTTCGCCGATCGCACCGACGGCCTCCGCCCGTCAAGCGGAGAGGACCTGCTGCTGGCCACCACGTGACCCCCTCGTCAACGCCATCTGTTCCGAGAAGCCGCCGAGTCCTGCGATTCAAGAGCACCTGCTAAGGGGTCGAAGTCGTGAGCCCGCTCATGCCCCTGACGTGCCGGGTACACGGCCCCGGGCCGTAATGCGACGGCCGGGACCGTGTCCCCGTTTCTGCGGGTCCTGAGCAATTCCTAGCCGGAGATCACGGCCCCAGGACCGCGATGGACTTGATTGTCGCCCCCGGCTTGGTTTGCCCCCAGTGCTTGGACTTGATGTCGACGTGCTTGCCGTAGCACGAGACGTCGCTGTACACCCGGATCGTCCTCTTGGTCTGGTTGGAAACGGTCTTGCCGCCCCAGGGGTTGCAGCCCGGCGAGGGGTTCAGGCCGCTGGTGCGCTTCGTGCCGTGGAAGTCATTCTGAGACCACGTGCACACCGAACCGGCCCGGCAGGTGGGCGAGGCAGAGGCGGTTCCGGTGGCGAACGGCAGCGTCGCGATGAGCGCGGCGCCGCCGAGCGCGATTAGTTTCGTCCTCAAGGGTGGTGCTCCTGCCCCCGCTCGCGTCCTCCTCCTGCTCACCATGCTCGGCCAGAGGCCCCCGGGCCTGGCGCGAACGGCACCGTTGGGCATGGTTGCTACCGCAGCGTTGGCCGGCGGCCCGGTCGCTGCGACGAGTAGAAAGCGTGCTGGTGTGGGAGCACTGCCAGTCCTCCGGGCTTGGGCATGGTCCTACCAGTGCAGCAGGGATACGAAGAGGGGCCCGCCGCCCGGTGGACAACGAACCCCTCATCAACGCCTCACATACGAACGCGCAGGTCAGCCGCCACCTACGAAGATCACCATCAGCAGCCAGACGACCGGAGCCGTTGGCAGCAACGAGTCGAGCCGGTCCATGATGCCGCCGTGGCCGGGCAGCAGCGTGCCCATGTCCTTGATGCCCAGGTCTCGCTTGATCATCGACTCGCCCAGGTCACCCAACGTGGCGCTGGCTGCTACCGCGAAGCCCAGCAGCAACCCCTGCCACCAGGTGCCGTTGTCGATCACGAACTGCATGAGCAGCGCGCCCGCCGCCATTGCGAACGCCACCGCGCCGAACAGGCCTTCGCGAGTCTTCCCGGGGCTGATGCGCGGCGCGAGCTTGTGTTTGCCGAAGCGCCAGCCGACGGCGTACGCACCCGTGTCGCTGACCACCGTCAGCACCAGGAAGGCGAGCACCCGCTGCGGCCCGTCGTCCGCGGTGAGCATCATCGCGACGAACGTCGCCAGGAAAGGCACGTAGAACGCGGCGAAGACGCCCGCCGTGACGTCTTTCAGATAACCCTCGGGCGGTTCGGTCATCCGCCAGACCAGCACCGCGAGCGCCGTGAGCGCCATGGCGACCCATGCGCCCTCCGCACCGCGCACATAGCCGGCCACAACCATCGCCGCGCCGCCGACCGCGAGGGGCACCAGCGGTGCCTTGATCTGCTTGCGCTCCTCGAGCCGCGACGTCAGTTCCCACAGCCCGACCACGACGGCGACCGCTATCACGCCGATGAACACAGCCTTGACGATGAAGAGCGACGCGACGATCACCGCGCCGAGGCCGACGCCTACCCCTATGGCCGCCCGTAGGTCACGGCCGGCCCGCTTCTTCTGCGACGGCTCGGGTGCCGCCGGCGGCGGGGTGGGCATGGGCTCCTGCGGCATCTCGTCACGGGACGGGGGACCACTCAGCCGAGCGGCCCCCCGGTCGCGGTCGTTGCGGTTGTCGCCGTCGTTAGGGTCATCGGCGTCTCTACCTGCGTCGGGAAAGTCCGGCACGATGGGCATGGGCCGAGTCTGCTGTGCGTCATGCTCATCGTATGCGGGACCCGCCGGGGCAGGCCCCTGGTCGGGCGGCCCCCAGTAACCGGCTCTCGGCGGGGCCCCCCAGGAAGAGTCGTTCATCAGACCTCGAGCAGCTCGGCTTCCTTGTGCTTGAGCAGCTCGTCCACCTGCGCGACGTACTTCGCGGTGGTGTCGTCGAGCTCCTTCTCCGCGCGGCGGCCCTCGTCCTCGCCGACCTCGCCGTCCTTGATCAGCTTGTCGATCGTCTCCTTGGCCTTGCGGCGGACGGAGCGGATCGAGATCTTGGAGTCCTCGGCCTTGGTCTTGGCGACCTTGATGTACTCCTTGCGGCGGTCCTGCGTGAGCTCGGGGAACACCACCCGGATGATATTGCCGTCGTTGCTCGGGTTGACGCCGAGGTCGGAGTCGCGGATCGCCTGCTCGATATTGCGCAGCGCGGTCTTGTCGAACGGGGTCACCACAGCCATGCGCGCCTCGGGAACCGAGAACGAGGCCAGCTGGTTGATCGGGGTCAGCGCACCGTAGTAGTCCGCCACGATCTTGTTGAACATCGCCGGGTGCGCACGTCCGGTGCGGATCGCGGCGAAGTCATCCTTGGCGACCAGGACGGCCTTCTCCATCTTCTCCTCGGCCTCGAGGAGGGTCTCTTCGATCACCACTTGCTCCTGCGTGTCTTGAGTAGGCCCGGCGTGCAACAGGGCCGGCGGAACCTGTGTCGCGTTCCCCTGCACGGTGTCCGACCGGCAGGGCTTTGTCCATCCCTCGAGGGACTCGCCCGAGTCAGGCCCGGGTGCCCTGGTCGCTCACGAGAGTGCCGATCTTCTCACCCTTGACGGCGCGAGCGATATTGCCTGCGGTGAGCAGTTCGAAGACAAGGATCGGAAGGTTGTTGTCGCGGCAGAGCGTGATGGCGGTGGCGTCGGCGACCTTGAGGTTGCGGGAGAGCACCTCGCCGTACTCCAGCGCGTCGAACTTCACCGCGTCGGGGTTGGTCTTGGGGTCGGAGTCATAGACCCCGTCGACACCGTTCTTGCCCATCAGCAGGGCCTCGGCGTCGATCTCCAGGGCGCGCTGGGCGGCGGTGGTGTCGGTGGAGAAGTACGGCATGCCCATACCGGCGCCGAAGATGACGACGCGGCCCTTCTCCAGGTGACGCACGGCGCGCAGCGGGATGTACGGCTCCGCGACCTGGCCCATGGTGATGGCGGTCTGGACGCGCGAGTCGATGCCCTCCTTCTCCAGGAAGTCCTGGAGAGCGAGGCAGTTCATCACCGTACCGAGCATGCCCATGTAGTCGGAGCGGGCCCGGTCCATGCCCCGCTGCTGGAGCTCGGCCCCGCGGAAGAAGTTGCCGCCGCCGATGACGACCGCGATCTCCGCGCCGTCGCGGACGACCGCCGCGATCTCACGCGCCATGGCGTGTACGACGTCGGGGTCGACGCCGAGCGCCCCGCCGCCGGCGAACGCCTCACCGGACAGCTTCAGCATGAAGCGCCCGATCTTCTTGCCGTCCTGGTCGTCGCTCTTGTCGTCGGCAGCCTGGTTGGCGTGCGCGCCCTTGTTCATGGAGATCTCCTCGTGCACATACGAAGAAGGCCATTGCCGGTGGGTGCTGGTGTCCCTGTCGGCAATGGCCTCCTCGTCAGATCTGCGGTCGTCCGGCGCCTGCGCGGCCGATGACTGCGTGGGAAACCCTAGCGGGCTCCCGTGTCGATCGCGTACGGCTCAGGCGCCGACGCGGATGCGCGAGAAGCGCTTCAGCGTGACACCGGCCTCGTCCAGAACCTTCTGGACGGACTTCTTGTTGTCCTTGGCGAACGGCTGGTCGAGGAGGGTGACCTCCTTGAAGAAGCCGTTGACGCGCCCCTCGACGATCTTCGGCAGGGCGGCCTCGGGCTTGCCCTCCTCGCGCGAGGTGGCCTCGGCGACACGGCGCTCGTTCTCGACGACGTCGGCCGGAACCTCGTCGCGGGAGAGGTACTTCGGCGCGAAGGCGGCGATGTGCTGCGCGACGTCCTTGGCGATCTCGGCGTTCTCCTTGTCCAGCTCGACCAGGACGCCGACCTGCGGCGGGAGGTCGGGCATGGTGCGGTGCATGTACACACCCACGTAGCCGCCGGAGAACTGCGCGAAGCGATCGAGGACGATCTTCTCGCCGAGGTTGGCGTTGGCCTCGTCGACGTACGCCTGGACGGTCTTGCCGGCCTCGATCTCGGAGGCGAGCAGCGCCTCGATGTCGGCCGGGGAGGACTCGGCCACGTGCGCGGCGAGCGTGTTGGCGACGGCCTGGAACTTCTCGCCCTTGGCGACGAAGTCCGTCTCGCACTTCAGCTCGAGCAGCACGCCGGAGGTCTTGTCCTCGGAGATGAGGGAGACGACGGCGCCGTTCTCCGCGCTGCGGCCCTCGCGCTTGGCGACGCCCTTCTGGCCCTTGACGCGGAGCAGCTCGACGGCCTTGTCGACGTTGCCGTCGGCCTCGTCCAGGGCCTTCTTGCAGTCCATCATGCCGGCGCCGGTGAGCTCACGGAGCTTCTTGACGTCAGCGGCGGTGTAGTTCGCCATGTCCTTGAATCTCTCTCGAAAGTCGAAAGTCGAAGATCTACGGGTGAGCGGCGGGGGCCGGTGCATGGCACCGTCCCCCGCCGTCAACTACCGAACCTGTGAGGTCAGGCCTGCTCGGCATCCGCGGCCGGGGCCTCGGCGGCCGGAGCCTCAGCAGCAGCCTCGGCGGCGGGGGCCTCAGCAGCAGCCTCGGCGGCGGGGGCCTCAGCAGCAGCCTCGGCGGCGGGGGCCTCAGCAGCAGCCTCGGCCGGCTTCTCGGCCTCGGCAGCCTCGTCGGAGTCGGCCTTCTTCTCGCCCTCGAGGAGGTCGCGCTCCCACTCGGCGAGGGGCTCGCCGGCGGCCTTCTCGCCCGGCTTGGAGTCACCGGTGGCGACGCCGGAACGGGCGATGAGGCCCTCGGCGACGGCGTCGGCGATCACGCGGGTGAGCAGGGTGACGGAGCGGATCGCGTCGTCGTTGCCCGGGATCTTGTAGTCGACCTCGTCGGGGTCGCAGTTGGTGTCGAGGATCGCGACGACCGGGATGTGGAGCTTGCGCGCCTCACCGACGGCGATGTGCTCCTTCTTGGTGTCGACGATCCAGACGGCGCTCGGCACCTTCTGCATCTCGCGGATACCACCGAGGGTCTTCTCCAGCTTGGCCTTCTCGCGGGAGAGGACCAGGAGCTCCTTCTTGGTGAGGCCGGACGCGGCCACATCCTCGAAGTCGATCTGCTCGAGCTCCTTCAGACGCTGAAGGCGCTTGTAGACGGTGGAGAAGTTGGTGAGCATGCCGCCCAGCCAACGCTGGTTGACGTACGGCATACCAACGCGCGTCGCCTGCTCGGCGATGGCCTCCTGGGCCTGCTTCTTGGTACCGACGAACATGATGGAGCCGCCGTGGGCGACGGTCTCCTTGACGAACTCGTAGGCGCGGTCGATGTACGACAGCGACTGGAGCAGGTCGATGATGTAGATGCCGTTGCGCTCCGTGAAGATGAATCGCTTCATCTTCGGGTTCCAACGACGGGTCTGGTGACCGAAGTGGACGCCGCTTTCCAGCAGCTCCCGCATCGTGACGACGGCCATGGCCGTATCTCCTTGGATTCTCGGTTATGTCCTGACGCCCCGACGCGCCGTGCCACAAGGGACCGAGGAGCGCGGCCACCGACCGCTGAGGGTGTGGTGGCGGGGCGTGCGAAGTCGACCCGGTGACCCGGATCGCCATGAGAAGTGTACGGGACCGGGGCGGTGCCGGGTGACGGCGCTGTCCACAACCCGTCAGTACTCCACAGATCCGGACCATGATCAGCGCGGTGGCGGTGATCCGCGGGACGGTCTGTGCCATGTACCGCCTCATGAACCGCCTCATGGACCGCCTCATGAACCGCCTCATGAATTGCCTCATGAACCGCAGACTGCTCGTCCCGCTGCTCGCCTTGGCCCTGCTCGTCGTGGGCGCGGGCGTGGCCCCGGCCGCCGACCGCGACCGGGGCTGGCCGCTGGGGCCGCCGCGCCCCGCGGTCGTACGGGGCTGGGAGCCGCCGGCGTCCGTGTACGGGCCGGGGCACCGCGGAGTGGATCTGGCCGCGCCGCCGGACATCCCGGTACGGGCCGCGGCACCCGGCCGGGTCTCGTTCGCGGGCCTGGTCGCGGGGCGCGGAGTGCTCTCCATCGTCCTCACCGGTACAGGTGAGCCGCCGCTGCGCACGACATACGAGCCGGTCCGCCCGCTCCTGCCGGAGGGCACGGCGGTGAGCGCCGGCCAGGTGGTGGCCACGGTCGCCCCGGGACCGTCGCACTGTGCCGCGGGCTGCCTGCACTGGGGGCTGCTGCGCGGCACGGAGTACCTGAATCCGCTGTCCCTGCTGCCGCCCTGGCTGCTGCGCCGCAGCCCGTCCCGGCTGCTCCCGGTCATCGGCGTCCCGGCACTGGAAGCGGCACCACCGGCGGCGCATGCCGCGCCTGCGGTCGCGGGGGATGCGGTCGCGGGGGATGCGGTCGCGGGGACCGGGGGAGCGAGGACTGCAGGCGCGGGGCCCGGGGACGCGTTCCACGCGGTACTGCTCCTGGTCACGGCCGCCGTGACACATCGGCGGTCGTGGAGTGGCCGCCCGCGCGGAGTCAGCCCCGTACGCCCCGCAGCGCCATGGACACGGCCGCGTCGGCGATCTTCGCCGGGTCCTCTGCCGCGCCGAGTTCGATACGGCGGACCGCGGCGTCCACGACGCCCTGCAGCAGCATCGCCGCAAGCCGGGGCTGCTCCTGGCCCAGCTCTCCGAGCGCCTCGACGATCATGGCGATCAGCCCGCCGTGCGCGGCACGGATCTTCTCCCGCGCCCCCGCGTCCAGCTCGCTGGCGGAGATCGCGACGACGGCCCGGTGGCGGCGGTCCCCGACGAGCTCCAGTTGCTGGCGCACGTACGCCTCGACCTTGCCCTCGGCCGTGTCCGCCCGCTCCATCGCGGCCTCGACCTCCGCCGCCCAGACGGGGAAGTCGACCGCGCAGAGCTCTTCGACGACCGCGGCGCGCGAGCGGAAGTACTCGTAGACGGAGGACCTGGCCAGGCCGGTGCGCTCGGCAAGGGCGGGGAAGCTCAACGCCTCCGTACCGCCTTCGGACAGGAGGGAGCGCGCGGCATCCAGCAGGGCGCCTCGCTGCATCGTCCGGTGCTCGGCCACGGAGGCCGCTCGAATCCTGGGCACGCCTCCACTCTACGGATGTCTGCGGACGTGGCAGGGAAGATTCGCGTCAGCGCCCGACGTCGGCCAGCTTCGCGCGGAGTTGCAGAACCGACTTTGTGTGGATCTGGCTGACTCTGCTCTCCGTGACGCCGAGGACATTGCCGATCTCGGCGAGGGTGAGGCCCTCGTAGTAGTAGAGGGTGACGACGGTTTTTTCGCGCTCCGGCAGTGTGTTGATGGCGCGGGCGAGCAGCCGCCGCAGTTCCCGGTCCTCGGCCACCTCCACCGGGTTGTCAGCGGCGGTGTCCTCGAGGGTGTCCATAAGGCTGAGCCGGTCGCCGCCTTCGCCGCCGACATGCAGCAGCTCCTCCAGCGCGACGACGTTCGCCAGCGACAACTGGCTGAAAACCGCGTGGAGTTCCTCGACGGCGATGCCCATCTCGGTGGCGACCTCGCACTCGGAGGGCGTACGCCTGAGCTGAGCCTCGAGCGTGGCATAAGCGCGCTCCACGGCCCTGGCCTTCTGCCGAACGGAGCGCGGGATCCAGTCCAGGGCGCGGAGTTCGTCGATCATCGCGCCGCGGATGCGGGTGATGGCGTACGTCTCGAACTTGATCGACCGGTCGATATCGAACTTCTCGATGGCGTCGATGAGGCCGAATACTCCGGAGGAGACGAAGTCCGCTTGTTCAACATTGGACGGCAGTCCCACGCTCACCCGGCCCGCGACGTACTTCACCAGTGGCGAGTAGTGCAGGATCAACTGCTCCCGCAGCCGCTCGTCACCCGTGGCCTTGTACGACCGCCACAGCTCCTCGAGCGACGAGGGAGCGGGGGGCCGCACCGTGCCACGGGCAGCGGGGGGCACTGCCGCGCGGTCAGACCCGGAGGTGTGCTGGGGCATGCGTTGCCTTGAGCCGTTCTGCTGTGATGGGGAGGGGACGAGCGTCTGGGCCGGAATTCTGGTGAGCGTAGCGTGACTGCGGTGTCGCGGTGGGCGAAGGACGGGGGAACGAACCTGTGCGGGTATCTGCCGTCGGCCACACCTTCGAACCGGGGCCGACACCGCGCGCATCGGCCCCTCAGGTGCCATCGACAGGGCTCCAAAGGTCATCGGCATCACCTTTTCACCCGAATGCTCCAGGTCAAGTACCGCCTCGCCGCGCGTTCGAGCCGCGGATCGCGCTCCGCGTCAACTGCCAGCTGTCGCCGTGCCGTTCGACAAAACCCAGCGAGTGCAGTTCGTACAGCCTGCCGAGCGTCTCGTCTGCCGTCGTCCCCGCACCACGGGCCACCTGCGCTCCGGCGACCGCGCCACGGGCCGGCAGCGCTTCAAGAACCCGTGCGCTGACGGGATCCAGCAGATCCCTGGGAAGCACGGGTCCCCGGCGGTCGGGAGCGAGGTCTCCGATGTCGCCCACCAGCTCCGCCACTTCGGCGGCGTCGGTGACCAGCACGCCCTCACCCCGCAGCAGTGCATGCACGCCGGCCGAGAGCCCGCTGGTGGCGGGCCCCGGGACTCCCATCGTGAAGCGGCCCAGCTTCTGTGCACTGCGCGCGGTCACCAGCGAACCGCTGCGGTACTCGGCCTCCACGACGACGGTGCCCCTGGTGAGCGCGGCGATCACCCGGTTACGGAGGATGAATCTGCTGGGTGTCGGGTGGTCGCCCGGCGCCAACTCCCCAATGACCAGGCCCTGTTCCGCGATGCGCCCGATCAACTCGGCATGGCCGCGCGGATAGACGACATCGACCCCGCAGGCGAGCACGGCGACGGTGGCCCCGCCCGCGGCCAGTGCGCCTCGGTGCGCCGAGCCGTCGACCCCGAAGGCGGCACCCGACACCACGACCCAGCCGCGCTCGGCGAGCCCCGCGCCGAGGCTGGCCGCCATATGAGCGCCGTACGGCGTGCAGGCCCTGGCCCCGACGACTGCGACCGAGCGGAGTGCCCATTTCCGCAGGTCGGAACGGCCACGCACCCAGAGCCCGATGGGTCTGGCGTCACCGAGGTCGTCGAGCTGGGTGGGCCACTCCTGGTCGCCGGGGCAGATGAAGCGGCCGCCGACCGCGGCGATCGCCGCCAGATCGCGGTCGGGCTCGACCCCCGTCGCCCGTATCCGGTAGCCCGCCAGCCGTCGCGCCGAAGCGCCGGTCAGAGCCGGTTCCTCGTACTCCGGCGAGGTGAGCCTGGCCATGAGCTCCCTGGCCCCGATCTCGCGCAACCACCGCCCGCCGTGCTCGTCACCCGGCTCGATCACCCGAGTCAGCGCTGCCCGCGCCACCCGCTCCTGGTCCCCCGCTCCCGAGCCCGGCATCACTGCCTTCCTCCGCCGACCGCCATGGGCACGCCTCGTGAAATGCCTGTCCGCAGCTCCAGGGCCAGATCCACGTCGTACTCCTGCGGCCGGTCCCGCCCGGCGAGGTCGGCGATCGTCCACGCCACCCGCAGCACCCGGTCCAGGCCGCGGGCCGTGAGCAGGCCGCGCTCCATGTCCCGCTCTGCCGCGGCCAGCGCCCCGGCCGCGACCGGCCAGCGCGTACGCAGCTCATGGCCGGGTACCTCACTGTTGACGGTCCACGGGGTGCCCTGCAGCCGGGCCGCGGTGCGTTCCCTCGCGGCCCGTACCCGTGCCGCAACGGCCTCCGTCGGCTCGCCGCGACCGCCCTGGCCCAGCAGATCGCCTCGGTCGACCGGCTCGACTCCGACGCGCAGATCGACGCGGTCGAGCAACGGTCCGGACAACCGCGCCTGGTAGCGGCGGATCACCGACGGCGGGCATTCGCACCCCGCGCCATGCAGGGTGTGCCGTCCGCAGGGGCATGGGTTGGCCGCGAGGACCATCAGGAAACGGGCGGGCAGCCGCACCACTCCCGCGCTCCGCGCCACCACCACATGCCCGGATTCGAGCGGCTGCCGAAGAGCGTCCAGCGCCTTGCCGGAAAATTCGGGAGTCTCGTCGAGGAACAGCACGCCCCGGTGCGCCAGCGACACCGCGCCGGGCCGCGGCAGTCCGTTGCCACCGCCGACGAGCGACTGCATCGTCGCCGAATGGTGCGGCGCGCAATAGGGCGGCGTACGTACCAGCGGCTCACCCGGCGGCAGAATGCCCGCCACCGAGTGCACCGCGGTGACCTCCAGGGACTCCCGCCGGGTCAGCGGTGGCAGCACCCCGGGCAGCCGCTCCGCCAACATCGTCTTACCGGCGCCCGGCGGTCCGTGCAGCAGCAGATGGTGGCCGCCTGCCGCGGCGACCTCCAACGCCGTGCGTGCCTTGCGCTGCCCGGCGACATCGGCCAGGTCGGGGCCGTCCACCGGCTGCAACGCGAGCCCGGTGCCCACCCCCGCGCCGGGCACCATCAGCCCGGCCAGCATCGCGTCCGGACTGCCTTGAGGAGCCGGCTCCTCCTCCGGCACCGGTTCATTGGTCAGTACGGCGATGAGCTGTCGCAGGCTCCGTACGCCGAGCACGGAGACCCCCGGTACCAGTGAGGCCTCCCCCGCGGTCTGCTCCGGGACGACCACCTGCCGGTAGCCGGCCTCGGCCGCGGCGAGGACGGCCGGCAGCACTCCGCGCACCGGCCGCACACGACCGTCCAGGCCCAGCTCCCCGATCAGCACCAGATCGGCGATGGCCTTCGGGTCGATGCGCTCCGCCGCCCCCAGTACAGCGCAAGCCACAGCGAGATCAAATCCACTGCCGCTCTTGGGCACGGATGCCGGGCTGAGCCCCACCGTGAGCTTCTTCTGCGGCCACTCCGCACCGGAGTTCACCACCGCCGCCCTGACCCGGTCCCGGCTCTCCACCAGACTCTTGTCCGGCAGCCCCACCAGCGTGAACGCAGCCACGCCCGGCTCCAGGTCCGCCTGGACCTCGACCACCACGCCCTCGACACCCACCAGCGCCACGGAACACGCCCGCGCGAACCCCATCTCAGGCCACCCCCCGCGCATGCTCGACGAGCGGCGCACCACGTCTGGGCAGCACCACTCCCACGAGATCGATGCGGACCCCATCGGGCGGCGGCCCGCCGTGCCTCTCCAGCCAGCACTCGGCCAGCCGCCTCAGCCGCTCCGCCTTTCTCGGCGTGACCGCGGCCATCGGATGCTCGAAGCAGCCCGCCCTGCGGGTCTTGACCTCGCAGACGACCACCGCGTCGCCGTCCCGGGCGACGATGTCGATCTCACCGGCCCGCCCGCAGCGCCAGTTGCGCGCCAGCACCGTCATACCGGCTTCCGCCAGCAGCCTCGCCGCCAGCTCCTCGCCGTACCGCCCCAGTGCCCCCGTCGCGTTCATCTCGGCACCACCTCCGGCACCGACTGTGACGCGTCAGATCCTCACCAGTGGATCTTGGTGGACAACCCGCCCGTTGTGGATAACTCAGCCACCCGGAAGCTCGAGATCGCTCTTGTTGAGCTCCTCAATATTCACGTCCTTGAACGTGAGTACCCGCACCTGCTTGACGAACCTCGCCGGTCGGTACATGTCCCAGACCCAGGCATCCGCCATCGAGACTTCGAAGAAGACCTCGCCCTGCACCGAGTGCACCTGCATCTCGTAATCATTGGTGAGGTAGAAACGACGCTCGGTCTCGATCACATATTTGAACAGCCCGACGACATCTCGGTACTCCCGGTAGAGCTTCAGCTCCATCTCGGTCTCGTACTTCTCGAGGTCCTCGGCGCTCATGGCATGTTCCCCTTCAGCCTTGCGTCCCCCTATTGTGCGCCAGCCCCCCGCGCCCCTAGACGATTTCGGGGGCCAGGACCACCGGCGCGCTCGGAGGACCCTCGTCGAGCAGCGTACGCAGCAGCTCGGCGAGCTTGGTCGGATACACCGTCTCACGCGCCGCCGACAGTTCGGCGGAGGTCCACCACCTCAGCCCCGCGACACTGCGCTGCTCAAGCTCCGTCAGCCCTCCCGGGGCGGTCGCCGTCTGCGTCGTACGTGCCAGGAAGTACCACTCGTCCTGGTCCCAGCGGCGTCCGTCGAACGGGAACGAGCAGGTCCGGCGCCACAGCACCGGCCCCAGCTCCACCTCTGTGATCCCGGTCTCCTCCGCCAGCTCGCGCAGCGCGGCCTCTTCCCGGGTCTCGTCGCCCTCCAGGCCGCCGCCCGGGGTGAACCACCAGCTGTCGGCCGGGTCCTCGGGCTCGTATCCGTGCATCAGCAGAATGCGGTCCTGCGGGTCCAGCAGAACCACCCGTGCGACCTTCCGCCGCTCATCCGACACCGGCAGTCGCTTTCCCGCGTCCGTTGCCGCCACTGCCCGAGGCCCCTCGCCGCGGCTTCGACAGCCGCCGGGCGATCGGACCGTATGCCCCCCCGCCCACGATCAGCAGGGCGCCGATCACCACCGAACCGAACACCAGCTTCACCGGCCCCGGCTGCGACACCCCGCCCGGCAGCGCCGCGAAACCCTGCGGCCGGTCCAGCAGGCCGCCGTCCAGCGGCCAGGCGATGGCGTCCAGCCGGGCCGTGACCGCCGAGCGCGGCACCGACCCATGTCCCGGGTCCTGGAGGTGTACGCGCGAGTCCAGCGAGCCCATACGCTCGTCGCCGAGCAGGAACAGCTGCCCCTTGGGCACCGTCGCCGTAAAGCTGTTCGAGGCCGGCCCCTTGGCGAGCAAATACGGTTCTTCGATCGCCTTGCCGTTGACGGTCAGCCGGCCACCGTCGCCGCAGCACGCGATCGCGTCACCACCCACGCCGACGACACGCTTCACCATCGGCATATCGCCCCACTGCTTGTCGCGGAAGACCACGATGTCCCCGCGCCGTACCTCTTCGCCGTCTATCCGCTGCGCCAGGACCCGGTCGCCCGCCGCGACGGTCGGCGACATCGAGTCGGTCGGCACGGTGTACGGCTGGTACACCACGGCTCCCCAGATGAACCCTCCGAGGAAGAGCACACAGCCGACGGCCACGGCCAGGCCCGACAGTGCATTGCCGAGCCGGCCGCGGCCGTCTTCCGTACGTCCTGTATTGCTCATCCCAGCGCTCCCCACTTCGGAGATTCGGTCCCCGAGAGTCGAGTCAACCTCGGGGATCGGCGATCTGGGACGGCACCCTACCCGGCGGTACGCCCGCCGGTCAGCCTCCTCCTGCGCCAGAGCACGATCGGCAGCGCTCCCGCGAGGCCCATCGCCGCAGGAGCCGCAGGCAGAACAGCCGCAGCGGCGTTGATTCCGGGCTGGTCGAAGGTGTCCGGCACCGACAGGGTGGCCCAGCGGTTGATCGGCCAGGCGACCACGACAGCGCGCCCGACGACCTTGTCGACCGGGACGAAGCCGCCGCGCGCATCTGCCATGTGGTACCGGGAGTCCTGAGAGTTCTGGCGGTGGTCGCCCATCACCCAGATCCGGTCCTTGGGCACCTTGAACGGGCCGAAGGGCTGGTCGTCACAGGGAGTGTCACCGGGGAAGATGTACGGCTCGACCAGAGCCTTCCCGTTGACCTTGACCGGGCCGCCCTTCTTGCACTCCACCGTGTCACCGGCAACCGCGATCGTCCGCTTGATCAGGTCCTTCTCCTCGGCCGACGGCATCAGGCCGATGAAGCTGAGGAATTTCTGCACGGCGTTCGGGTTGGGGGTGGGTTCACCGTCCAGCCAGCCGCCCGGATCGTGGAAGACCACGACCTCGCCGCGCTCGGGCTCCGAGCCGAACCACGGGGTGAGCTTGTCCACCAGCACCCGGTCGCCCCGCTGCAGGGTGTTCTGCATCGAGTCCGAGGGGATCGAGAACGCCTGCACCAGGAACGTTTTGATCAGGAGCGCGAGAAGCAGCGCGATACCGATCAGGAGCGGCAGTTCCTTCCAGAAGGATCGCTGCTTCTTCTGTCCCGTACCACTGCCCACCGACGGTCCGCCCTCAGCCATCTCGGCGTCATCAGCCCTCTCGGCGCCCTCAGCACCCGTCGCCCCGGCGGTCCCCGGTGTCCCGGCCGAATCGTGTGTCACGGCCGGGGTTGACTCGTCGAGCTTCCCGGGCCTCTCCTCGGGCTCGTCGTGTCCGGATCGTGCGCCGACCGCCACATCCCCCACATCCACTCCTCACTCCGTGCGAACCGCCTGCCCCGAAGTCGGAACAGGCCCACCACTCCCATAACGAGCGGGAGTTCCGCAGGGCTCGGGAGCAGGATCATTCCGTTCAGATCCTGAGGGGACACACTATTCGACCCACGGAGTGCCGAAGTCGCCCCGGCGCGCGCGTTCGGCACAGATGTGTACGTCTCCGGCTCCTCCAGCTTCCGCCAGTGGCCGATGGGCCAGCCGATGACGACCGCGCGGCCGACGACCTCGCCCTCCGAAACCGTGCCGCGGTCCTTCTCGTCGAGGTGGAAGCGCGAGTCGGCCGAATTGGACCGGTGGTCACCCATCACGAATATCCGCCCGGCCGGCACCTGGACCTCGAACTTGATCGTCGAGGGAACGTTGCCGGGGTTCAGATACGGCTCGATGAGCGGTACGCCGTTGACGGTGATCCGACCGTCCTTGTCGCAGCACTTGACGGTGTCCCCGCCGACCGCGACCACCCGCTTGATCAGGTCCTGCTCGTCGTCCGAAGGCAGCAGGCCGATGAAGGTCAGCCCCTGCTTGACCTGCTTGACGCCGATCGGGTCTTCCTTCTGCTGCTCATTCGGCGGCAGCCAGCCGCCAGGGTCCTTGAAGACGACGACATCGCCGCGCTGCGGCTTCGAGCCGAACCACGGCGTGAGCTTGTCCACCAGCACGCGGTCCTGGATCCGGATCGTCTGCTCCATCGAGCCCGACGGGATCACGAAGGCCTGCACCAGAAATGTCTTCAGGACCAGGGCGATCATCAGCGCCACGGTGATCAGAAGGGGTATTTCCTTCACGGCCGACCGGCGGCGCTTGCGCTTCACCTTCTGTGCCAGCCTGCGCCGCTCCGCGCGGCCGGGCAGCGGCCTGGCGCCGTCCGTGGGCCGTGTCCCGGTGGGCAGCCGGGTGTCGGCCCGGTGGCTCGCACTCCGCCCGCGGCTACCCATGGGCTCCGCCCGGCATTCGACCCGGATCCGGTACGCGGGAGAAGGCCCCGGCCGGCTCCAGCGAGGTCCAGCGGCCGACCGGCCAGCCGATCCAGTCCGCCCGCCCGATCACCTTGTCGACGGGCACCATGCCACCGCCCGGCTCGCCGAGATGGTCGCGGGAGTCGCGGGAGTTGCTCCGGTGGTCTCCCATGACCCACAGCGTGCCCTTGGGGACGACAATGTCGAAGGAAACCTCCGAAGGCACGTCATCGGGGTGCAGATATCTCTCGTCGACCGGTACGCCGTTCACCTCGACCCTGCCCCCTTTGTCGCAGCAGACCACACGGTCACCACCCACACCCACCACGCGCTTCACGAAGTCGGTCTCGGCCGGCTCGGCCAGCCCCAGCGCCGCGAGCGCCCCGCGCGTCAGCGTGCTGACCGGATTTTCTTTCACGCCCTCTTGTACGAAGGATCCCGTGCCGTCGAAGACGACGACGTCTCCCCGCTCGGGCTGGGAACCAAAACGGTACGCCAGCTTGTTCACCAGCACCCGGTCACCGACCTGCAGGGTGGGCTCCATGGAGCGGCTGGGGATCTGGAAGGGCTGCAGCACGAAATGACTGAACAGCAGCACGAGCACCGTGCACGCGACGCCGAGCAGCCCCGAAGTACGCCAGGACAGCCCGGAGAGGCGTTTGCCCAGCCCTCCGGATGACCGCGAGGAACGCCGCCCGGAGCGGCGCGCGGAACGCGCGAAGCGCGACCCCTCTCCCTCTCCCCCGGCTTCGGGGGCGGAAGAGCGGTCGCGCTCCGTGTGCTTCGCTTCGGTGTCCATCGGCCCAGAGCCTATCCGGCCGCCCTGTGACTGGGTTGCTCCCAAGCTGAGCGCGAAGTGTGAGCCGGAGCTCAGTTGTCGCGCTTCTCCTTGATCTTGGCAGCCTTGCCGCGCAGTTCGCGCAGGTAGTAGAGCTTGGCGCGACGGACGTCACCGCGGGTGACGAGCTCGATCTTCTCGAAGATCGGGCTGTGCACCGGGAAGGTGCGCTCGACGCCGACGGAGAAGGAGACCTTGCGGACCGTGAAGGTCTCGCTGACGCCCGAGCCCTGGCGGCGGATGACAACGCCCTTGAACTGCTGGATACGCGAGCGGTTGCCCTCGATGACGCGCACGTGGACGTTCACGGTGTCGCCGGGACGGAAGGCGGGGACGTCGCTGCGCAGCGAAGCGGCGTTGACGTTGTCGAGCAGGTGAGCCATGTTGGTCTGCTTCCTCGCCGATGCCACAGGTCATCAGCGGAATGATCGAGATGAGAGTCAGGGTGCTGTTCGCGTCGAGCGGGCGTCGTTCCCCCTGTGGCAGGGGCGCCGACTGGACGTACAGCAGCGGCCTATTCTTCCACGGCCTCGGGCCTGCGCCAAAATCGGCCGCCGGGCTCCGGTGACCAGCCCAGGATGGAGAGGATCTCCCGGTCCTTCTTGTCGAAGGCAGCCGGGTCGCAACGCTCGATCAGATCGGGCCTGTTGAGGGCTGTGCGACGGAACGCCTCGTCCCGTCGCCACCGCGCGATCTTGCCGTGGTGCCCGCTGACCAGCACGTCCGGAATCGCGCGCCCGCGCCACTCGGGCGGCTTGGTGTAGACGGGTCCCTCCAGCAGATTGGCCATCGCGCCGGGTGCGAAGGAGTCGTCCCGGTGCGACTCGGCATTGCCGAGGACACCGGGCAGCAGCCGGGCCACTGCCTCCGTGATCACCAGTACGGCCGCCTCGCCGCCGGCCAGGACGTAGTCGCCGATGGACACCTCGTGGACCGGCATCCGGGTCGCGTACTCGTCCATGACCCGGCGGTCGATGCCTTCGTAGCGGGCGGGGGTGAAAATCAGCCAAGGCCGCTCGGAGAGCTCGACGGCGAGCTCCTGGGTGAAGGGGCGGCCGCTGGGGGTGGGGACGACCAGGACGGGGCCGTGCGCGCCGGCCTCGTAGCCGCTCGCCAGCACCTCGTCGAGGGAGTCGCCCCAGGGCTCGGTCTTCATCACCATGCCGGGGCCGCCGCCGTAGGGGGTGTCGTCGACGGTGTTGTGCCGGTCGTACGTCCACTCGCGCAGATCGTGCACATGGACATCGAGCTGACCACGCGCGCGTGCCTTGCCGACGAGCGAGACGTTCAGCGGTTCCAGGTACTCGGGGAAGATCGTG
Source organism: Streptomyces sp. NPDC060064 (assembly GCF_042736455.1). Classification (NCBI taxonomy): domain Bacteria; kingdom Bacillati; phylum Actinomycetota; class Actinomycetes; order Kitasatosporales; family Streptomycetaceae; genus Streptomyces; species Streptomyces sp. NPDC060064. The sequence goes on from NZ_JBHWWF010000015.1 coordinate 69,197, forward strand.
ACGACGTCGAGCCGCATCAGGCGTCGTCCTCCGACGCGTCCCTCGACGAAGCGATCTCGGCCTCGCTCTCGTCGATCAGCCCCGGCGGCGGGCTGATGACGGCGCGCTGCTTCTCGAGGTCGATCTCGGTCACGATCGGCTCGACGAAGGGGATCATCAGCTCGCTGCCGTCCGGCCGTTCGACGATGAACAGGTCCTGCGAGGGCAGATGGCTGATCTCGGTGATCCGGCCGATTTCGGTGCCGTCCACGAGGACCACGTCGAGGTCCATCAGCTGGTGGTCGTAGAACTCCTCGGGGTCCTCCGGGAGCTCCTCCGGGTCCACCTCGGCGATGAGCAGGGTGTTGCGCAGGGCTTCGGCGGCATTGCGGTCCCGTACGCCCTCGAAGCGCAACAGCAGCCGGCCGCTGTGCACCCGGCCGGTCTCGATGGTCAGCGGTCCGACGGAGGCCGGGTCGGTGGCCAGTACGGCTCCGGGCCCGAGCCGCAGCTCCGGCTCGTCCGTACGCACCTCGACGGTGACCTCGCCCTTGATCCCGTGGGCGCGGCCGATCCGCGCGACTACCAGCTGCACTGCACTCCTTTGCGGCTGAACCGCCGCCGCTCTCGCGGGCCGGGTTCCCACCGTCGTGGTTCCTCGATTGATGATTGCGGTCGTGGGCTCATGGTCGCAAACAGCCATGGGCCCGGAAACAGCCACGAGCCGGGAAGGACCGAAGGCCCTCCCCGGCCCGTGCCGGTGTTGCGTATGTCAGCGAACCTGGTCCACGTCGACAAGGTCGACGCGGATGCCACGGCCGCCGATGGCGCCCACGACGGTGCGCAGGGCGCGTGCGGTGCGGCCGTTACGGCCGATCACCTTACCGAGATCGTCGGGGTGTACCCGGACCTCGAGCACGCGACCACGGCGCAGATTGCGCGAGGCCACTTGCACATCGTCCGGGTTGTCGACGATGCCCTTCACGAGGTGCTCGAGAGCCTCCTCGAGCATGCTCAGGCCTCGGTCGACTCGGTGGACGCAGCCTCGGCCGCGTCTGCCTTCTTGTCAGCCTTCTTCGCCTTCGGGGTGATCGCCTCACCCTTCGGCTCGTCGCCCTCGAGGGCCTTGCTGAAGGCCTCGAACGCGGCGCGCTTGTCCTTCGGCTCCGCGACCAGCAGCGGCGCCGGGGCCGGCAGGCCCTTGTGCTTCTGCCAGTCACCGGTGAGCTTCAGGATCGCGAGGACCGGCTCGGTCGGCTGGGCGCCGACGGACAGCCAGTACTGCGCACGCTCCGAGTTGACCTCAATGCGCGAGGGGTTCTGCACCGGGTGGTACAGACCGATCTCCTCGATGGCCCGGCCGTCACGGCGGGTACGGGAGTCGGCGACGACGATGCGGTAGTGAGGCGAACGGATCTTGCCCAGACGCTTCAGCTTGATCTTGACTGCCACTGGAGTGGTGTCTCCTGGTCTTGACGTGGTTGGGCACAACGAGATGCCACGTGGGGTTGCGGTACTCGGGTGCCCGATGGACGCGTCAGCCGGAGGCGAGAGGGTTCCTGTGCGGCTGTCGAGTACAGCTAGCCATTGTGCCACACACCTGCGGTGCGCTCTCGCCCCGCCTGCGTCGCACCACCCCCGTCGGCGGCTCGCGATCCCGGCCGGCGGACGCGGTCAGCTCGCCGCGCCCACTACCTCCGGGATACGGAAGGGCTTGCCGCAGCCACCGCAGACGATCGGCGCCTGGGCGAGGACCGAGGGTACGACCCGGACATTGCGGCCGCAGTCGCAGACAGCCTTGACGCGCACCCCGCCGCCGGAGGAGCCGTGGCGGGCAGCGGGCCCGCGGAAGCTGCGCTTGGTGTCGGCGGCCGTGGCCACCGTGTGCGCCTTGAGGGCGCGCTGAAGTCTCTCGATGGTGGGGCGGTACCGCCGCTTCGCCTCGGGATTGAGCGCGACCAGCGAGAAACCGCTGCTGGGATGCGGCTCATCAACATGGTCCAGGCCCATCTCCTCGGCGATCGCCAGGAATCGGCGGTTGTGGTAGCGGCCGGCGCGTGAGGTGTCGCGGACACCTCTGGCGGCGGCGATGCCGTGGACTGCCTCGTGAAGCAGTCGCTCGAAGGAGAGCTCGGCGCCGCAGGCGGACGAGGACTCTCCGATCAGGGACTCGGGCGCGGCAAGATCCGGCAGCTCGGGGTGGTGCCGCTGAATATCGGCCCACGCCTGTGCCAGCTCTGCGGCGAGAACAGGTGGTGTCGTGCTCACGTCGTGATAACGAGCCGGAACGCTCGCGGGTTCCATTCCGGGGCATCCCAAATAATTTGCACGTACCCGTCAGTTGCCATTGATGCGCCCTGACGAGGGCGGGTGCGCTGATCTGCGGAGAAGCTTCGCAGCTCGCATCAAGGTGGTACGTAGCGGCGCGTACGCCCCAGCGCGTAGATGAAGTCCGCGCGCCGGGGCGTCAGTTGCTCCGAGGGGCGCCTGCGCGTCAGTAGGCGCGGGCCACGATCGCGACAGTACCCGGGGCGTCGTCGGCGTCGGGCACCGACCCGTCCTCGGCGACCAGACACCGCACGGACACGGCCTGCTCGGCGAGCTTGGCCTCCCCCTCGTGGCCCAGCGTCGACCACGGGATACGGGCCCAGCCGCCGGCGACCGCGGCCTCGGCGGCCTCCTCGATCGTTGTCACATCAGTCGTACGAGACTCGCGACGGTCGCGCGATTCCTTCAGCAACTGCGCCTGGTCCTCCTCGAGAACCCTCGGCAGCAACTCGGCCAGCGCCTCGATCCGTACCGGCTCCTTGCCGCCCGGAATGCGACGGGCCAGCATCGCGGTGCCTGCCTCCAGATCGCGCGGGCCGATCTCGATCCGTACCGGAACGCCCTTGAGCTCCCAGTCGACCGCGCGGCGGCCGAAGGGCGTGTCGGTGCGGTCGTCGACCTGGACGCGCAGGCCCGCGGCCTTCAGCCGGTCGCCGAGCTCGCGGACCTTGGCGACCGCTTCGTCGCCCTTGATGGCCATGACGACGACCTGGACGGCCGCCAGACGCGGCGGGACGCGCAGTCCGTTGTCGTCGCCGTGCGACATGATCAGGCCGCCGACCATCCGGGTGGAAGTGCCCCAGGAGGTCTGCCAGGCCAGCTCCTGCTTGCCGTCCTTCGACAGATACGTGGTGTTGAACGCCTTGGAGAAGTTGGTGCCGAGCTCGTGGCTCGTACCCATCTGCAGGGCCTTGCCGTCGCCCATCATGCCTTCGAGCGTGAGGGTGTTGATGGCTCCGGCGAAGCGCTCCTTGGGCGTCTTGCGGCCGAGCACCACATCGATGCCGAGGACGTTGATCATGAAGTCCGCGTACACGTCCCGGTGGATGTATGCGGCAAAGTCGCGGGCGTCCTCGTAGGTGGCGTGGGCGGTGTGGCCCTCCTGCCAGAGGAACTCCGTCGTACGGAGGAAGACGCGCGGACGCATCTCCCAACGGACCACATTGGCCCACTGGTTGATCAGCAGCGGCAGATCGCGGTAGCTCTGGATCCACTTCGAGAAGTACTCGTTGATGATCGTCTCGGAGGTGGGGCGCACGACGACGGGCTCGTCGAGCTCCTTTCCGCCACCGTGCGTGACGACCGCGAGCTCGGGCGCGAAGCCCTCGACATGCTCAGCTTCCCTTGTCAGGTAAGACTGAGGGATGAAGAGCGGGAAGTAGGCGTTCTGGGCACCCGCGTCCTTGATGCGGGCGTCCATCTCCTGCTGCATCCGCTCCCACAGGCCGTATCCGTACGGTCGGATGACCATGGTGCCGCGCACCGGGCCGTTGTCCGCCAGTTCGGCCTTGTTGATCAGGTCCTGGTACCAGCGTGGGAAATCTTCCGCCTGGGGCGTGAGAACGGGTGCCTTTGCCATGGCGCGCATCGTACGGCGACGCGGGTGCGAGACGTGAATCGGCCAGCTACCCGGGGGCGCACGCGCGGGGCACACAAGCATTGCCATACGCCCCCTGGACTTGGGGACGCATGCGCAGTTCTCTGGCATACGGGGGGAGCGCAGGCGTACGCACACGGGGGGCTGTCCTTCAGGGCTCGGCTGACCTCTTGGCGGATTGGGGCGCTTCGATGACACCAACGCTCGTCCAGCACCGACCCCACGCGGCATCGGCGGCTCCGTCTCCGGCGGAGGCGTGTGCGCGTGCTCGGGACTGGGCCGAGATCCAGGAACGGATGCTCGTGCCGCTCTACGAGGCGGTGTACGAGCGCCTGGAGGTCGGCTCCTGGACGCGGCTGCTCGGCCTCGACTGCGGCTCCGGCCTCGCCCTGCTGATCGCCGCGTCGCGCGGTGCGGGCGTGACCGGGGTCGACGCGGACCGCGAGCGGCTCGCGCTGGCACGGGAACGGATGGCTCCGGAGGCTCAGGGTGGGCGGGAGGCCCGGGACGGTGACGGCCGGACGCGGGGTGCCGAGCTGCTGGACAACCTCGCGTCTACAGCGGCCGGCGTGCGCCGGCCGCTGTACAACATGATCACCGCGTTTCACCCGATCGGCTGTGCGGCGGGCGACTCCGAGGGGCTCGGGCCGGCGCTGGAGGCGGCGGTCGAGCGGTCGGAGCACGGCAGCGCGGTCGTACTCACCGGCTGGGGCCCGCCGGAACGCTGCGCCACGTCGGGAGTGCTCCGGGTGGCCGGCCGGCTGACCGACCGTATGCGGTCGGCGGGCGGCTGGCGTCCGGCGCTGCGGGACGACCTGGAGGACGTCGCGTCGCAGGCGGGCCTGAAGCCGGACGGCTCGGGGCGGGTGGCCTGCCCGTTCGGCTATGCGGACATGGAGAGCGCGGTGCGGGGGCTGCTGTCGACGGGGCTGTATGCGGCGGCGGTACGGGCGACGGACCAGGCGCAGGTGGACAAGGAGATCACGGAGGCGCTGCATCCGTACCGGAGGCGGGACGGGACGGTCTGGATGCCGAATGTATTCCGGTATCTGATCGCGCGTACGCCTTGAGGTGGAGGCGGGGTGCGGGTGCGCCCTGAGGTGGAGGCGGGTGCGGTGCGCCCCTGAGGTGGAGGCGGGTGCGGGTGCGGGGCCGCTGCGCGGGGCCATTCCCCTACCCGCCCCTTCCCGCAACCGGGGCAAGCCCCGGGCCCCGGAGGCGGCAGCTTCGCGCCGCCGCCCGCTGCGCGGCGGCAGCCGACCCGTAGGGCGGGCACCCTGCCGAAGGCGCTCCCCAGGCATTCACCCGGCCGCGGCCCGCCCCTGCGTCGCCGCAACCGGACCCGAGCCCCGCACCCCGAGCCGGCTACCCGCAGGCACTCGCCCGGAAAAGCCAACCGCAGCCACCACCGGACCACGGCACCCCACCCCAGCCGCTGTCCGCAGGCACCGCGGGCGAGGCCACCGCCCCTCGCCCGTGCACCCAACCCAGCCGCCGCCCCCGCGACTCACCCGGCAACAGCCCACCGCCACCACCGGACCCCACCCCAGACCACGGCACCCCACCCCAGCCGCCGCCCGCAGGCACCGCGGGCGAGGCCACCGCCCCTCGCCCGTGCACCCAACCCAGCCGCCGCCCCCGCGACTCACCCGGCAACAGCCCACCGCCACCACCGCCGGACCCACCCCGGAGCCGTCGCCCGTGGGCGCTTACCCACCGCGCGTCGCAGGAGACCGACCCGGAGCGCGCCCGAAGCGTTACGTCTCCTTGTTGACGCGCGGGATGCCCGCCGCGCGGTACGCCGCGTCCTCGTCCAGGGCTTCGCTCTCCAGCAGCGCCCCTGCCAGCGCGTCCAGTTTGCCGCGGTGTTCGCGGAGTTGGCGGCACGCGCTCTCGTAGCACTCATCGACGATGCGGCGCATCTCGTGGTCCACCGTGTCCAGCGTCGCGGGTGCCGCGCTCAGTCCGTACGGCTGCTGGATGTCGGCCGGGATCGCGGTCAGTCTGCCCACCCGCTCGCTCATGCCCCAGCGCCCGACCATGCCCCGGGCCAACTGGGTGACCTGCTCCAGGTCGCTCTCCGAGCCCGTCGTGATCACATCGAAGACCACGTGCTCGGCCGCCATGCCGCCCAGCGCACCCACGATGCGACCGCGCAGATACTCCTCGGTGTACGCGTACCTGTCCGCGTCGGGGGTGGAGAGCGTGACGCCCAGCGCCCGGCCGCGCGGCACGATGGTGACCTTGCGGACAGGGTCCGCGCCCGGTTGGAGCATGCCGAGGAGCGCGTGGCCGCTCTCGTGGTAAGCGGTGCGCCGACGGTCCTCCTCCGGCATGACCAGTGGGCGCTCCGCGCCGAGCTGGACCTTCTCCAGGGCGGCCCAGAGATCGGCCTGGGTGACCTCCGGCTGCTTGCGCTTGACCGCGAGAAGTGCCGCCTCGTTGACCAGGTTGGCCAGATCCGCGCCCGTCATCCCCGGTGTCGCACCCGCGATCTCATCAAGGTCGACGTCCTTGGCCAGTGGCATCCGCAGGGTGTGGATCTTGAGGATGGCCTCGCGGCCGGCGCGGTCGGGCGGCGAGACCTGGACGATCCGGTCGAAGCGGCCGGGCCGGGTCAGGGCGGGGTCGAGGATATCGGCCCGGTTGGTCGCGGCCAGGACGACCACGCCCTCGGAGCCGGTGAAGCCGTCCATCTCGGTGAGGATCTGGTTGAGCGTCTGCTCGCGCTCGTCGTGCCCGCCCAGACCCGCGCCGACCCCGCGCACGCGCCCGATCGTGTCGATCTCGTCGATGAAGATGATCGCGGGCGCCACCTTGCGCGCCTCGGCGAAGAGTTCGCGGACCCGGCTCGCGCCGACGCCGACGATCATCTCGACGAACTCCGACGCCGACGCCGAAAAGAACGGCACCCCGGCCTCGCCCGCCACCGCCCGCGCGAGCAGCGTCTTACCGGTCCCTGGCGGCCCTGCCAGCAGCACCCCGCTCGGCATCCTCGCGCCCATCCGCCGGTACGCCTCCGGGTTCTTGAGGAAGTCGACGACGTCATTGAGCTCGCCCTTCACCTCGTCGATCCCGGCGACGTCGTCGAAGGTCGTGCGCTTGCCCGGCTCGACCTCGACCGGCTTGGGCGGGCCCCTGCGTCCGAACACGCCGCCGCCCATCACCGCGCCCATCCGACGGGCGGTGAACACCCACAGCAGGATCAGCAGCGCCATCGGCACGAGCGAGAACAGCAGATTGGCCAGAAAGCTGCGCTGCGCGAGGACCGGCTCCGCCGTCACGGTGACCTTGTGCTTGCTCAGCTGTTCCCAGAGCTTGTCGTCGGCGAAGGCCGGCCGTTGGGTTCTGAACTTCGTGTACTCACCCTTGCCGTCGGGAATCGGCGACTCCTTCTTGAGCTGCCCCTGGATCGAGTCGCCCTTGGCGTAGATCTTCGAGACGTTCCCGGCCGCGACCTGCTTGCTGAACTCCGTGTACGGGATGGTCGGCTCGCCGCCGTTGCCGAAGAAGGACAGCAGCAGGTTGGCGATCACATAGACGGCGAGCGCGGTGAGAATCAGTCCGCCCCAGCCGCCGGGCATCTTCTTCCTGGGCGGAGAGGACGGCGGCGCGCCCTCGGAGCGCCACGGCTTGTCCGGGGTCTGACGCGGCGGCACGGGGTTGCTCATATCCGGACGTTAAGCCAGAAAAGCGGTGTGGGGGCCCCCCCCCGCGGGGGGGCCCACCCCCCCGAAAAACACAGGGAAAAAAACACCCAAAAAAAAGTTTTAAAGTAGCGGGCGAAGAACAGCAGTGCCCCCCCAACCCCCCCG
>NZ_JBHWWF010000015.1:76925-186926 GCF_042736455.1 Streptomyces sp. NPDC060064
ATAATCTCGTGTTTTTCTCCAATATCGGGGTGGGGGCCCCCCCCTCGGGGGGGGCCCCACACCGACGTACAAACCAGAGGAAAACTCAGCCCATGAACTTCTTGAACTCGTCGGGCAGCTCGAAGTCCTTGCCCGGCTCACCGGCCGGAAGTCCGAACGCCCCACCTTGCGCCGCCTGCTCGCGGCGCGCCGCTGCCGCCTGCTCCTCGGCCTTGCGCTTCATGGGGTTACCGCTCTTGCGCTTGCCCTTGGCCTGCTTGATCTGCTTCTTCTGACGACCGGGACCGCCACCCATGCCCGGCATCCCGGGCATACCCGGCATCCCGCCGCCCTGGGCCATCTTCGACATCATCTTGCGGGCCTCGAAGAAGCGCTCCACCAGGCCCTTCACGGCGCTGACCTCGACACCGGAACCCTTGGCGACACGGGCCCGGCGCGAACCGTTGATGATCGTCGGGTCCTGGCGCTCGGCCGGGGTCATCGACTTGATGATCGCGGAGATACGGTCCACGTCCCGGTCGTCGATGTTGTTGATCTGGTCCTTGATCTGCCCCATGCCGGGCAGCATCCCGAGCAGCTTGGAGATGGAGCCCATCTTCCTGACCTGCTCCATCTGCGCCAGGAAGTCGTCGAGCGTGAAGTCCTTGCCCTTGCTGCTCGCCAGCTTGGAGGCCATTTTGGCGGCCTCTTCCTGGCTGAAGGTCTGCTCGGCCTTCTCGATCAGGCTGAGCATGTCGCCCATGCCGAGGATGCGGGACGCCATGCGGTCCGGGTGGAACGCGTCGAAGTCGTCCAGCTTCTCGCCGTTGGAGGCGAACATGACCTGGCGGCCGGTGACATGCGCGATGGAGAGCGCGGCACCACCGCGGGCGTCACCGTCGAGCTTGGAGAGCACCACGCCGTCGAAGCCGACGCCGTCGCGGAAGGCCTCCGCGGTGTTGACCGCGTCCTGACCGATCATCGCGTCGACGACGAAGAGGACCTCGTCGGGGCTGACGGCGTCGCGGATGTCCGCGGCCTGCTGCATGAGCTCCTGGTCGATACCGAGGCGGCCCGCGGTGTCGACGATGACCACGTCGTACTGCTTGGCCTTGGCGTGCTCGATGGAGTCCTTGGCGACCTTGACCGGGTCGCCTACGCCGTTGCCCGGCTCCGGCGCGTACACCGAAACGCCCGCGCGCTCGGCGACGACGGCCAGCTGGTTGACGGCATTGGGACGCTGCAGGTCACAGGCGACGAGCAGCGGCGAGTGCCCCTGGCCCTTGAGCCAGAGACCCAGCTTTCCGGCCAGCGTCGTCTTACCCGCACCTTGCAGACCCGCGAGCATGATCACGGTCGGCGGCTGCTTGGCGAAACGGAGGCGGCGGGTCTCGCCACCGAGGATGCCGATGAGCTCCTCGTTGACGATCTTGATGACCTGCTGTGCCGGGTTCAGCGCCTGCGAGACCTCGGAGCCGGCCGCACGCTCCTTGACCTGCTTGATGAAGGCCCGGACGACGGGCAGCGCCACGTCCGCTTCGAGCAGCGCGATACGGATCTCGCGCGCCGTGGCGTCGATGTCCGCCTCGGACAGGCGGCCCTTGCCCCGGAGATTCTTGAATGTCGCGGCAAGGCGGTCGGAGAGGGTGTCGAACACGGTGGTCGCGGATCCTCGGGTCGGGAGCGGGCGGACAGTGTCCCCCAGGGTATCGGGCCGCGCGCGGTGGGGTACGCCCCGTGGCCGGTCTCACCTCAGGCGCGCAGCATCGCCTCGAGCGTACGGGCGGTCTCGGAGGCCTGTTCCGGGGGCAGCGGCGCGCCTTCCAGGCCCGTGACATAGAAGGCGTCGACGGCGTTCGCGCCCAGTGTGGAGACATGGGCGCTGCGGACCCGTACCGCCGACTCGTCCAGCGCGCGGCCGATCCGGTGCAGCAGTCCGGGCGCGTCCTGGGCGCGGACCTCGATCACCGTCGCGAGCCGGGAGCCCGCGGCGGCGACGGTCACCCGCGGCGGCGGGGCCTTGACCCCGCGCCGGCGCGGGTACGCGGCCTCACGTTCCGCGAGCCTGCCCGGAATGTCGAGTGTTCCGTCCAGCGCCCGTACGAGATCGGCGCGGAGCCGGGCGGCTTGTGGCAGCGATCCGTACTCGGCCGCCACCCGCCAGCTCAGCAGCAGTACGCCTGCGGACTCGCCGAGCTCGGTGGGCAGGTCGATGGAGCGCAGGTCGGCGGCGCGGACGGTCAGCCGGTGCAGAGCGAGCACGCCGGCCGCGGCGGGCAGCACACCCGGCTGGTCGGGCAGGGCGATCAGCAGTTCCACGCCGACGGGTTCGGGCTGGTCCCGTTCCTGGGGCGGCTCGGGCCGCTCGGTGTGGGCGTGCAGCGCGAGCACCGGTTCACCGGTGCGCAGTGCCTCGATGGCGAGCCGTTCCTGCTCGGCACTGGGCGCGGCGGGCTCCGGCTCGGGCGGGGCGTCGCCGGCGAGAACCGCGGCGACCCGCCTGACCAGGTCGGCGACCAGCGAACCGCGCCAGGACGACCAGGCCGCGGGTCCGGTGGCGAGGGCGTCGGCCTCGGTGAGGGCCTGCAGCAGCTCGAGGGTGCCCGCCGAGCCGACGACGGAGGCGACCGAGGCGACGGTCGCCGGGTCGTCCAGATCGCGCCGGGTCGCCGTTTCGACGAGCAGCAGATGGTGGCGTACGAGCGTGGCGATGACGGCCACGTCGGCGCGGTCGAATCCGATCCGGGTCGCGAGGTCCTTGGCGATGGTCTCGCCGGCCACCGAGTGGTCGCCGGGCCAGCCCTTGCCGATGTCGTGCAGCAGGGCCGCGACCAGCAGCAGGTCGGGGCGGCCGACGCGGCGGGTGAGGGACGAGGCCTTGACCGCGGCCTCGACGAGGTGGCGGTCGACGGTCCAGGTGTGCACGGGATTGCGCTGCGGCCGGCAGCGTACGCGCTCCCAGTCGGGCAGCAGCTGGGTGATCAGGCCCTCGGCCTCCAGCGCCTCCCAGACCGCGACCGTCGACTCCCCCGCGCCGAGCAGGGTGACGAGCTCCTCGCGGGCCTCGGCGGGCCACGGCACCGGCAGCGGTCGGGCAGCGGCCGCGAGCCGGCGTACGGCGTGCAGGGAGATCGGCAGCCCGGACTGGGCGGCGGCTGCAGCGGCCCTCAGCGGGAGCACCGGGTCGCGTTCCGGCCGTGCGGCGCGGGCGAGCACCACTTCGCCGTCCTGTTCGACGACGCCCTCGGCGAGCGGGCTGCGCTCGGGCTGCGGAGTGCGCCCGCCGCTCAGCATCGCCCGCAGCCGCGGCCGCAGGGACCGTGCCCTGAGCACCCGGTTCACCTCACGCCAGGTGACGTCCGTGGCGTACGAGACGGTGCGCGCCGCCTCGTAGACCTGCCGCAGCAGTGCGTCGGCGTCCAGCAGACCGAGCTCGGTGGCCACCTGGTCCTGCTCCTGGAGCGCGAGCCGGTCGGTGGCCCGGCCGGTGGCCAGATGCAGCGCGTCCCGGGCGTCCAGCAGCCGCCTGCGGGCCTCGGCGAGGCCCTCGCGCGGCGCGTCGGCGAGCCAGGAAGCGGCGACGGCGCGCAGCGCGGTGGCGTCCCGCAGCCCGCCCCGCGCCTCCTTGAGGTCGGGTTCGAGGAGGAACTGCAACTCGCCCTGGCGCTCGGCACGTTCACGGCACAGTTCGTCCAGCTCGGGCAGCCGCTTGGGCGCCTGGTTGCGCCAGTCGGCCAGTACGGCGGTGCGCAGCCCGGCCACCAGCCCCAGATCGCCCACGACCGGGCGTGCGTCCAGCAGCCCGAGCTGCACCTTGAGGTCCTCGCCCGCGGTCTTGCGGGCCTCGGCCGGGGTGCGTACGGAGTGGTCGAGGGCCAGCCCCAGATCCCACACCGGGTACCAGATCCGGTCGGCGAGAGTGGCGATCGCGCCGGCATCCGCGCCGCCGTCGTGCAGCAGGAGCAGATCGAGGTCGCTGCGCGGCGACAGCTCACCGCGCCCGTAGCCGCCGACGGCGACGAGCGCCGCGCCCCGCACCCCGGCCTCCAGACAGGCGGTGGTGAACAGCGCGGACAACCAGTCGTCGGTCAGCTTCGCCAGGGCGGCACGGCGCGGCGGCCCGGGCCGCTCCTTCTCACTGAGAAGGCGCAGCCGGGCCGCCGCATAGCCGCTGGGTCCCGAGTCTTCCGCTTCGGTGGTCATTTCGAGGCTCGTCACCCAGCAGCTCCTGTTCTGTCGAGCGCTTACAGTGCGTCAGGTCCGCGTTCGCCGGTCCGCACCCGTACCGCCGTGTCGACCGGGACGCTCCACACCTTGCCGTCACCGATCTTGCCCGTACGGGCCGCCTTGACGACGACATCGATGAGCTGTTCGGCGTCGCTGTCCTCGACCAGTACCTCGATACGGATCTTCGGGACCAGGTCGACGGTGTACTCCGCGCCGCGGTAGACCTCGGTGTGGCCGCGCTGGCGGCCGTATCCGCTGGCCTCCGTCACCGTGAGCCCCTGGACGCCGAAGGCCTGCAGGGCCTCCTTGATCTCGTCCAGCCGGTGTGGCTTCACGACTGCGGTGATGAGCTTCATGCGTCCACCTTCTTGGTCTTGGCTGCGGCTGCCACGGAGTCGCCCGGCGCGGTTACGGCCTTGCGGGAGCCGGCACCGCCGCCGGCACCGCTGAAGTCGTACGCGGTTTCGGCGTGCTCGTCCTGGTCGATTCCGGATACCTCGACGTCCTCCTCCACCCGCATACCGATGGTCTTGTCGAGGAGGAAGGCGAGGATCGCCGATGCCACCAGAGAGTAGGCCAGCACCGCGAAGACACCGACGGCCTGCTTGCCCAGCTGGTCGAGTCCGCCGCCGTAGAAGAGGCCCTTGGCGTCGGACTGGACACCGCCGGTGGCGAAGAAGCCGACCAGCAGCGAGCCGGCGACACCGCCGACGAGGTGGACGCCGACGACATCGAGGGAGTCGTCGTAGCCGAACTTGAACTTCAGACCGACGGCCATGGCGCAGAGCAGACCGGCGATGGCGCCGATCCCGATCGCGCCGAGCGGCGAGCAGGAGCCGCCGGACGGGGTGATGGCGACCAGACCCGCGACTGCGCCGGAGGCGGCGCCCAGCGTGGTGAAGGCGCCGTGGCGGATCTTCTCGTACGCCAGCCAGGCGAGCATGGCGGCGGCGGTGGCGACCTGGGTGTTGACGAACATCACCGCGCCGACGCCGTCGTCGTTGCCGAGCCACGAGCCGGCGTTGAAGCCGAACCAGCCGAACCACAGGAGCCCGGCACCGAGCATCACCAGCGGCAGGCTGTGCGGCCGCATCGGGTCCTTCTTGAAGCCGACGCGCTTGCCGATGACAAGGATCACACCGAGGGCCGCGGCACCCGCGTTGATGTGGACGGCCGTACCGCCGGCGAAGTCGATGACACCGAGCTCGAAGAGCCAGCCGCCCGCGCCCCACACCCAGTGCGCGACCGGGAAGTAGACAACGGTGACCCACAGCGCCACGAACAGCGCCCAGGCGGTGAACTTCACGCGGTCCGCGAGCGCACCGCTTATCAGCGCCGGCGTGATGATCGCGAACATCAGCTGGAAGACGGCGAAGACATACACCGGAATGGTGTAGCCGTCCCACAGCTGGGTGATGCCGATGCCGCTCAGTCCGACATAGTCCGAGGTCCAGCCGATGAAGCCACCCTTGTCCGTGCCGAAGGCGGCGCTGAATCCGTACAGCACCCACAGGATCGTGACGATGCCGAGGCTGATGAAGCTCATCATCAGCATGTTGAGGGTGCTCTTGACCCGGACCATGCCTCCGTAGAAGAAGGCCAGGCCCGGAGTCATGATCATCACCAGTGCGGAGCAGATGAGCATGAAGCCGGTGTTGGCGGCAGACAGCGTGGGAGTGTCTGCGGCAAGCGTCGAGATGCCTGGAGGCATCGGCGTCTCCTCGTTGTTGGTGCGGCCGCGTGCGGGCGAAGCCTGTGCGGATACGGGCGGGCCGGTTATGCGCCATGAGGTTGGCGCAGCGCCGTTTCCGTCGATGCCACTCGATGTTTCGCCGCAGTGACGAAGGGGTCCTGCGTGTTACGCCCCCATGAACAGGCGGGTCGGGTGAGGGGCCCGGGAGTATCCTCTGCGCACATCACGACCGGCCGCGACGGCCACCCGGCTGACCTGGCGCGGGGGGAGCCGAGTCGGGTTGTCCGGGGTGATCGTCGCGACCGGGGTCCGGCGGGCGCCGTCCGCTCAGACCGCTTCCGCGGTTTCGGGGAGCAGGGCTGTGAGCTCGTCGGTGAAGTGTGCGACTTCGGCCACGCCTCCGAAGTCCCGGGCCGCCGTGTCGACGGTCTTGCGCAGTCGGGTGTTGACCCGCTCGGAGCGGACCTTCTTGGCGACGGTGAGCGCCCGTCCGGCCAGGACCATGGACTGCTCGGGCTCCTTCTTCAGGAGATGGACCGTGGCCATGCCGACCAGATTGAGTGCGTACGACCGCTGGTGCTCCTCGTCCTTGCCGAAGAGGTCCACGGCGCGCTCCATCACCGGCTCGGCGAGCGAGGCGTACGTAGGGCTTCGTCCTGCTACATAGGCGAGGTCTCGGTACGAGTGGGCGTTCTCGCCGTTGAGCTCGGCCTCGGAGAAGAAGCGGATCCAGTCGGGCTCGGACTCGCCGTCGAGACCGGCGTCGGCGAAGGTGTCCTCGGCCATCCGGACGGCTCGCTTGCACTTGCTGGGCTGGCCCATATTGGCGTAAGCGCGGGCCTCCATCGCATACAGCATCGCCTGGGTGCGCGCGGTCGCGCAGTCGCGGCTGCCGTACTGCGCCAGATGGATGAGTTCCAGGGCGTCCTCGGGCCGCCCGAGGTGGATCATCTGGCGGCTCATCGAGGACAGGATGTACGAGCCGAGCGGCTTGTCGACCGCTTCCTTGGCGGCGTGCAGGGCCAGTACGAAGTACTTCTGCGCGGTGGGCTGCAGGCCGACGTCGTAACTCATCCAGCCGGCCAGCTCCGCGAGCTCGGCGGCGCATTTGAACAGCCGCTGGGCGGTGGTCGCGGGCTGCGGCTCCTGGAGCAGATCGGTGACTTCGTGGAGCTGGCCCACGACCGCCTTGCGGCGCAGCCCGCCGCCGCACTGCGCGTCCCACTGGCGGAACATCGCGGTGGTGGACTCCAGCAGCTCGAGCTCGGGCTTGGAGAGCCGGGAGGCCCTGCGCATGGCGGCCGGCGCCGGCTGTCCCGGCTCGCCGACCGGCGACGGCACCAGCCAGCGCTGCAGCGGCTCGACGAGGGCGGGTCCCGCGGCCAGTGCGAGCGAGGTCCCGAGGAAGCCGCGCCGCGCCAGCATCAGGTCGCTGCGCGAGAACTCGCTGAGCAGTGCGACGGTCTGGGGGCCCGCCCAGGGCAGATCCACTCCGGACACCGAGGGTGACTGGTGCGCCGAGCGCAGTCCGAGGTCCTCGATGGCGACGACGCTGCCGAAACGCTCGGAGAACAGCTCGGAAAGGATGCGCGGGATCGGCTCACGCGGCTGCTCGCCGTCGAGCCAGCGGCGCACGCGTGAGGTGTCCGTGCTGATGTGGTGTGCGCCCATCTGGCGTGCCCGGCGGTTTACTTGGCGCGCAAGCTCGCCCTTCGACCAACCGCTGCGCACGAACCACGAACTCAACTGGTCGTTCGGGCGCTTGTCGGTATTCGTACCGTCTGCGCCGGTGCCGCCCACGGGAACGCCCCCATCCACTGAAAGCCTTGGTACTCGAACCCCTACCAGAATGCCGTGAGTTGAGACCGCCTGTACGGAGGTTGCGCCCCATCGAACAGGAAGCCGAGTTGCCTCCGGCATACCCACAAGTGCGCGGAACTCCAGGATTCGTGTACTGAAAGTAGTCCTACGATCACCCCTCCAGTGAGGGAGATTCCAGAAACGCCACCATTCGCCACCCCTTCGAATGAACTCGCTTACCGTCGGGCGCGATTCACTTGACATACGACGATCAGGAGGCAGCGGAGCGTTGCACGCACAGGCGCGCGGCATGGTCCGCACCACCCCTCGCGCCACCGCACGCCGCCGGAGCTTCACCGACTGCGACGCAGTGTTACGGGGAGACTTCGGGTCGTAACCACCGGCGTTGACGACCTGTTGGAGGGGGCATGGGCTTCACGATCGGCGGCAGCCGGGGGACCAGGGAGATCAGGCCCGGATCACGGCGCCGCGGCCGTACCACCGAGTGCACAGTGGTGGCCGAGTACACAGGGCTGTGGGGCTGGGCCGTGATCCCTGGCGCGCGAGCCGCGTCAGGCCGGTGCTCCTGCGGCGCCCCGGACTGTACGTCCCCGGGCGCCCACCCCCTCGACTTCGCCGCCGAGATCCCCGCCGGCGCCACCCTGGACAAGGTCACCAAGGCATGGGCGGAGGTGCCTGGCGCGTCCCTGCTCCTGCCGGTCGGCCGCACCTTCGACATCCTCGACGTCGCCGCCCCGGCCGGCCGCCGCGCACTGCTGCGCCTGGAGCGGATGGGTCTCCCGCTCGGCCCGGTCTCGGCGACGCCGGACGGCCGCTGCCAGTTCTTCGTCGCCACCGGCGCGGCGGCAGAACTCCCGGAGCTGCTCTACCGGATGGGCTGGGACGACGCGGACCTGGACCTGTACTGCCTGGGCGCCGGTGACCACATCATGGCTCCGCCGTCCGACCAGGCGGGCCTGGGGCCGGTGAGCTGGCTCCGGCCCCCGTCCCTGGACACGGCGACGGCTCCGCCGGAGGCGCGGCTGCTGCTGGGGACCTTGGCGTACGTCTGCCACCGCACCTTTCCCTGACGCGCGGGTCTCGCGCGCAGCGGGACCCCGTACGCCCTGTGTCCTCAATCGCCGGACGGGCTGAATCTCAGCCCCGCCGGCGATTGAGGCGCGGGGTCCGGGGCAGAGCCCCGGTACGAAAGGCGGGCCCACCCAGGGACAGCTACTCGCCGATCAGCGCGTCGACGAACGCCTCCGGCTCGAACGGCGCCAGATCGTCCGGCCCCTCGCCCAGGCCCACCAGCTTCACCGGTACACCCAGTTCGCGCTGGACCGCGATGACGATGCCGCCCTTGGCCGTACCGTCCAGCTTGGTCAGCACGATGCCGGTGATGTCCACGACCTCAGCGAACACCCGCGCCTGCACCAGGCCGTTCTGACCGGTCGTGGCGTCCAGGACCAGCAGGATCTCGTCCAGCGGGCCGTGCTTCTCGACGACGCGCTTGACCTTGCCGAGCTCGTCCATCAGGCCCGTCTTGGTGTGCAGCCGGCCCGCCGTGTCGATGAGTACGACGTCCGCGCCCTCGGCGATGCCCTCCTTGACCGCGTCGAACGCGATTGATGCCGGGTCACCGCCCTCGGGGCCGCGCACCGTGCGTGCGCCGACCCGTTCACCCCAGGTCTGGAGCTGGTCCGCGGCCGCGGCGCGGAACGTGTCCGCCGCGCCGAGCACCACGGAGCGGCCGTCCGCGACCAGGACCCGCGCCAGCTTGCCGGTCGTCGTCGTCTTTCCGGTGCCGTTGACGCCGACGACCATGACGACACCCGGGGTGTCCAGACCGCTCTCGGTCTTCACCGCGCGGTCGAAGTCGGTACCGAGGAGGTGCAGCAGCTCCTCGCGCAGCAGGGAGCGCAGCTCGTCGGGGGTACGCGTACCGAGCACCCGTACGCGCTCGCGCAGCCGCTCGACCAGCTCCTGGGTCGGCGCGACGCCGACATCCGCGGTGAGCAGCGTGTCCTCGATCTCCTCCCAGGTCTCCTCGTCGAGGTGCTCGCGCGACAGGAGCGTGAGCAGCCCCTTGCCGAGGGAGTTCTGGGAGCGGGCGAGGCGGGCGCGCAGCCGGACGAGCCGGCCCGCGGTCGGCTCGGGGATCTCGATCTCGGGGACGGGGGGCGCCGCGACGACCGGATCCTCGACGGCGGCCGGGGCCTCGACCGCCTCGGCGGTGTCGGGGAGGTCGACCTCCCCGATCGTGCGGCGCGGTTCCTCGACCGTCGGTGCGGCGTCCTCACCGACCTGAGGCTCGGCGGGCGGGGCAGTGATGGTCGGCGTACTCGACGGTGCCGAGGGCGGCAGCTGCTTCTTCTTGCGGCTGCTGACCACGAGCCCGCTGATCGCGCCGACCGCGACCAGGGCGATGACTACAGCAAGGATGACGATTTCCATAACCCACCCAGTATCGGCCACGACCGCTCCTACACAGCGGCCTCAGAGGATCACACAAGGACGACGGACTCCATTTGAACCCTTTGGGGGATACGTACGATGCTGGTGGTTCTGGCTTTACCCGGCCGCCTCGACCCCGGAGACGCGGAAACCCCGGAGTCCGCCTGACGGCGAGCGCACCGGCCACGTCCGCGAACCTTCCCATCTGGGTCGCCGCCAACATCAGTGTGCTGCTGCTCACGATGGGCGCGGGGGTGATCGTCTTCGACGGCCTGAACTTCTGGCAGGTGCTGGTCGTCGGCCACCGCGACGCCGGTCCTCTCGTACGGGATCGTGGGGGTCGCGGCGGTTGGTATCAGCCGGGTCCCCTCGGGCCCCGACTCCACCCGCCACCTCCCCGACCGCCTCCAGCACGGCGATGGTCGGCTCACCCCTGTCCATCTGACGCTTCGTCAGCTACCGTCTCCCTCCGCTGTCCGTTCAGCCCCGCCGACCTGTTCTTCGGCCGCGGGTCCCGGGGTTGTCCCCCGGGAAGACACAGCACACCCGGCGGAGGGGACCGTTCCCATGGCTTTCACAGTGGCCCGCTTCAATCTCGTCGATCCCGACGCGACGCCCGAGACCCTCGCGGCCCGCTATCGCGCCGCGCTCGAGATGGCCGCGTACGCCGACGACCGCGGCATCGACAGCATCCAGACCGAGGAGCACCACGGCGCCACCAACAACTGGCTGCCCTCTCCCTTCGTCTTCGCCGGCTCGGTGCTCGGCTCCACCCGCCGTATCGCGGTCACCGTCTCCGCGATCATCGGCCCGCTCTACGATCCGCTGCGGCTGGCCGAGGACATCGCCGTACTCGATCTGATCGGCAAGGGCCGGCTGGTCACGGTGGCCGGCATCGGCTACCGGCCCGAGGAGTACGCGCAGTTGGGCGTCGAGTGGAGCCGGCGCGGCAAGCTCCAGGACGAGCTCCTCGAGACGCTGCTGAAGGCATGGACGGGTGAGCCGTTCGAATACCGCGGCCGCACCGTCCTGGTCACTCCCCGCCCGTACACACAGCCGCATCCGCTGCTGCTGGTGGGCGGCTCCTCGCAGGCCGCGGCCCGTCGCGCCGCCCGGTTCGGACTGCCCTTCTTCCCGAGCGCGCATCTGCCGGAGCTGGAGGCGTACTACCACGAGCGGCGCGCGGAGTACGGGACGGAGGGCTGGACGATGATGCCGGCAGCGAAGACCCATTTGCTGCACATAGCGGAGGACCCGGACCGCACCTGGGCCGCGTACGGCGAGCATTTCCTGCACGAGGCTCGGATGTACGCCTCCTGGCAGTCCAAGGACATCCGCTCGGCGGTGCGCTCGCAGGCCACGACCGTCGAGGAGTTGCGGCGCGAGGGCGTCTACCGGGTCGTCACGCCGGACGAGTGCGCGGAGGCCGACGGGGAGAGTCTGGTGCTGCACCCGCTGTGCGGCGGGATGCCGCTGGATGAGGGCTGGCGCAGCCTGCACCTCTTCGCGGAGCGCGTTCTCCCTCGGCTCAAGGGCTGAGCCCGAGGGCAGTCACCGCCCGTGAACGGTGACCTCGTACCCCTCCCGCCGCAGCGAATCGGTACTGCCCCGGCTCAAGAGCTGAGCCGGGGCAGTTCCGTGGTGAGGAGCGGGGCAGCGGGGATTAGCCCATCTCCTCCAACGCCTTGCCCTTGGTCTCCTTGACGAACAGAAGCACGAAGGGGATCGAGAGCGCGGCGAAGCATGTGTAGATGATGTACGTGCCGGAGAGGTTCCAGTCCGCCAGGCTCGGGAAGCTCACGGTGATGAGCCAGTTGGCGATCCACTGCGCGGCGGCGGCGACGCCGAGCGCGGCGGCGCGGATCCTGTTCGGGAACATCTCGCCGAGGAGGACCCAGACCACGACGCCCCACGAGAGGGCGAAGAAGAGCACGAAGACATGCGCGGCGATCAGGGCGACGGCGCCCTGGGCACTGGGCAGTTTGCCGTTGACGAGGTCGGCGGAGAAGGCCCAGGCCTCGAAGGCGAGAGCGATCGCCATACCGGCCGAGCCGACGAGGGCGAGCGGACGCCGGCCGACCCGGTCGACCAGGACCATCGCGATCACGGTGCCGATGATGTTGATGATCGACGTGGTGAACGAGTAGAAGAACGAGCTGGCCGGGTCGATTCCGACCGACTGCCACAGCGCCGCGGAGTAGTAGAAGACGACGTTGATGCCGACGAACTGCTGGAAGAGGGAGAGCCCGATGCCGACCCAGACGATGGGCAGGAAGTTGAAACGGCCGCCCAGCAGGTCCTTGAAGGTCGACTTGTGCTCGCGGCGCATCGCGAGTTCGATCTCGGCGACGCGGGCGTCCAGGTCGATCTTGTGGCCCTCGACCTCGCCGAGGACCTCCTTCGCCTTGTCGACCTTTCCGACGGAGATCAGGAAACGGGGCGACTCGGGGATCGCGAAGGAGAGCAGTCCGTAGAGCACCGCCGGGACGACCATGACGCCGAGCATCCACTGCCAGGCCTCGATACCGAGCATCTCGCCGCGCTGGTTGCCGCCTGCGAGCTGCAGGATGGCGTAGTTCACCAGCTGGGAGATGGCGATGCCGATGACGATCGCGGCCTGCTGGAAGGAGCCGAGTCGGCCGCGGTAGGCGGCCGGCGACACCTCGGCGATATAGGCCGGGCCGATGACCGAGGCCATGCCGATGGCGAAGCCGCCGATGATGCGCCAGAAGGCGAGGTCCCAGAGGGCGAACGGGAGAGCGGAGCCGATGGCACTGGCGGTGAAGAGCACGGCTGCGATCTGCATACAGCGGATGCGGCCGATACGGTCGGCGATCCGGCCGGCGGTCGCGGCGCCGATGGCGCAGCCGATCAGGGCGATGGCGATGACCTGGGCGAGCGTTCCCGAGCCGATGTTGTAGCGGTCCCGGATGGCTTCGACGGCGCCGTTGATCACCGAGCTGTCGTAACCGAAAAGGAAGCCGCCCATCGCGGCGGCGGCCGTGATGAAGATGACATGGCCGAGATGCTCGGGGTGGGCCTGTCGGCCTCCCGATGCCGGCTGTGGCTGCTCAGTGCTGGTCACGTGTACTCCTGGGGCCGTCCGGCAGCGTCGCCGGGCGTGGGGGGGCGAGCCCTTCAAGTGGCGCACAACTTCCTGCCACCCACCACTTGAAGGTAAAAGCAACGCTGCAGAGACTATTCGTTCAAGTTTCGAAGTCAAGGCCTGATCCTTAAGAAGTTCCAGGCAGGCATGTGAGGGACTTGTGTTCAAGAGTTGAAGAGTTGAAGACCTGTCAGCGAAGACGCTGGCTGATGACCTTGGAGACGCCGTCACCCTGCATGGAGACGCCGTACAGCGCGTCCGCGACCTCCATCGTCCGCTTCTGGTGCGTGATCACAATCAGCTGCGAGGACTCCTGGAGCTCCTGCATGATCCGGATCAGCCGCTGGAGGTTGGTGTCGTCGAGCGCCGCCTCGACCTCGTCCATCACATAGAACGGGCTCGGCCGGGCCTTGAAGATCGACACCAGCAGCGCGACGGCCGTCAGCGACCGCTCGCCGCCCGACAGCAGCGACAGCCGCTTGACCTTCTTGCCGGGCGGTCTGGCCTCGACATCCACGCCCGTGGTGAGCATGTTGTCGGGATCGGTCAGGATCAGCCGGCCCTCGCCACCGGGGAAGAGCCGCGAGAAGACACCCTCGAACTCGCGGGCGGTGTCCCGGTACGCCTCCGTGAAGACCTGCTCGACGCGCTCGTCGACCTCCTTGATCACCTGCAGCAGGTCGGCCCTGGTCTTCTTCAGGTCTTCAAGCTGCTCGGAGAGGAACTTGTGCCGCTCCTCCAGCGCCGAGAACTCCTCCAGGGCGAGCGGATTCACCTTGCCGAGTTGCTGATACGCCCGTTCGGCGGACTTGAGACGCTTCTCCTGCTCCCCTCGTACGAAGGGTCTCTGCTGGTTGCGCGGGTGATCCGGGTCATCGGGCAGTTCCTCTCCCTCGGCGGGCGGGGACGGCGGCACCAGCTGGTCGGGGCCGTACTCGGCGACCAGCCCGGCCGGTTCCACACCCAGTTCCTCCAGGGCCTTGGTCTCCAGCTGCTCGATCCGCAGCCGCTTCTCGGCCCCGAGTACCTCGCCCCGGTGAACTGAATCAGTGAGTTTGTCGAGCTCGCTCTTGAGGTCGCGTCCCTGATTGCGGGCGGCGCTCAGATCCTGCTCGCGCTCGGCCTTGGCCGCCTCGGCGGCGACCCGCTCCGCCTCGGCCCGCACCAGCGAGACCTCGACATGCGCCAGGAGCTGGCGGGCGCCGCTCGCCACCGCGGCGGCGACCTCCGACTCGTGACGCAGCCGGGCGCGCCGCTGTTCGGCGCGTGCCCGAGCCTCGCGCTCGGCGCGCGCTCCCCGGTCGAGCGTGTCAGCACGCCCCGCGAGCCCCTTCACACGCTCCTCATGCGTACGGACCTGGAGGCGGGCCTCCATCTCCGTCTGGCGTGCGTTGGCGCCGTCGGCCGCGAGCCGGTCCCGTACATGCGTATCCGGCTCCTCCTCCGCGGGTGCCTCCTCGGCGACGAGCAGCCGCTCGGCGAGCTCCTCGGCCTCCTCGCGCGCCCGCTCCAGCGCCTCCTGGGCCCTGGCGGCGGCCGCGGTCGTCCGCTCGGCCTCGCCCGCAGCACCGCGCGCCTGTCCGGACAGCCGCCCCAGCTGCCCGGACACCGCGGACTTCTCGTGGTCGGCGGCCCGGCGGCGCTCTCCCAGTTCCTCGACCAGCGCGGCGCATTCACCGCGCCGTCCCGCGGCCTGCTGCTGGGCCGCCGACAGCTCCTCGCACCGTACGGCCAGCTCCTCCAGCTCGACGGCGGCCTCGTCGACGGAGGCCTGCACCTCGAGCAGGCTCGGCGCCCCGGCGGAGCCGCCCTGCGCGAAGTGCGCTCCGAGGACGTCTCCTTCTGCGGTCACGGCGGTGAGCTCGGGCCGCGAGCAGACCAGGTCCTCGGCATCCTCCAGCGTCCCGACGACGACCATGCCGTGCAGCAACCGGCGCACGGCGGGCATCAGTTCCGCGGGCCCGCGCACCAGGTCGGCAGCGTACGGAGGACCGTCGGAGCGCTGCGCCTGCGGTACGGATTCGGGGGCACCGCCGAGCAGTATGGCGGCGCGTCCGGCGTCGGTCTTGCGCAGCAGCCGCAGTGCCTCGGCGGCCGTCGCGGGGTCGGCCACGGCGATGGCGTCCGCCGCCGCGCCCAGCGCCGCTGCCACCGGAACCTCGAAGCCCGGGGTCACGCCGAGCAGTTCCGCGGCCGGCCCGAGCAGCCCCGTGAGGCGGTCCTTCGCACCGAGCAGCGCACCTGTGCCGTCCTTGCGGCGCAGCCCCAGGGCGAGCGCCTCCCGGCGGGCGGCGACGGCTGCGCGCTTGCGCTCGGCGCCGGTGAGCTCCTCGCGGGCCGCGCTCAGCGCCGCCTCCGCCTCTGCCAGTTCACGCTTGGCCGCGTCGTGCCGCTCCCCCAGCTCGGCATCGCCCGCGTCGAGACCGTCGACCTCGGCCTTGAGCTGCTCGTACTCCTCCTGAGCCGCGACGGCCCGCTCCTGAGCCTCGTCGCGCGCCGCGGCCAGCCGGTCGATCTCGGCCTGCGCGGAGGCCGCCCGCGAACGAGCCGCGTTGACCTGGCCGTTGAGCCGGGCCAGCCCCTCGCGCCGGTCGGCGATCGCCCGCGCGACGTCCTTGAGCCGGCGCTCCTCGACCGCCAGCTCCCGCTCCAGCTCGGCGCGGTGCGTGACGGTGTCCTCCAACGCGTGCTCCGCCGCCTCCAGCGCGGCCTCCAGCTCCGCCTCCTGCTCACGGATCCGGGCGGCCTCGCGCTCCATGTCCTCCGGGTCGCGGCCGCGCCGCTCCTCCGCCGGGGCCGCGGTCGCGCTCTTCACCCGCGCGTCGGCCAGTGAGATCGTGCCGCGCACCCGCTCGGCCAGCTGGGAGAGTTCGTACCAGCTCTGCTGGGCCCGCTGCAGCCGCGGCGCCAGCCGCCGTACCTCGTCCTCGAGCTCCGCCTCGCGTGTCAGCGCGGCCTTGAGCTCCGCCTCGGCCCTGTCCTTGCGTTCCTTGAGCGCGGCCTCGTCGGCGATCTCACCGCGCAGTGCCTCCCGGAGCCGTACGAGATCGTCGGCGAGCAGCCGCAGCCGGGCATCGCGCAGATCGGCCTGGATGACGGCGGCCCGCCGGGCCACCGCGGCCTGCCGTCCCAGCGGCTTGAGCTGGCGGCGCAGTTCGTCGGTCAGATCCTGCACGCGGGCGAGGTTGGCCTGCATCGAGTCCAGCTTCCGCAGCGCCTTTTCCTTGCGCTTACGGTGCTTGAGAACACCGGCGGCCTCCTCGATGAAGGCCCGTCGCCCCATCGGATCGGCATGCAGTACGGAGTCGAGCTGGCCCTGTCCGACGATGACGTGCATCTCGCGGCCAATGCCGGAGTCGGAGAGGAGTTCCTGGATATCGAGAAGCCGGCAGGTGTCGCCATTGAGCTGATATTCACTGCCGCCGTTGCGGAACATGATCCGCGTGATGGTGACTTCGGCGTAGTCGATGGGGAGCGCGCCGTCGGAGTTGTCGATGGTGAGGGAGACCTCGGCGCGGCCGAGCGGAGGCCGCCCGGTCGTCCCGGCGAAGATGACGTCCTCCATCTTGCCGCCACGCAGCGACTTGGCCCCCTGCTCTCCCATGACCCAGGAGAGCGCGTCCACCACATTGGACTTGCCGGAGCCGTTGGGGCCCACGACGCAGGTGATGCCGGGCTCGAAACGCAGCGTCGTGGCGGAGGCGAAGGATTTGAACCCGCGCAGGGTCATGGCCTTGAGGTGCACGCCGCCGGACTCTACCTTTCGCTTCGCTCGGACCGCCGGAGCTGCTCCACTCCGGCCTGCCACGTGGGATTTTCGACTGAAGGTCCGGGGGTTGTCACCCCTGAAGGCAGAGCGCTCCCGGTTTCACCTATGAAGGTGCAGGGCACATCAGACGGTAAGGGAAGGACTGTAAGGGGCGAGGCAGGGCGGGAAAAGAAAGAAGGGACGCCGAAGCGTCCCTTGCATATCTTGCGCGATGAACTCCAGCTGATCGCCCCTGCTCAGGTGAGCGCGGGCTCCGGCTGGTGCACGTCGATGTCGATGCCGTTGAGCAGCGACTCTCCAGGGTGCTGAGCAACGGCAGCGTTGAGCGCGTCATTCTCGGACTGGATCCGTACAAGCTCGGATTCGAGGTCCTGGACGCGCTGCTGCAGCCGTCGCATCTCGGCGAGGAGTCGCGGGTCGGAACCGCCGACGTAACCGAGAAGCGCCTTTGCCATGATGGATGGTCCTCCACACTGAGTGACCGACCGAATGCGGTGTGGGTCGTGAGGGATTCGCACCCGCGGTGCTCGACAGTGATTGTTACTTGCTAGCGCTGCGATTTGTACTGCCAAACAGCTAAGGTGCGCGGGGCTTCCAGAGTCTCACCAAAAAGTTTGACGGTCAACACGATCACGCCCCGTATCAACGGGCCAACCCGGGGCTCACGGCCGCGAAAGAAGCGGCGGAGCCACACTGCGGGGCCCTGGGGGCGTAGAGATCATCCTTACTGCGGCAGCCTGGCACGACAAGCCGTTCTTGGCAACCACCAGGCCATTTCCATCGCGGCAGGTGCCGTCGGCATACGCGGTGATCTTCGCTTCGCCGAATTACGCGGTGATCATTACCTGATCGCGAAGTCCTCGTAACCACCGCGGGGCGTGTCCCAGATCTCGGTGACTCCTTCGACCCGGCCGGGTGTGTCGTCGGAGCGAAGCCATTCCAGCAAACGGTGGCAATTCTCACGTGACCCCTCTGCCACAACCTGCACCCTGCCATCGTCAAGATTGAGCGCGAAGCCGGTCAGGCCGCCGATCTCCAATGCATTTGCCCTGGTGAACCAGCGGAAGCCCACTCCCTGTACTCGGCCGCGTACCCACGCGGTGAGCCGCGCAACATCGTTCATGCGTGCACGGTAACTGGCCAATAGATTTCCGATCACTTCACCCCCTCGCCACATGGGCTACAGTCCCGTCGCAATGAGTCTCACTCGTATGGGTGAGTCATGTTGACGATTGACCGTCGAGTACCAGGAAGGCACAGCGCATGGGACGCCATCGACGCTCCGCCGCCACACCCGTCGCAGATGACCACGCGGACGGCTCGGCAGGCCGGCACCGGGGTGGTGCACGCCGGAAGAAGCGGGGCCTTGTACCCGTACGCACCGGGCTGCTCGGCGCCTCCGCAGCCATGGCCGTAGGTGCCGTGGCTGTCACGACCGGCCTGCTTCCGGGCGGCGACAAGTTCACCGTCGGTCACGGCAACGACTCCGCCCAGCGGGTACGCGCCGAGGGATCCGCGCAGCTGCAGACCCAGGGCGACGCGAGCGCGGAGCCGACGAACGGGGCCTCGGCCCCCGCGAACCAGAGCGCCCCGCGCCCACAGGCGCCGTCGAAGACTCCCTCGCCCACGCCGACCAAGCCGTCGGCGACGCCCTCGAAGCAGCCGA
Source organism: Streptomyces sp. NPDC060064 (assembly GCF_042736455.1). Classification (NCBI taxonomy): domain Bacteria; kingdom Bacillati; phylum Actinomycetota; class Actinomycetes; order Kitasatosporales; family Streptomycetaceae; genus Streptomyces; species Streptomyces sp. NPDC060064. The sequence goes on from NZ_JBHWWF010000015.1 coordinate 95,623, forward strand.
AGGCTCCTGAGGCGAAGGCCCCTGAGGCGCAGAAGCAGAAGAAGAGCGCCGCCCCGGCCCGTACGAAGGCGCCTGCGCCCGAGCGGCCGTCCGCGGCGGCCAAGCCCCCCGTCCCCTCGGGTGCGGAGACCGCCGCGGCCGCCGAGTCCAAGGTGCTCCGCCTGGTCAACGAAGAGCGCGCGAAGGTGGGGTGCAGCCCGGTACAGGCCAGTGCACCGCTTGCGGCGCTGGCCGGGAACTTCAGCGACGACATGGCCGCGCGTGGCTTCTTCGACCACACCAGCCCCGAAGGGGCGACGCCCTGGGACCGCGCCGACAAGGCGGGCGTGCAGGGGCTCGGCGGCGAGAACATCGCTCGCGGGCAGGCCGACGCTGTTGCGGTGATGACCTCCTGGATGAACAGCGACGGTCACCGCGCGAACATACTGAACTGCGACTACAAGACCATGGGCGTCGGCGTGCACCTGGGCGCCGGCGGCCCCTGGTGGACGCAGGACTTCGGCTTCTAGCCGGTCGTACGTACGCGAGAAGGCCCCGTCACCTCGGTGACGGGGCCTTCTTCCTTGTCAGGCGGGTGAGGCAAGGCCATGCGGGGTCAGGCGGCGACGGCTGCCCGCCCCGCGATGAAGGTGCGGGCGGTCTCCGCCACCCGGCGGCCGAGGTGCTCCGCGGTCGCGATGTCGGCCTTGTGCACGCCCTCCGGGCCCTCGTCGGAGTTGGTCTGGGCTGCGGCGCCGGAGAAGAAGCCCAGGCGGTTGAGGTCGTGCTCGGAGCCCTCGGTGGAGTTCCAGCCGGGCTTGAGCCCGAGGTTCACCCAGTGCATACCGTGCTGGGCGGCGAGTGTCGCGAAGAACTGCAGGGTGTGCAGCTTGTCGCCGCTCTTGGAGCCGGAGTTGGAGAAGCCGGCCGCCAGCTTGTCCTTCCAGGCGTCGGTGAACCAGCGCTGGGAGGTGTCCTGTGCGAACTGGTGGAAGGCACCGGACGCGGTCCCCATGTAGGTGGGCGACCCGAAGACGATGGCGTCGGAGCCGTCGAGCAGCTCCCACTGGGCCTCGTCGATCTCGTCGACCTTGATCAGGTGAACGGTGGCGCCGGCGGCGGCCGCTCCTTCGCGGACAGCCTCGGCGATGACGGCGGTGTGGCCGTACCCGGAGTGGTAGGCAATCGAGACAACAGGCGTGGTCACGGTAGGGGTCTCCTCGAAAGCGGTGTGCTCGTCGGTGGTGGCACCAGAAAAGCACTAACTTCGAGTTAGCGCAACCCAATGGTTAGCGCTGCATCGGAGTATGGTGTCGACATGGAGACCAGTGCGCAGGAAGAGAGCACCCGGGGCTGTCCGAACGGCGACCTCGCCTTTGACGTGTTCTCCCGCCAGTGCCCGTCGCGCAACACGCTGGAGGACGTCACCGGCCGCTGGGGCAGCCTGACGCTGGGAGCGCTTCACGAAGGCACGTTCCGCTTCAACGAGCTGCGGCGGCGGATCGACGGTGTGAGCGAGAAGATGCTGTCCCAGACCTTGCAGGCGCTGGAGCGCGACGGGCTCGTACGACGGGACGCGCAGCCGACCAATCCGCCGCGGGTCGACTACGAACTCACCCCGCTGGGACGCCAGATCGCGGAGCGGCTGCTGACCCTCATCCGATTCGTGGAGGGGCGGATGCCCGAGGTACTGGCGGCACGCGACACTTACGACGAGGTGCGCGGCGGCCGCTGACAGCGCGGGCAGAAGTAGCTGGACCGGTTCATCCAGGGGCGGCGGCGCATCGGCGTGCCACAGCGACGGCACGGCTCGTCCTCGCGGCCGTACGCGTCCAACGACCGTGCGAAGTAGCCTGATTCGCCGTTCACGTTCACATACAGGCTGTCGAAGCTGGTGCCCCCGACGGCGAGGGCGGCGACCAACACGCCCCGTACGTGGCCGAGGAGTTCGACCGAGCGCGGCCGTGTGAGGGTCGCGGTGGGGCGCTCGTAGTGGAGCTTCGCGCGCCAGAGCGCCTCGTCCGCGTAGATGTTGCCGACACCGCTGATCAGCGACTGGTCGAGCAGCGCGCGCTTGACGGTCGTACGGCGCAGCCGCAGCGCGGTGTGGAAGGCCGCGTCGTCGAAGGCCGGGTCGATCGGATCGCGGGCGATGTGCGCGATGACGTCGGGCAGTCCCTCAGGGGTGTTGTCGTGCAGCGAAAGCCCGCCGAAGGTGCGCTGGTCGACAAAGCGCAGCTCGGTGCCCAGGGTGTCGTCGAAGCGGATACGGATGCGCAGATGCTTCTCGTCCGGTGCGGCTTCCGGCTGCACGAGGAGCTGGCCGCTCATGCCGAGGTGGCCGAGGATCGAGGCGTCCGTGTCCGCCAGCGGCAGCCAGAGGTACTTGCCGCGGCGGCGGGCCACACCGACGCTGTGACCCTTGAGCCGGGCCGCGAAGTCCTCGCCGCCGGCGAGATGCCGGCGGACCGCGCGCGGGTGCAGCACCTGCACCTCGGCGATCGTGCGTCCGCTGACCCAGCGCTGGAGTCCGCGACGTACGACTTCGACCTCGGGCAGCTCGGGCACGGGGCTCCTTCAGAACTTTCGCGGTGACGCCCGCAGCGTACCGCTCCGCCCACCACCGAAATCCGTGAGGCCCCTTGCTCCCAGGGAGCGAGGGGCCTCACGGCGGAAAGCGGAAGCGTGGACTCAGGCCGAGGCCCGGTCCGCGGACTCCGTGGACGAAGAGGCGTCGGCGGCCTCTTCGCCTGCCGCGTCGGTCGCCGCATCAGCGGCAGCCTCCGCGGAGGTCGCCACCTCGGCGGCGGCCTTGTCGGCAGCCGCGCGCTCGTCCGCGGCGGCACGGATCTCCCGCCACGCGGACTCCGCCGCCTGCTGCTCCGCTTCCTTCTTGCTGCGGCCGGTGCCGGTGCCGTACGAGACACCACCGACGCGGGCGGCAGCAGTGAAGGTCTTCTCGTGGTCCGGGCCGGTCTCGGTGACGAGATACTCCGGGACTCCGAGCCCCTCGGCAGCGGTGAGCTCCTGGAGACTGGTCTTCCAGTCCAGGCCGGCGCCGAGGTTCGAGGACTTCTCGATCAGCGGGTCGAAGAGCCGGTGCACCAGCTCCGAGGCCGCGTCGAGGCCCTGATCGAGATAGACCGCGCCGATCACCGCTTCAAGGGTGTCGGCGAGGATGGACGCCTTGTCCCGGCCGCCCGTGCCTTCTTCACCCCGGCCGAGCCGGATGAAGAGACCGAGTTCGAGGCCACGGCCGACCTCCGCCAGCGCACGCGAATTGACCACCGCGGCCCGCAACTTGGCCAGCTGGCCTTCGGGCAGGTCGGGGTGGGTGCGATACAGCGTGTCGGTGACCACCAGGCCGAGCACCGAATCCCCGAGGAATTCGAGCCGCTCGTTGGTGGGCAGACCGCCGTTCTCGTACGCGTACGAACGGTGGGTCAGCGCACGCACCAGAAGGGCGGACTCGAGGTGATACCCGAGCCGCCCTTCCAGAAGCGTGTGGGACGAGGCTGCGTTGACGTTGTCTGCCTGCTTCTTGGCGTGGGACAACTCAGACATCGGGCCTCTCACCAGCCGCTCAGACCTCGAGGACCTGGCGCTTGTTGTAGGTGCCGCAGCTCGGGCACGCGATGTGCTGCTGCTTCGGCTCCTGGCAACGCTCACACGAAACCAGGGTGGGGACCGCAGCCTTCCACTGCGACCGGCGGTGGCGCGTGTTGCTGCGCGACATCTTCCGCTTCGGAACAGCCACGGCTACTTCTCCTGCTTCTCGTCGACGCCCGCTTCGGCGCCGCCCATGTTGTCCTTCTCGTCGTCCTTGACGGTTCCGACGAGTCCCTGCAACGCCGCCCAACGAATGTCGACGGCGTCATGGTGGTGGTCCGGGTTCTCGTCCAGCCTGATCCCGCATTCGGGGCACAGGCCGGCACAGGTCTCCCGGCACACCGGCTGCATCGGCAGTGCGAGCACCACCGCATCACGCAGCACGGGCTCGAGGTCGAACAGGCCGTCCTCGAGATAGAGCCTGTCCTCGTCCTCGGCGTCGTCGACGGGTTCCGCAGTGCGGCCCCGGTCGTCGGCGTCGGGGTACGTGAACAGCTCCTGGAAGTCCGCCGCAACCTCTTGGTGCAACGGCTCCAGACACCTTACGCACTCCCCCTCGACCGATGCACGGGCGGTGCCTGTGACAAGCACACCTTCCATGACCGACTCGAGGCGGAGCTCGAGCGCTATCGGTGCGCCCAAGGGCACACCGATGACCCCTTCGATACCGAAGTCCTTGGGGGCCGTGACCGTGCGGGTCAGCCGCTGAAGCGCACCAGGACGCCGCCCCAGCTCGTGTGTGTCGAACACGAGGGGGTTGCGGTGGTCGAGATGCGCGTTCAGAGCTGTTCCTGCTTTCGGATCGTGGGGAGGGGCCGTCCCGACTCGGAGTCGAAGCGGGCAGCCGGGATCGCGAAAATACGCGCGACCGAAGAGCCAGGATACTGGACGGGCCGCCGTAGACCCAATCCGGTCCTCGGCGGCCCGATACTCAGCGGCCCTGCTCGTACCGGCGCAGCTGCTCGAGGTCGATCATGCTCGTGTCGAAGAGGCTGGTCTCGTCGAGAGCGGCGCCCTGCTGCTGCGCCTGCTGAGGCTGATGCTGGGGCTGGACCTGCTGCTGGTAGGCGTACGGATCCTGCTGCGCGTACTGCTGCTGGTCGTAGCTCTGCTGCTGGTAGGCGGCGTACGGATCCTGCTGATATGCGGCGTACACCTCCTGCGGCTGCTGCGGCTGGTAGGCGGCGTACGGATCCTGCTGAGCCGGGATCTGGGGCTGCGGCTCAGTCTGCGGCTGGTACTGGTGCTGGGGCTGGACCTGCGGCTGCTGCGGGACCTGCGGCTGCTGCTGCGGCTCGGCCAGCTCCGCGAGACCGGCCAGATAGTCGGCGTCGCTGGCGTGCTGCTGCGTGCCCGCCGCGTCCTGGGCGGCCATGTGCTCGCCGAGCGCGTCACTGGTGGTCCGGCCGTGCAGCTTCTGCCGGCCTCGGCCCACCGCGTCGAGGGTCTTGGAGAGCACGGCCTCGAAGGCGCCGAGCTTGGCGTCGACGTACTCGTCCGCGCGCTGGATCAGGGTCTGCGGGTCCGCGCTGTACTCGGGGGCGTCGTCCTCGGCAGGGTCGATGTATCCCTGCTGGTCGAGCGCGGGGCCGCGGCCGAGCAGCTTCTCCCGGCCGCGGTCGACGGAGCCGATGGTCTTGGTGAGGACGACCTCGAAGTTGGCGAGCTTGGAGTCGACGTAGTCGTCGGCCTCGGCGCGGATCTCCTCGGCGTCACGGCGGGCCTCGGCGAGGATCCGGTCGGCCTCGTCCTGGGACTGGCGGGCGACCTGGGTGTCCGAGATCAGCGAGCCGCGCTCGGCGTGGGCGGTCTCGATGATCCGCTCGGCCTCCTGGCGGGCCTGCTCGACCAGCTGCTCACGGCCGCCGATCAGCTCCTGGGCCTGGGCCAGCGAGCCCGGCAGGGCCTGGCGGACCTCTTCGAGCATGGCGAGCAGGTCGGCGCGGTTGACCACGCAGGAGGCCGACATGGGCATGGACCGGGCGTTGCCGACCGCCTCGACGATCTCGTCGAGCTTCTTCTGGACGTCCACCGTGTGTTCGCCACTCTCTACAGCTGATGGGAGACGGACGTGGACGACTGTACGGGCAGTCGGTGCCCGTCCGACACCGGGTGACGGACTGTCAGCACGCCACCCCGTTCGTCACTCAGTGCGTCACCGCGTCGTCGGTGAGTCGTCGCCGAGTAGTCACTGAGTAGTCACTGAGTTCGTGACTTCTCGGCGAGGCGCTTGGTGAGCGCCTGGCTCACCACGGGAGGCAGCAGGTGGGAGACGTCGCCGCCCCAGGCGGCGACCTCCTTCACCAGGCTGGAGGAGAGGAAGCTGTAGGTGGGGTTGGTCGGGACGAACAGCGTCTCGACACCCGAGAGGCCGTTGTTCATCTGGGCCATCTGCAGCTCGTAGTCGAAGTCGCTGACGGCGCGCAGCCCCTTGACGATGGCCGGGATGTCGCGCTGCTTGCAGAAGTCGACGAGGAGGCCGTGGTGGGACTCCACCTCGACGTTTCCGTACTCGCTGGTCACCTGGCGGATCATGTCGATCCGCTCCTCGACCGTGAACAGCCCCTGCTTGGACTGATTGATCATCACCGCGACGTATACGACGTCGTACAGCTTGGAGGCGCGGGCAATGATGTCGAGGTGTCCATTGGTGATGGGGTCGAATGACCCCGGACAGACTGCGCGGCGCAACTGAAGTCCCTCGCTCTCCGGTCCGGTCATCGTGCGTCTTCGCACGTAGAGGCGGCGTGACCGTACCAAAGCGTGCCCTCGCCGTAACGACGGGCCCGCAGTGGCTCGAAACCCGGTGGCCACACGAACTCGCCACCTCTGGTGCTGCGCTCCACGGTGGCGAGCGCATCGTCCGCGAGCCAGCCCTGAGTGCGGAGTGTGAGCAGAATCTCGCGAAGATCGTCGTCGGTGACGGAGTACGGAGGGTCGAGAAAAACCACGTCATAGGGGACTTCGGGAGCGGGACCCGTCACGATTTGTTCCGCTTTGCCGGTACGGACCTCGGCGCCGGGCAGTCCGAGCGCGCGGACGTTCTCACGGACGGTGCGGACCGCGCGGGAATCGGCCTCGACAAGCAGTGCGTGGGCCGCGCCGCGGGAGAGCGCCTCCAGGCCGACGGCGCCCGAGCCGGCGTACAGATCGGCGACACGGATACCGCTGAGCGTGCCCAGAAGCGACTCCCAGCTGGAGAAGAGCCCCTCACGAGCGCGGTCGGAGGTGGGGCGGGTGCCGTTGCCGGGCGGGACGGCGAGGCGGCGTCCGCCGGCCGCGCCGGCGATCACGCGGGTCATCTCAGTCCTTCTCGTGAGCTCGGTGAGCGAATCTCTTGCCGTCAGTCTCTCAGCCCTTGTCGAGGTACTGCTCGCGCTCCGTGTCGAGCAACGCGTCCAGCGCCGTACGCAGCTCGGGCAGCCGCTCCAGCTCCGGGTCCTCGCTGACGATCGCGACGGCCTCCTCGCGGGCAGCCACGATGACCTCCTCGTCCTCGATGACCGTGAGCATCCGCAGTGAGGAGCGCACGCCGGACTGGGCCTGGCCGAGCACATCGCCCTCGCGGCGCTGTTCGAGGTCGATACGGGAGAGCTCGAAGCCGTCGAGCGTGGCGGCAACCGCACCCAGCCGGGACCGGGCGGGGCTCGCCTCGGGCATCTCGCTGACCAGCAGACAGAGTCCGGGTGCCGTGCCACGGCCCACCCGGCCGCGCAGCTGGTGCAGCTGGGAGACACCGAACCGGTCCGCGTCCATGATCACCATGGCGGTGGCGTTGGGGACGTTGACACCGACCTCGATGACCGTGGTGGCGACCAGGACGTCCACCTCACCCGCGGCGAAGCGGCGCATGACGTCGTCCTTGTCGTCGGGCTGCATCCGGCCGTGCAGCACTTCGACGCGCAGGCCGCTCAGGGGACCCTTGGCGAGCTGCTCGGCGATCTCGATCACGGCCAGCGGCGGGCGCTTCTCCGCGTCGTCCTCGGCGGACTTCTTCTTCGGCTCGTCCTCGCCGTCGCCGATACGGGGACAGACGACGTACGCCTGGTGTCCGTTCTCGACCTCCTCACGCACGCGCTCCCACGCGCGCGCCAGGAAGTGCGGTTTGTCCTGGGCCGGGACCACATGGCTGGCGATCGGCGAGCGGCCGGCCGGCAGCTGGTCCAGGACCGAGGTCTCCAGATCGCCGAAGACGGTCATCGCGACCGTACGGGGAATGGGTGTGGCGGTCATGACCAGCAGATGCGGCGGCTGTTTGCCCTTCGAGCGCAGGGCGTCGCGCTGCTCCACGCCGAAGCGGTGCTGCTCGTCGACGACGACCAGCCCCAGATCGTGGAACTGCACCTTGTCCTCGATCAGCGCATGCGTACCGATGACGATCCCGGCCTCGCCCGTCACCAGGTCGAGCAGCGCCTGCCGGCGCGCGGCCGCGCCCATGGAACCGGTCAGCAGCACCACCTTGGTGGCGTGCTCGGAGCCGCCGAGCATTCCGCCCTCCGCGAGCTCGCCCATCATCTCGGTGATCGAGCGGTGGTGCTGCTGGGCGAGGACTTCGGTGGGCGCGAGCATCGCGGCCTGGCCGCCCGCGTCGACGACGGTGAGCATCGCCCGCAGCGCGACCATGGTGTTGTGCGTGACAGTGAAGTTGTCTGTGACATACGCATGGTCAGGATGGTTGACACTGATGCACTGAACCGGTTTCCGGCCCACGTATTCAACGCGTCGGATCCCTCTGCGGAAAGTGTTGTACTTGCGACGCTCGACCAGACGTTCAACCTTGCGATCGAGCCGGAATGGCCCGTATTCCGGCGGCAATTCCACAGAGACGTTGAACGCGGCCTTCTTCGGCAGCACTCGTGCCCTCCCGCCCAGTGAGCGCACCAGCCAGGCCACGTCGTCGGCAAGTACTCGGGACGCGGAGCAGAAGGAAACGCTGTACCCGTTCTTGTCAACGGTGCCGTCCGTGTCCATCAGCCCCTGCAGGACAGCGAGCCTGTCCTTGATCGAGGCTGTCTTGTACCTCTCCGGGACGAATTTCGCATGGGATGTCATCCCCCAAAGGCCGAGATCGCGCAGAGCGCTGATCACTGGATTCCGCCTCGTACCTCCAATCGGCCCGGGCAGCCGGATGAGGTAGTCGCATCGAGAACCCTGCTCGGCCACGACCACGCATTCTTCGGGCAAGGTAATTCGGACCGCATCGAGGATCTGCTGATCCACCGTCGAGAGGACGAGATTGTGGCGAAAGGAGCCGTCGCCGAGCAGCACACCCATGAGGTAGGGGTCCAACAGCGCCTCACCCACCCCACGAAGATCTACTGGTGCGGCTTCCGGCAAGTACCACTTGGATGAGCCGTTGCGCTTGCAGAGATCTTGACGAATCTCTCGCGTGGTAAGGACCTTTGGATCCTCCCCTCTGTCCCACGCACAGCTGGTGGCCACAATCCAGAGGTGTTCGTCGTCGCACTCGACCGTGGTGTCATCGGACAGGACGAGGCGCCAGACATCCCGCTCGCCTTGGGGGAAGACGCCGTCGACCGGCGCGATCTCCCCGGACGGCGTCACAAGCTCATCGCCTACCCGAATCTGTCCCATCGCGCGATACCCCACCGGTGTCAGCACCTGCGCGTCCAGTGGTTGTGCCTTGCCCGAGCCGACTTCGCCCTGGAGCAGGCGGTGCATGGGGTGCTCGGTCGCCAGGTCGTCGAAGATCTCCTCGGTGACCTTCTGCTGGCCTTCGGTGAGAGTGAACGGAAGCTTGGCGTCGAAGGCGTCGAGCAGGCCGCCCGGACTGGGTTTCCGTGCCACGGCGGGCAGTTGGCTGTCGGCGAACCGCCGCCGGGCGAGCGCGACCTGGAGCACGAACGCCTCGTCCCACTTGAGGCGGTCCCTGGCCTCGGCGATGTCCGCCTTTGTACGCGGCCGGTGGATCTTGCGCAGGGCATCGGGGAGCGTGGCGAATCCACGGCCTTCACGCAGCGAGGGCGGCAGCGGGTCGGCGGCCTCCGTGGCGCGCGGCAGGACCGCGTCCACCGCCTTGGCGATCTTCCAGGACTCCAGCTGCTTGCAGGCCGGATAGATCGGGATCAGCTGGTTGGCGAAGGCGTCCACGGCGTCCTCGGCACTGGCGGCGCCCAGCGGCTCGTACGCGGGATGGGCGAGCTGCAGCTTGCGGTTGAACATCGACACCTTGCCGGCGAACATCGCGCGGCTGCCCGGCAGCAGGTCCTTGTGCGGCTTGTGGACCCCCTTGCCGAAGAAGACCAGTTGCAGCCGTCCGCTGCCGTCGGTGATGGTGACTTCAAGCCGTCGGCCGCGGCCCTGGTTGAACGTGAGCACGCGGGCGTCCGCGACCTGGGCGACGACCGTGACGTGCTCGTCCAGGGGCAGCTCGGAGAGGGGTGTGAGCTCGCCCCGCTCGGCGTACCGCCGCGGGTAGTGGTGGAGCAGATCACCGACGGTGTGCAGGTCGAGGTGCTCGGCCATCACCTTCGCGGTGGCGGCACCGAGCGTCTTCGTCAGGGGTTCGTCGAGCGCGGACACGCGATCCATTGCACACCACACCACTGACAGTCGTCGCGTACCTGTTGATATCCCCTGGTCACAACGGTGCCGCGAGCCTCATGCCGGCCTCGCTACTCGACCCCGATCAGCAGCGGCGACGACTGGCGGCCGCCCCGGTAGACCACCGTGTCCACGGCCAGGTGGCCGTCCCGGACGTACCTCTCCAGGCGTTCGGCCACCGCGTCCGGTACTTCCTCGGCCAGTACCAGCGTCACCAGCTCGCCGCCCGCCGCGAGCATCCGGTCCAGGACCGTTTCCGCCGTGGCCGGCACGTCGGCGCCGATCACCGCCACGTCGCCGTCGATCAGGCCCAGTACGTCGCCGGCCTGACAGATGCCGGCCGTCGTCCACGACTGCCGTTCCGCGACAGCCAGTTCGGCGTAGCGGGTCGCGCCCGCCGCCGCGGTCATCGCGACCACGTCCTCGTCGAAGCGCCGGTCCGGCTCGTGGACGGCGAGCGCCGCGATGCCCTGGACCGCGGCGCGGGTCGGGATGAGAGCGACCCGCACACCTTCCGTACGGGCCTGTTCCGCGGCGGCCGCGGCCGTGTGCCGCAGCTCGGCGGAGTTCGGCAGCAGGACCACCTCGCGCGCGTGGGCGTGCCGGATCGCCTCGACCAGTTCGCCACTGGCCGGGGGTTCGCCGGGACGGGCGAGGACCGTGGTCGCTCCGGCCTCGGAGCACAGGCCCGCCAGTCCCTCACCCGGGACGACCACGACGACCGCCCGCTGTACCTGTTCGCGCATCACCGCCGCCGCGGTGTCGAAGTGGGTGATACGGATCCGGTACGGCCGCCCCGCCTCGACGCCCGCCTCCACCGCCGCGCCCGCGTCGTCGACGTGCACATGGACGTTCCACAGGCCGTCGCCGCCGACGACGACGAGCGAGTCGCCGAGCTTGTCGAGCCGGGTCCGTAGCCGGGCCACGGCCGCGTCGTCCGCCTCCAGGAGGTAGATGACCTCGAAGGCCGGGCCCCCGTCGGCGCACGACTCCACGGTCCGGGGCGCCGGCTCCGGCCGCACGTGGGCCAGCGCCGGGAGCACCGGGGCCTCGCCCGACACCGCCTCGACCAGCGCCCCGAGCACGGCGAGCAGCCCGCGTCCGCCCGCGTCGACGACTCCCGCCCGCCCCAGTACCTCGAGCTGATCCGGCGTCGCGTCCAGCGCGGCCCGCGCCCCCGCGTACGCCGCGCGCACGGCATCGTCCGGGGAGGCCTCCGCCGCGTCCGCCGCCGCCCCGGCCACGCTCAGGATCGTGCCCTCGACGGGATGCGCGACCGCCTCACGCGCCAGCCCGGCCGCCCGCCGCAGCGCAGCGGCCGGATGATCACCGTCACCGATCCGCTCCGCCATGCCCCGCAGCAGCTGCGCCAGGATCGTCCCCGAGTTCCCGCGTGCCCCTATCAGCGCCCCGTGCGCCATCGCCCGCAGCACATCGGCCGACGAGGGCAGGGAGGAACCGGTCTCATGAGCGGCGAAGACCGCCTCAACGGCCTGGGCCGCGGACTCCACGGTCAAGTACAGATTCGTGCCGGTGTCCCCGTCCGCGACCGGATAGACATTGATCGCGTCGATCGCCTCGCGCTCCCGGCCCAGGGCTTCCAACGCCAGTGAGCACCAGGCACGCACCGTTGCGGCGTCGAGGGCCCGCCCGTCTCCCACCGCCGCCCTCAAGGGAGACCCCGCGGGCCGCCCCTCCTTCTCTGGCACCTGGTGATCCTCCTTGAGCGGCCGGACAGGGCCGTGGGCTGCGGGGTTTGCACCGCAGGGTAGACCCCGGTCGGGGCCGAGGGCCGGGGCGGGTGCGGGAGAAGCCATGGTAGTTTCGTATCTCGGACGCAGTCGTTGTATGCTGCTCCGGTTGCCCGATGAAAGTCGGGCCATTCCCCCGGCAAAGTCACCAAATCAGATCACTGATCCGGTGCGCCGGAATTCACTGTAAGTGCATCTGAAGTCTTTGGAGTGACCCGTGGCTGCCAACTGCGACGTCTGCGGCAAGGGGCCGGGCTTCGGCAACAACATTTCGCACTCGCACCGCCGTACGTCCCGTCGCTGGAACCCGAACATCCAGCGCGTGCGTGCCGTGGTCGGTCGGACGCCGAAGCGGCTCAACGTCTGCACCTCGTGCATCAAGGCCGGCAAGGTCTCGCGCTAACCGCGACGTTTCGTCGTAGCGCAGCCCCTGCGGTTGCCTTGAAAGCCGGTCCACCTCGGTGGGCCGGCTTTTCGCCGTTCCCGCGCACTCCCCGCCCCGCACCCCCCGCATCCGGCACACCCCTCGCGCCCGTCAGCGCAGGCGCCATGCGTGATCCACAGGACCGATCCCGCCTCCCAGCGCGAATCCGGCCGCGATCGCGCCCGTGACGTACTCCTTCGCGGCCCGTACGGCCCGTGGGACCTCCATTCCCTTCGCCAGCCCCGCGGCGACGGCGGACGCCAGCGTGCAGCCCGTCCCGTGCGTATGCCGGTTGTCGTGCCGGGGCGCGCGCAGCCAGTGCTCCTCCGCGCCGTCCGTCAGCAGATCCACCGCGTCGCCCGCGAGATGCCCGCCCTTGATCAGTGCCCAGCGCGGTCCGAAGCCGAGCACGGCGTCCGCGGCCCGGCGCATCCCGTCCTCGTCGCTCACCACGACGCCGGTCAGCTGGGTCACCTCGTCGAGGTTGGGCGTGGCCACGGTCGCCAGCGGCAGGAGCTTGGCGCGTACGGAGTCGAGTGCGGAGGCGGCCAGCAACGGGTCCCCGTGCTTGGAGACGCCCACCGGGTCGACCACCACCGGCGCGTCCGTGCCGGCCAGCAGCTCGGCGACCGTCTCGACGAGCAGCGCCGACGCCAGCATGCCGGTCTTCACCGCCTGGACGCCGATGTCGTCGACGACGCTGCGGTACTGGGCCCGTACCGCGTCGACGGGCAGTTCCCACGCGCCCTGCACCCCCAGGGAGTTCTGCGCGGTGACGGCGGTGAGCACGCTCATGCCGTGCACTCCGAGCGCCAGCATGGTCTTCAGGTCGGCCTGAATGCCGGCGCCGCCGCCGGAGTCGGACCCGGCGACGGTGAGCACGCGAGGGGGTATGTCCATGCCCCCGAATCTACTTGCCGTCCTCGATGTCCCCGAAGTGGTCCCAGCCGCTCTTGCTCGTCCACGGCGCACCGTCGACGGTCACCTGTGGCAACGCCGAGGGATTGAGCACCTCGCCGATCACCTTCCAGCGGGCCGGCAGTTTCGCGTCCGGAGGGAAGGTCGCGACGATCGCATGGTCCTCTCCCCCGGTCAGCACCCACTGCAGCGGATCGACGCCGACCGCCTGGCCGATGTCGTTCATCTGGCTGGGGATGTCGATGAGGCCGGACCGCAGGTCGATACGGACCTTGCTGGCGTCCGCGATGTGCCCGAGGTCGGCGACGAGTCCGTCGCTGACATCGGTCATGGCGGTGGCGCCGAGGCCGGCCGCCGCCGGGCCCGCGTGGTACGGCGGCTCGGGCCGCCGGTGCGCCTCGACGAAGGCGCGCGGCGAGCGGAAGCCGCGCGAGAGCACCGCGTGCCCGGCCGCCGACCACCCCAACCAGCCGGTGTACGCGACGACATCGCCGGGCTGGGCGCCGGCCCGGGTGACCGGCTCGTGGTTGCGCAGATCGCCGAGCGCGGTGATCGCGAGGGTGATGAGGTCGCCTCGTACGACATCGCCGCCGACCACCGCCGCGCCCGCGACCTGGCACTCGTCCCGGATGCCGTCCATCAGCTCGGTGGCCCAGGTGACCGGGAGTTCGGCCGGGACGACCAGGCCGAGCAGCAGCGCGGTCGGGACCGCGCCCATCGCGGCGATGTCGGCCAGGTTCTGGGCGGCGGCCTTGCGGCCCACGTCGTACGCAGTCGACCAGTCGCGGCGGAAGTGCCGTCCCTCGAGCAGGATGTCCGTACTTGCCACAACCCTGCGGTCGGGTGCGGCCACGACCGCGGCGTCGTCGCCGGGCCCCAGCCGTACCGCGGGGGTGGAGGTGAGCCGTGAGGTGAGCTCCCTGATGAGCCCGAACTCCCCCAACTCGCCCACAGTGCCCTTCACCGAGTCTCACCTCTCCGTCGTCCTGCCGGAACGTCCGGCAGTGCTGCTTGCTTGCGGTCGCGAGCCGTCTTCGCGGTACGTACCGTCAAGACATACGCCAACTTCTGCATTTCGTACGCCACGCTGCGGACATCGTCCGGCGCGCAGGTCTCCCCGCAGCCCGCGGCGACGCGATACCGTGGCGTTTCTTCTCTCCCCACATGATCCTCGTGGCCGCCCTGGAGGTTCCGTGGTACAGGCGTACATCCTTATTCAGACCGAGGTGGGCAAGGCGTCGACCGTCGCCGAGACCATCGGCAAGATTCCGGGAGTGATACAGGCCGAGGACGTAACCGGTCCCTATGACGTGATTGTGCGCGCCCAGGCCGAGACGGTCGATGATCTCGGTCGCATGGTGGTCGCCAAGATCCAGCAAGTGGACGGCATCACCCGCACCCTGACCTGCCCGGTCGTGCACCTGTAGCCCCCGTCTACGCTTGGCCGGTGACTTCATACCGCCGCCGGCCCTTCTGCCTGTCCGCAGCCGCCGTTGTGCTCTTGGCTGCCGCGGGCTGCTCCTCCACGGACGCAGCGGCGTCGATCACGGTTCCCAGCCCCCCGCCGGAGGAGGTCTCCTTGTGCCGTGCGCTGCACAGGGAGCTGCCCGATTCCGTCGCCGGACAGGACCGCAAAGACCCCGAACCGGCTTCCGAACTGACCGCCGGCTGGGGCGATGCCGCGATCGTACTGCGCTGCGGCGTCCCCCGGCCGGAGAAGATGAGCGACCCCCAGTCGAAGGGCGTGGAGGTGAACGGGGTCAACTGGCTGCTGGAGCAGCGAGAAGCCGGCCCCCGGTTCACCACCACGTACCGCAAGACCTATGTCGAGGTCACGCTGGGGAAGCAGTACGCCCATGACATCGGGCCGCTCACAGATCTGGCCGGGCCCGTCAAGAAGACGGTCCCGGCCAGCCTTTGACCTCTGGCGCACGCCGGTCGGGCGGCGCTGCTCCTAAGCGGCGCTGCTTCTCACATGTGCCCTAGCGCAGGCCGGTCGGGCGGCGCAGCGCCGCCTGGATCAGCCTGTCCACCAGCTCCGAGTAGCTGATGCCGCTCTCCTGCCACATCCGCGGGTACATCGAGATGGGCGTGAAGCCCGGCATGGTGTTGATCTCGTTGATCACGAACTCGCCGTTCTCCTGCAGGAAGAAGTCGGCGCGGACCAGTCCCTCGCAGGACGCGGCGTCGAAGGCCTCGACCGCGAGCCGCCGCACCTCGGCGGTCTGCTCCGGGGTCAGCGGCGCGGGCACGAGACCGGCCGCAGAGTCGATGTACTTGGCCTCGAAGTCGTAGAACTCATGCGCCGTGACCGGCGGGATCTCGGCCGGCACGCTGGCGCGCGGACCGTCCTCGAACTCGAGCACTCCGCACTCGATCTCGCGGCCGCGCAGCAGCGACTCCACCAGGATCTTGGGATCGTGGCGCTGCGCCTCGGCGATCGCGTCGTCAAGGCCGGAGAGGTCGTCGACCTTGGTGATGCCGATCGAGGAGCCGGCGCGCGCGGGCTTCACGAAGAGCGGCCAGCCGTGCTCACCGGCGAAGTCGATGATCTTCTTGCGGGCGGCGGACGGGTCCTGCTCCCACTCGCGGGGGCGGACGACCTCGAACGGACCGACCGGCAGCCCGAAGGAGATGAACACCCGCTTCATGTACTCCTTGTCCTGGCCGACGGCCGAGGCGAGGACGCCGGAGCCGACGTACGGGACGCCGGAGAGCTCCAGCAGGCCCTGGAGGGTGCCGTCCTCGCCGTACGGACCGTGCAGCATCGGGAAGACGACGTCGACCTCGCCGAGCACCTTGGGCACGGAGCCGGGTTCGCTGTAGACGACTTCGCGGTTGGCCGGATCGACGGAGAGCACCACACCACCGTCGGCGGACTCGGCCAGCTGCTCGACGCTGGGCGTCCTGCGGTCGGCGATGGCCATCCGGTCCGGGTCGTCGGCGGTGAGCGCCCACCGGCCGTCCGTCGTGATGCCGATCGGCAGTACGTCGTACTTCGTACGGTCGATGGCCCGCAGCACGGCACCGGCGGTGACCACGGAGATTCCGTGTTCGGAGCTGCGACCGCCGAAGACGACGGCTACGCGCGGCTTGCGGAGCTGCTGCTCAGGGCTCTGGGGGAGGTTCTCGCTGCTCATATCGCGATGAGACTACCCGCTTGGAAGGCGTGGGGGGATTCCCCCCACAGGGCACAGCGGGCCACGTCAGCTGCGCTCCGGCTTGGCACTGCGTGACATCAGCTCCTTGAGCGCGACCACCGGCGGTTTGCCGTCGTGGACGATGCCGACGACCATCTCGGTGATCGGCATGTCGACCCCGTGCCGACGCGCCAGATCGAGCACCGACTCACAGGACTTGACGCCTTCAGCGGTCTGCTTGGTGACCGCGATGGTCTCCTGGAGCGTCATGCCGCGCCCGAGGTTGGTGCCGAAGGTGTGGTTGCGGGAGAGCGGCGAGGAGCAGGTCGCGACCAGGTCGCCGAGTCCGGCGAGGCCGGAGAAGGTCATCGGGTCGGCGCCCATCACGAGGCCGAGGCGGGTGGTCTCGGCGAGGCCGCGGGTGATGAGCGAGCCCTTGGCGTTGTCGCCGAGGCCCATGCCGTCAGCGATGCCGACGGCGAGACCGATGACGTTCTTGACCGCGCCGCCGAGTTCACAGCCGACGACGTCGGTGTTGGTGTACGGGCGGAAGTACGGGGTGTGGCAGGCGGACTGGAGGCGCTGTGCGACGGCTTCGTCGCGGCAGGCGACCACGGCCGCGGCAGGCCGGCGCTGGGCGATCTCCTTGGCGAGGTTGGGTCCGGTGACCACGGCGACCCGGTCCGCGGAGACCTTGGCGACCTCCTCGATGACCTCGCTCATCCGCTTGGCGGTGCCGAGTTCGACGCCCTTCATGAGGGAGACGAGCACGGTGTCGGGCGCCAGCAGGGGCACCCAGTCGGCGAGGTTGCCGCGCAGGGTCTGCGAGGGGATGGTGAGGACCGTGAAGTCGGCGCCGGCCGCGGCCTCGGCGGGGTCGGTGGTGGCGCGTACCGACTCCGGAAGCTCAATTCCCGGCAGATAGTCGGGGTTGGTGCGGGTGGTGTTGACGGCCTCGGCGACTTCGGGGCGGCGGGCCCAGAGGGTCACCTCGCAGCCCGCGTCGGCGAGGACCATGGCGAACGCCGTGCCCCACGAGCCGGTTCCGAATACTGCTGCCCTGGCGACTGCGCGCGTCACTTGGTGCCCTCCTCGGCGGCCTTGCGGCGCTCCTGAGCGCGGATTTCGCGCAGATCGTACGGCTTCTCGGGCGCCCGCTCGCCGCGCAGGTCCTCCAGCAGGCCGGTGACGGCGGACATGATGATCTCAGTCGCCTCCTTCAGCACCTCCGGCGTCGGCTCCTTGTCGTAGAAGGGCGTGAGGTCGACCGGCGACCCCGCCTTCACCTGGAGCGTCTTGCGGGGGAAGAAGCGGACCTTGTTCTCCTTGGCGTACGGCGGCATCGCCAAGTTGGCGCCCCACTGGGCGACAGGCACCACCGGCGCCTTGGTCAGCAGTGCCGCACGCGCCACTCCGGTCTTCGCGGTCATCGGCCACTGGCCGGGGTCGCGCGTGAGAGTGCCCTCGGGGTAGAAGGCGACGCATTCACCGCGCTCCACGGCTTCCACAGCGGCGCGGAAGGCGCCGAAGGCGTTGGAGGACTCGCGATAGACGGGAATCTGGCCGGTACCTCGCAGAAGGATCCCCACACCGGGCGCTTTGAAGAGCGCGGCCTTGGCCAGGAATCGGGGCACACGTCCGGTGTTGTACTGGAAGTGACCGTAGGAGAACATGTCGAGATACGAGTTGTGATTGATGGCGGTGATAAATCCGCCGTCAGCCGGAATGTGTTCCATTCCTTGCCAGTCCCGCTTGAACAGAAGCAACAGCGGCGGTTTAGTGATGACCGCCGCCAGGCGGTACCAGAAGCCGATTGTACGGCGGGACACTCGGACACCTTCCTCTATCACCGGGCATGCTGCCTGGCTGCTGGGGGTCAAGTGTCGCCCCAGGCCCCTGGTCTGTCGAGAACACCGTACGCCCCGGCCACAGGCCCAGCCCTCCGGATCTTCGCGGGCTCAGGCGACAATGGGCACCCGATGCGCACGGACGGAGAGCCCGCCACGAACACCGACCCGACGCCCCTCTGGTCCCTGGTCGTCCCGCTGAAGCCCCTCGTACTGGCCAAGAGCAGGCTCGCGGAGGCGGCGGACGACATTCTGCGGCCGCATCTGGCACTCGCTTTCGCCCAGGACACCGTGGCCGCGGCGCTGGCCTGCCCGGCGGTGCGGGATGTGGCGGTCGTCACGGACGATCCCGCGGCGGCGGCCGAGCTGGCCGCACTGGGTGCGCGGATCGTGCCGGACGCTCCTGCGGCGGGACTCAACGCGGCGCTGGCGCACGGGGCGGAAGCGGTGCGGGCGGTACGGCCCGCCGCGGCGGTCGCCGCACTCAACGCCGATCTGCCCGCATTGCGTCCCGCGGAATTGGCACGGGTCCTTGCGACAGCTTCGGTATTTCCCCGGGCATTTCTGACGGATGCGGCCGGAATCGGCACGACATTCCTCTCGGCAGCGCCCGGCGTGGAATTGCGTCCTGCTTTCGGCGGCCGCTCGCGGCTCCGGCACAGGGCTTCGGGGGCTGCGGAAATCCTGCTCGACGGGGTCGATTCGGTACGGCAGGACGTGGACACCGGGGACGATCTGAAGGCCGCGCTCGTGCTCGGCGTGGGGCCGCGTACCGCGGAGCGCTGGCAGTCCGGCGTCCACGTCATGGACGGCTGAGCCCACGCCGTGGACGGCCGAGGAGGCGGATAGGCTGGCGCGTATGCAGGCGACCTCGTACACATACGACTCCGAAACCCGCAGCGGGAGCGTGCTGCTCGACGACGGCACGCCGGTGGAGTTCGATGCCGCGGCCTTCGACGCGGGCGGTCTGCGACTGCTCCGGCCGGGCCAGCGGGTCCGCATCGAGACCGAGGGCGAGGGCACGTCGCTCCGCATCACGCTGGTGACGCTGCAGACCCTCTGACCACTGCGAACGTCACGGAAACGCCGCGGGCCGGGCTCCCCTGGGGGAGTCCGGCCCGGCGCGTGAGTGGCACTGTGACCCTTTGCTGCTTACTTCTTCCTGGCAGCGGCCCTCTTGGCGGTCGTCTTGCGTGCCGTCGCCTTCTTGGCAGGCGCCTTCTTGGCTGTGGCCTTCTTGGCGGGGGCGGTCTTCTTGGCCGCCGCCTTCTTGGCCGTGGTCTTCTTCGCCGGAGTCGCCTTCTTGGCGGTGGCCTTCTTGGCCGTGGTCTTCTTCGCCGTGGTCTTCTTGGCGGTCGTCTTCTTCGCCGCCGTGGTCTTCTTCGCCGTCGCCTTCTTGGCCGCGACCTTCTTCGCCGCGACCTTCTTGGCGGCGGCCTTCTTGACCGCTGTACGAGTGGAAGCACCGCCCGAGAGGCTTCCCTTGGGAGCCTTCTTGACGGAGACCTCGCCACCCCTGGGGAGCTTCTTCGAGCCGCTCACCAGGTCCTTGAAGCCCTGTCCCGCACGGAAGCGCGGAACGGAGGTCTTCTTGACCCGTACGCGCTCACCCGTCTGCGGGTTGCGGGCGTAACGGGCCGGACGGTCGACCTTCTCGAACGAGCCGAAGCCGGTGACCGAAACCCGGTCTCCGCCGACAACTGCGCGGACGATCGCGTCAAGTACCGCGTCGACAGCCTCGGCGGCCTGCTGACGGCCTCCGACCTTGTCGGCAATCGCTTCTACGAGCTGCGCCTTGTTCACGTCTTCCCCTTCGGAGACATTGCCGGAACGAATGCGTCCAGGCTTTTTCGCACGTTAGGCAGATATATACCGCAAATCAAACACGAAACGGGCTAATCACCCTAGTGCCGCAACGAAGTCGACCGTCGCGGAACTCCGGGTGTCAGTCGCCTTCAGGGAATCGGCCCTCGTCGAGGTCCTTCATCAAGCGGTCCAGACGCCTTGCCGCATCCGGGAGATCGTGCTTCGCCGCGGCCGTGACGACCAGCAGCTTCCGGGACAGCGCCATCCTTACGCCCTCCGGGACTTGCAGTTCACGCACCCTTGTGTGCGCTTCCTTCAATCGGGCGGCGACTGCCTCGTAGAGCTCGAGTTGGCTGTCGCGTTCCATGCACCGATTGTGCCATCTGGGGCGAGTTGTCGCCCGACAGGGTCTCAACAAGCGACTGCGCCCCCCACCGGGCGGTGGGGGGCGCAGTACGGGAAAACCGCTGCTCAGACGTCAATTGTGCGGGGTTTGAAGGCCGGTCGGGATGCCTCGTAAGCGGCGATGTCTGCTTCGTTCTGAAGGGTGAGGCTGATGTCGTCGAGACCGTTCAGCAGCCGCCAGCGGGCGTTCTCGTCAAGCTCGAAGTCAGCCGTGATTCCCGTGGCCAGAACCTGTCGCTTCTCCAAGTCCACGGTGATTTCGGCAGTCGGGTCGGCCTCGGTCAGCTCCCAGAGCGCGTCCACGACCTTCTGCTCCAGAACCACCGTCAGCAGGCCGTTCTTGAGCGAGTTGCCGCGGAAGATATCGGCGAACCGGGAGGAGATGACGGTCTTGAAGCCGTAGTTCTGCAGGGCCCATACGGCGTGCTCACGGGAGGATCCGGTGCCGAAGTCGGGGCCGGCCACCAGCACCGAGGCGCCCTTGCGCTCGGGCTGGTTGAGGATGAAGGACGAATCCTTGCGCCAGGCCTCGAACAGGCCGTCCTCGAAACCGTCGCGGGTGACCTTCTTCAGCCAGTGGGCCGGGATGATCTGGTCGGTGTCGACGTTGCTGCGGCGCAGCGGTACGGCCCGGCCGGTGTGTGCGGTGAAAGCTTCCATGGTTATCGGGCTCCAGCGGGCGTACGGGCGTCGGCGTCGGACAGATCGGCGGGAGAGGCCAGATGGCCCAGTACCGCTGTGGCCGCGGCGACCTGGGGCGAGACCAGATGGGTGCGTCCGCCCTTGCCCTGCCTGCCCTCGAAGTTGCGGTTGGAGGTGGACGCGGAGCGCTCGCCGGGGGCCAGTTGGTCGGGGTTCATGCCCAGACACATCGAGCAGCCGGCGTGCCGCCATTCGGCGCCCGCGGCGGTGAAGACCTTGTCCAGGCCCTCCTCGACGGCCTGCAGCGCGACCCGTACGGAGCCGGGGACCACCAGCATCCGTACGCCGTCGGCGACTTTGCGGCCCTCGACGATGGCGGCCACGTTGCGCAGGTCCTCGATACGGCCGTTGGTGCAGGAGCCTACGAAGACGGTGTCGACCTTGATGTCGCGCAGCGGCTGGCCGGCACTCAACCCCATGTATTCCAGGGCCTTTTCGGCGGCGTGCCGCTCCGAAGCGTCCTCGTACGAAGCCGGGTCGGGGACGTTCGCCGTCAGGGGCGCACCCTGGCCGGGGTTGGTGCCCCAGGTGACGAACGGCGCCAGTTCGGCGGCGTCGATGAACACCTCGGCGTCGAAAACGGCGTCGTCGTCGGTACGCAGGGTCTCCCAGTACGCGACGGCGGCGTCCCACTCCGCGCCCTTGGGGGCGTGGTCGCGGCCCTGCAGATAGTCGAAGGTGGTGCGGTCCGGGGCGATCATTCCGGCCCGGGCGCCCGCCTCGATCGACATATTGCAGATGGTCATCCGGGCCTCCATCGAGAGCTTCTCGATGGCGGAGCCGCGGTATTCCAGGATGTAGCCCTGGCCGCCGCCGGTACCGATCTTCGCGATGATCGCCAGGATCAGGTCCTTGGCGGTGACGCTGTCGGGCAGTTCGCCCTCGACCGTGATGGCCATGGTCTTGGGACGGGCCAGCGGCAGCGTCTGGGTGGCCAGCACATGCTCCACCTGGGAGGTGCCGATGCCGAACGCCAGCGCGCCGAAAGCGCCGTGCGTGGAGGTGTGCGAGTCGCCGCAGACCACGGTGGTACCGGGCTGGGTCAGGCCCAGCTGCGGGCCCACCACATGGACAACGCCCTGCTCGATGTCGCCCAGCGGGTGCAGACGTACACCGAAGTCGGCACAGTTCTTACGGAGCGTTTCCAACTGGGCGCGCGAGACCGGGTCCGCGATGGGCTTGTCGATGTCCAGCGTCGGGGTGTTGTGGTCCTCGGTCGCGATGGTGAGGTCGAGGCGCCGGACCTGGCGGGCGTTCTGCCGGAGCCCGTCGAAGGCCTGGGGGCTGGTCACCTCGTGCAGCAGATGCAGATCGATGAAGAGCAGGTCGGGCTCGCCCTCCGCGCGCCGGACGACATGGTCGTCCCAGACCTTCTCCGCGAGTGTCCTACCCATCGCTTTCCCTCCGGCCGACTGGTCCGCCGACACAACTAGAGATCTTGTGCAGAGCCCGTTGGTCCGCGGGCCGCAACTACAGCGTCGCAAGTTCCTGGGAAAATTGAACTTGCGTTTCACAGTGTGAGACGTGAATATCGTTGCATGGACAACTCTAGCGGCGTCGGCGTTCTCGACAAGGCAGCTCTGGTACTGAGCGCACTGGAGTCCGGTCCGGCCACCCTCGCCGGGCTGGTCGCGGCGACAGGGCTTGCACGACCCACGGCACATCGCCTTGCCGTGGCACTGGAACACCACCGGATTGTGGCGAGGGACATGCAGGGCCGGTTCATTCTCGGCCCGCGGCTGGCGGAGCTCGCCGCCGCGGCGGGCGAGGACCGGCTGCTGGCCACGGCCGGACCCGTACTCACGCATCTGCGCGATGTGACCGGCGAGAGCGCGCAGCTCTACCGCCGGCAGGGAGACATGCGGATCTGTGTGGCGGCGGCCGAACGGCTGTCCGGACTGCGGGACACCGTGCCGGTCGGCTCCACGCTCACGATGAAGGCCGGCTCCTCGGCCCAGATCCTGATGGCCTGGGAGGAGCCGGAGCGTCTGCACCGCGGACTGCAGGGCGCCCGTTTCACGGCGACGGCGTTGTCCGGCGTACGGCGCCGGGGCTGGGCCCAGTCGATCGGCGAGCGCGAGCCGGGCGTCGCGTCGGTCTCCGCGCCCGTACGCGGCCCGTCCAACCGCGTGGTCGCCGCCGTCTCGGTCTCCGGGCCGATCGAGCGGCTGACGCGCCACCCGGGCCGCATGCACGCCCAGGCGGTCATCGACGCGGCGGCCCGCCTGAGCGAGGCGCTCCGCCGGAGCTGAAGCGGCACGCCCTTCGGGCGTCTCCTCAATCGCCGGAGGGGCTGAATTTTCCAGCCCCTCCGGAAAACAAGCCCGGCCGGCGATTGGGGCGCGGGAGAAACAAGCCTCGCCGGCGATTGAGGCGCGGGGCTTGGGGCGGAGCCCCAGCATGAGCCTCGCCGGCGATTGAGGCGCGGGCGGAGCCCCAGGTCGCGGCCTCAGCCCTGGGTGAGCACCCGTGGGCCCGCGCACACCGCGCGCAACCGCAAGCCCCCTCCCGGCTCCACGCGGACGTCCAGCGACTCCGACAGCGTCCGCAGCAGCCACAGCGCGTCGTCCGTGGACGACTCCGGCCCCGGCGGCGCGAAGCTCGCGAAGCGGCCCGGCACGGCCGCCCCCGCACCCGCCCCCGTGGCCAGTACGTCCCACACCACCGCGCCCGGCTCCTCCCAGACCCGTAGCTCCGCACCGGCCGCCGCACCCCGCGCCACCAGCCACGTCAGCGCCTCGTTCGCCAGCGTCTCGGCCAGCGCCACCCGCTCCCCCGGCAGCCCGGCCGCCTCGGCCCGCAGCCGCGCGAAACGCCGTACCGCGGCGAGTGACACGGGCAGCGCGAGCAGCGCGGCGCTCGCGGGCGGCGGCGGGAGCGGCCGCTCGCCGGCCGCCGCATAAGCCTCCGGGTCCGTGTACGTCCCGCAGGGCAGCACCAGATCGCCCACCACATGGCCGGGATGGGTGGCCCAGGCGGCCTCCACGACATGGCCGGGCAGGGTCCGGGTGTCGTACGGGCAGATCAGCCGGGAGTCGGTGTGCGCGAGCAGCACATTGAGCCCGGACTCCATCCGCTTCCACTCGGCGATCTGCCGCGCGCATTTACCGGCCCAGACCGGTTCGGCGATCATCCGCACCGGGCGCCCGGACATCCGGCCGCGGTCCGCGTAGCGCAGGAGCGCGGAGACCCGTTCCACCGGGCGACGGCCGAAGTAGGCGGTGTCCGCGGTGTCGAGTGCGTGGGCCCGCTCCCCGAGGGCCTCCCCCAGGAGTTGGATGTTGGCGGGCGTCGTCGCGGCCAGCACGGGCTCCCCCGCAGCCAGCCCCTCCTCGGCGAACGGCACTGCCATCGCCAGGAATTCTTCGTCGTCGTGGTACAGACAGGCTTGGTGCACAAAACCGTTGGGCCGGGCGTCACTTGACACGGTGGGCTCCCAGCCGAAGACCGGGAGTGTCGTCCCAGCCGACCAGCGCGATCACATTCCGCAGATGCGGGGCGAGGCCGGCCAGCTCCACATGGTGGCCCCCATCTCGCGTTCCGGCGAAGGCAATCAGCATGCGCAGTCCGCCGAGATCGAGGAACTCGAGCCCCGAGAGCTCGAGTTGGACATCGCCGTCGGTCGAGGCGATCGCTTCGAGCGCGGTACGCAGATGGCGGTGGGTGTGGACGTCAACCACGCCCTCGATGCTCAGGCCCGGCGGCCGGCGGATGCGCGTGATGCGTAACTCCGCGGTGCGTACGAGGGGTTCCGCGCCGGCAGCATCCATACGCGGAGTATCCCGCCGACGCGGCCGCAGGAGGAAGGCAGAGGAAGGCAACAGACGCGAGAAGGCCCTCCGCGGTTCGCGAAGGGCCTTCTCGATGCGTACCCCCGACCGGATTCGAACCGGCGCTACCGCCTTGAGAGGGCGGCGTGCTAGGCCGCTACACAACGGGGGCTAGCTACTTGCAGGTCGATCACTCGACCGCGCTGGGCTACCAGGACTCGAACCTAGAACAACGGAACCAGAAACCGTCGTGTTGCCAATTACACCATAGCCCATGGTATAGACCAGTACCCCCGACCGGATTCGAACCGGCGCTACCGCCTTGAGAGGGCGGCGTGCTAGGCCGCTACACAACGGGGGCCCTAGCGATCCCACCCGGCAAGAGCCGGGTGATGTCACCGCACGATCATCGGGTGCGACCCTGATGATCAACGGGATGGATCTGTACCCCCGACCGGATTCGAACCGGCGCTACTGCCTTGAGAGGGCAGCGTGCTAGGCCGCTACACAACGGGGGCTTGTTACAGATGAGATCTGCGCTGGGCTACCAGGACTCGAACCTAGACTAACGGAACCAGAAACCGTCGTGCTGCCAATTACACCATAGCCCACCAAAACTCAACCCCCAGGTGGGGGTTTGTTTGGTTTGCGCTTCCCGGCCGGACCTCTCGGCCCTCTCGGGCGGCGCAGGAAGAACATTACCTGAAGGTGTCCGGCGCTCCAAAACGGGTATCGCCCCGCAGCAGGCCAGGAAGCTGGTCAAGGCCGGTGATACGAGTGAGCTCAGGGTGCCCACCGAGGCCGGTGCGATCGAGCCAGATACCGGTGAGCCCCGCGGCGACGGCGCCTCGAGCGTCGATATCGGGATGATCCCCCACATACGCCACCTCCTGCGGCGTGAGGTCGATCGCGTCACAGGCGGCGTGGAAGGCGCCGGCGTCGGGCTTGGAGACCCCGAGTTCGACGGCGCACACGACGGCTTCGAACCGGTCCCGTACACCGAGGGCGCGCAGCTTGCGGTCCTGGTTGTGAATGCTGGCGTTCGAGAGGACGGCGTGGCGGTACTCGTCCGCCAGCACGTCCAGGACGGGCACGGTGTCGGGAAAGAGGGACCAGGCGGCCTCGAAGTGGGCGACGTGCCGTTCGAACCAGGCGTCCGCGTCCGCGTCGCTCAGCTCCTCCCTACGGAGAAAGGACCGGACGCGGTCGCGGCGCTGCCCCTGGAAATCGGTCTCGCCGCCGGCGAACCGGGCCCAGTGCAGCTGGGTGAGCTCGCGCCACGCATCGAGGGCCTGCCCGACGGAGTCGTATCCGTCGGGCAGGCCCTCGGCGTTCAGATGCCTTTGCATGCCGACGCGGTCGGCGCTGGCGTAGTCGAAGATCGTGTCATCGATGTCCCAGAGAACCGCGCGGATCGGCATGCCGCGAGCCTAGGCCGTGAGCTTCGCCAGCGCCGCGTCGATACGGGACAGGGTCTTCTCCTTGCCCAGGATCTCCAGGGACTCGAAGAGCGGCAGGCCCACCGTGCGGCCGGTGACCGCGACGCGGACCGGGGCCTGGGCCTTGCCGAGCTTCAGGCCGTGCTCCTCGCCCGCCGCCAGGACCGCGTTCTTCAGGGACTCCGCGCCGGACCAGTCCGCGGACTCCAGCTTCTCGCGGGCCGTACGGAGCAGGGCGTCGGAGCCCTCCTTCATCGCCTTCGTCCAGGACGCCTCGTCCTCGACCGGCGCGTCCCGGAAGAGGAAGTCGACGTTGGCCGTGATGTCCGAGAGGACGGTGACCCGGGTCTGGGCGTACGGGGCGATCGCCTCCCAGGCCGCCTCGTCGAACTGCTCCGGCGCCCAGTTGGCGTGCGGGGCCTGCAGCCAGGGGCGGCATGCCTCGGTGAAGGCCTTCACATCGAGCCGGCGGATGTGGTCGGCGTTGATCGCCTCCGCCTTCTTCAGGTCGAAGCGGGCCGGGTTGGCGTTGACGTCCGCGATGTCGAACTTCTCGACCAGCTCGGCGACCGAGAAGATGTCCTGGTCGGCGGAGTAGGACCAGCCGAGCAGCGAGAGGTAGTTGATCAGGCCCTCGGAGAGGAAGCCGCGCTCGCGGTACAGGTTCAGGGACGCCTGCGGGTCGCGCTTGGAGAGCTTCTTGTTGCCCTCGCCCATCACGTACGGCAGATGGCCGAAGACCGGGATCTCCTTGGCGATGCCCAGCTCGATCAGCGCCTTGTAGAGCGCGACCTGCCGCGGGGTGGAGGACAGCAGGTCCTCGCCGCGCAGCACGTGGGTGATCTCCATCAGCGCATCGTCGACCGGGTTGACCAGCGTGTACAGCGGGGCGCCGTTGGCGCGGACGATGCCGTAGTCCGGGACGTTCTCCGGAGTGAAGGTGAGCTCGCCGCGGACCAGGTCCGTGAAGGTGATCGGCTCGTCGGGCATCCGGAAGCGGACGATGGAGGTGCGGCCCTCGGCCTCGTACGCCGCCTTCTGCTCGGCGGTCAGGTCGCGGCACTTGCCGTCGTAACCGGAGGGCTTGCCGGCCGCGCGGGCGGCGTCGCGGCGGGCCTCCAGCTCAAGGGCGGTGCAGTAGCAGTGGTACGCGTAACCCCCGGCCAGGAGCTTCTCGGCGACGTCCTTGTAGAGGTCCATCCGCTGCGACTGGCGGTAGGGCGCGTGCGGGCCGCCGGTCTCGGGGCCCTCGTCCCAGTCCAGGCCCAGCCAGCGCATCGAGTCGAGCAGCTGGTTGTACGACTCCTCGGAGTCGCGGGCCGCGTCGGTGTCCTCGATGCGGAAGACCATGGTGCCGCCGTTGTGCCGGGCGAACGCCCAGTTGAACAGGGCGGTGCGGACCAGACCCACATGGGGGTTGCCGGTCGGCGAGGGACAGAAACGTACGCGGACGTTCGCGTTAGCCACGCTTGATCACCTTGTTGGTGAGAGTGCCGATGCCTTGAATGGTGACGGCGACCTCGTCGCCGACGTTGAGGGGGCCGACCCCGGCCGGGGTGCCCGTGAGGACGACGTCGCCGGGGAGCAGCGTCATCGCCTCGGAGATGTTGACGATCAGATCCTCGATGGAGTGGATCATCTGGCTCGTACGGCCGAGCTGACGCTGCTCTCCGTTGACCGTGCACTGGATGGCCAGGTCGCTCGGGTCGAGGTCGGTCTCCACCCACGGGCCGAGCGGGCAGGAGCTGTCGAAGCCCTTGGCCCTGGCCCACTGCTTCTCGCGCTTCTGGACGTCACGCGCGGTGACGTCATTGGCGCAGGTGTAGCCGAGGATCACGTCCTTGACGCGTTCGCGCGGGACTTCGCGGCACATCCGGCCGATGACCACGGCCAGTTCGGCCTCGTGGTGCAGTTCCTGGGAGAAGGAGGGGTATGCGATCGGGTCGCCGGGTCCGACCACCGAGGTGGACGGCTTGAAGAAGGCGAACGGCGCGTCGGGCACCTCGTTGCCGAGCTCCGCCGCGTGCTCCGCGTAGTTGCGGCCGAAGGCCACGACCTTGCTGGGGAGCACGGGCGGCAGCAGCCGGACCCGGTCCTGCGACTGCGGAGCCAGCGGGACCTTCGTACCGGAGAGCTCGAAGTCGGCGAACGGGATGCCCTTGATGATGTCGAGGACGAGGTCGTCGGGGCCTTCGCCCTCGACCGCGCCGAAGGCGACATTGCCGTCGATGGAGAACCTGGCGATGCGCACGGGATGCGGGTGCCCCTCTGCTGATTGCGCTGGCTGGAGTCTGACGCTCCAGGCTAACGCGGGTGCGGGCACCGCCTCGCGTATTACTGGGCGGGGGCGTCCATCAGGACCGTACGACGCGGGTTTGCCGTCTGCATGGGAAGATCGATTGCGTGTTCCGGCTGCTCCGGCGTCTGCAGTTCGTCGGCGTCCTCGAGGTGCGCCAGCGTGGTGCGCCGGGGGTTGGCTATGTTGCGGAACATCATCGTCGTCTTCATCTGTTGTTTCAGACCTTGTCGGGGTGCGGGCGCTTCGGTGAGCGCCGGTTGACGGATTGCCCATCCCTGTAAAGCGTCAGGCTAAACATTCAATTCCCTGCGAAAGCCCGGAAGACTCAGCGATCTACGTGTGAGTTTCCTCACGAGTTGACGGTCAATTCGGTCATTCCAGACGGTCAACCACTTTCAGCGAAACGGACATTGCCCCACTGAAGCCAACATTCCGCTCCTGATCATGGCGACTGGGACACCCTCCACCCCGAGCGACTCGTAGGGAAAGGTCCGTTTCCTCCGCACCCTCTTTCTACGTCTTGTGACACAACGCTCACACCGTGTCACCCAGGTCACAGCCCGGTACGCGGCTCTTGTTGGAGATCCTGCTCTGTGCTGGAATTCCACGCACCGCCGCGGGTTTCAGGCCGGCGCGCAAGGGCGCAACGCAGCGCCGAGTGGCGGCGGGGAAGGGGGATCAGCGCCGGTCACTGACGACCACCATGGGGCGCGTTCTTCGCCCCACGACGCCGACACCGTCTCGCCGTTCACGCGGAGGGACGCCTGGTCCAGAGGTTGCGACGCTAGTGCAGGGACGTTTCAAGAGGGATGGCAGCGCTGCGGCGGAACAGGAGCCGCGTGGCGGGACCGACCGCGGTTCCTCGCCCCAGCACACCCAAAACCAGGGACCGGCAGCGCCCGGCGACAGCGGTGACCGTGCCGCGCGCCCCGGTGCGGCCGCACCAGGCGGCGACGGGCCCAAGCCCCCGCTGAAATCCAAGGGACCCACGGACACCGGTTCGCGAATAGCCCTGCGCAACTGGCGCATCAGCACGCGTCTGGTGTCCCTGCTCACCCTGCCGGTCGTCGCGGCGACCACGCTGGGCGGACTCCGTATCAACCAGTCCATGGACGATATGAAGCAGCTGGAGCACATGCAGCTGCTGACGGACATGACCAAGCAGGCGACCGCGCTGGCGGAGAAGCTCCAGGCGGAGCGCGACCTGTCCGCGGGCCCGCTGGCCAACGGCGCGAGCGTCGCCGACTTCAAGGTCTCGGAACCACGAGCGGCGACCGACCGGGCCAGGACCTCCTTCCTCGAGACCACCCGGGGCATCCCCAACACGGAGAACGATCAGGCGCTGGAGAGCATCCGCGCCAACGCGAACGAGATCGCCGTCCAGGTCAACGCGCTGACCAAGATCCGCGAGACCGCCTACACCCCGGGCGCCCCGCACTCCCAGACCATCGAGGCCTACAGCCGGCTGATCCAGTCGCTGCTGAGCCTCTCCCAGGACATGGCCCAGGCGACCAGCAACCCGGAGATGATCAAGAGGACGCGTGCCCTGGCGGCGTTCTCCTCCGCCAAGGAGTTCGCCTCCATCCAGCGTGCGGTCATCGCCGCCGCTCTCCCGGGCGGTGCCGACGCGAAGGCCCCGGGCCTCAGCGAACCCGACCGGCTCTACGGTCTGGCCAACCTGGAGAACGGCAAGACCGAGATCAAGGCCTTCAGGGCGATCTACGAGTCCATCGGCGGCAACGCCGATGAACTGACCGACCCGCTGGAGAACGGCAACCCCACGATCAAGGCGTCCGAGCTCTACGCCAAGCGCGTGCTCGACACCAAGGGCGGTCTGGCCACCCAGCCCAAGCGCTCCCACCTGGACTGGACCGACGACTACTCGGTCCGCATCAGGGCGATGGGCACCATCGAGGCCACGCTGCTCGGCCAGATGGAGGCCAAGGCGCGCGAGCTGCGCCAGCAGTCGCAGCGCGACGCGATCATCAACGGTGCGCTCATCCTCGTCGTCCTCGGCGTCTCGCTCGTCGGCGCCTTCGTCGTGGCCCGCTCCATGATCCGCTCGCTGCGCAGGCTGCAGGACACCGCCACCAAGGTCGCCCAGGACCGGCTGCCCGAGCTGGTCAAGCAGCTCTCCGAGGCCGACCCGCAGGACGTCGACACCTCGGTGGAGTCCGTCGGTGTGCACTCCAGGGACGAGATCGGCCAGGTGGCCGCGGCCTTCGACGACGTGCACCGCGAGGCGGTCCGCCTCGCCGCCGAGCAGGCGCTGCTGCGAGGCAACGTCAACGCGATGTTCACCAACCTCTCGCGCCGCAGCCAGGGTCTTATCCAGCGTCAGCTCTCGCTCATCTCCGAGCTGGAGTCCCGCGAGGCCGACCCGGACCAGCTGTCCTCCCTCTTCAAGCTGGACCACCTCGCGACCCGTATGCGCCGGAACGGCGAAAACCTCCTCGTCCTCGCGGGCGAGGAGCCGGGCCGCCGGTGGACCCGGCCGGTTCCGCTGGTCGACGTGCTCCGCGCCGCCGCCTCCGAGGTGGAGCAGTACGAGCGCATCGAACTCGCCTCGGTCCCGACGACCGAGGTCGCGGGACGCGTCGTCAACGACCTTGTGCACCTCCTCGCCGAGCTGCTCGAGAACGCGACCTCCTTCTCCTCCCCGCAGACCAAGGTCCGCGTCACCGGTCACGCGCTGCCCGACGGGCGTGTGCTCGTCGAGATCCACGACACCGGTATCGGTCTCTCGCCCGAGGACCTCGCGGCGATCAACGAGCGGCTCGCCTCGCCGCCCACCGTGGACGTCTCGGTGTCGCGACGGATGGGTCTGTTCGTGGTCGGCCGGCTGTCCCTGCGACACGGCATCCGTATCCAGCTGCGTCCCTCCGACTCCGGCGGTACGACCGCGCTGGTCATGCTGCCCGTCGATGTCGCCAACGGCGGCAAGAAGGTCCCGAACATGCCCGGTGCGGGCGGCCAGGGCGCCGTTCCCTCGGGGCCCGGCGGCCGTCCGGGCGGCGGCCCCGGTGCGAACGGCGGCGGCCGTCCCGGTCTCGGCGGTGCTCCCTCGGGTGGACTGGGCGGTGCTCCGGCCGGCGGCCGGTTCGGCGCCGGTGCGCCGCGCGGCCAGGTCGGTGCGGGCGCGGCTCCGCGTGCCGCGCTGCCGCCCCGCCAGGGACAGGGTCAGGGTCAGCAGGGCGGTCAGAGCCAGGGTCAGGGCGGCGGTCTCGCCGGCGCCTTCGGCTCGGGCACGGGCCGGGGCGCCCCGAGCGCTCCGGTGCGCAACGAGGCACGCCAGAACGGCTTCCAGCAGGGTGCTCCGGGCGCGGGTGACCGCGGCCGTCAGCTGCCGCCCTCCGGCGGCCCGCGTGCCGAGCTGCCCGGTGGCAGCTCCTCGCACCGCCGGGAGGAGCCGCAGCGTCCACAGCGGCCGCAGGCCACCAGCTGGGGCAGCGAGCAGCCGTCCGCCCCGCAGCAGCGTCCGTCCGCGGATGCGCCGCGCGGCCACGAGGACAACGAGTCCACCCGCGGTCCCGGCTCCACGGCCGAGTTCGCACGGCCCGACTTCAACGGGCCGCCGCCGCGCGGCGGTGACCGGGGCGCAGGTTTGGGTGCCGATTCCACCGGGCAGTTCGTACGTCCCGATGTGTTCGGCGCCCAGGACTCCTCCACCTCGGGCCAGTTCGCCCGTCCGAACACGGGCGCCCCGCAGCCGCCGGCCCCCTCCCCCAACCCGCGTCGGCGCGGTGGCCGGGACAACGCCGACTACGGAGTGCCGCGTCCGGCGCACAACGCACTGCCGCCGCAGCCCCAGCCGGAGGCACTGCCGCCGGCCGGTCCCGGCGACGGCCGTACGCCGCTGTACGACACCCTTGAGACGAACTGGTTCCACGGCCCGCAGAGCGGTCAGCCCGCCGAGCAGCCGCAGGCTCCCGCCGTCCCGCCGCAGCCGACGGAGCGTCCCGCTCCGCCGATGCCGCAGCGCACCCCGGCGCCGACCCCGGTGACCCCGGGCAACGCGCCCAACGCGAGTGGTGCCACCTGGCGCACCTCGCCCAATGACGAGTTGGTACGCCAGGCCGAGCGGGTCAGGAAGCCCGCGGCGGGCGGCGTCACCACCTCCGGTCTGCCTCGCCGGGTCCCGCGCGCCAACCTTGTGCCGGGCACCGCGCAGGAGCAGAACCACCAGGCCGGTCCGCAGGTTTCGCGTGCTCCCGATGACGTACGCGGCCGGCTGACCAATCTCCGTCGGGGCATTCAGCAGGGTCGTCAGCAGAGCAGCTCGACGACCGGCAGCTTCGACCTCGGCCCCACTCACCAGCAGGAGCGTTAGTTGAGTCCGATGAGCCAGGCGGCGCAGAATCTGAACTGGTTGATCACCAACTTCGTGGACAACACCCCTGGGGTGTCTCACACGGTGGTGGTCTCCGCCGACGGTCTTCTGCTGGCAATGTCCGAAGGTTTCCCCCGCGACCGCGCCGACCAGCTGGCGGCCGTGGCGTCCGGACTCACCTCGCTGACCGCGGGGGCGTCCCGGATCTTCGAAGGCGGTCCGGTCAGCCAGACCGTCGTCGAGATGGAGCGCGGTTTCCTCTTCCTCATGTCCGTCTCGGACGGTTCCTCGCTGGCCGTACTCGCGCACCCCGACTGCGACATCGGCCTCGTCGGCTACGAGATGGCACTTCTGGTGGACCGGGCCGGCAGCGTCCTCACTCCGGACCTGCGCGCCGAGCTTCAGGGAAGCCTTTTGCACTGAACCGCCTCCCCCCACAGGTAATTCAGGTACGCGCCACCGCACAGCCACTGTCAGGTCGCCAAGGCCCCCCACCGGCCCAGTCAGACGGCACGCAGACCACTTGCTGTCACGCCCGGAGGATTCATGACCCCGCCACCCGCCTCTCACGATCCGTACGGCGCCTCAGTCGACGCGTCGTACGGATTTGAAGGCGATCAGCCGCTGGTCCGTCCGTACGCCATGACCGGCGGCCGGACCCGGCCGCGCTACCAGCTCGCCATAGAGGCACTGGTCAGCACCACGGCCGACCCGGCGCACCTCGGGACACTGCTCCCCGAGCACCAGCGGATCTGTCACCTGTGCCGTGAGGTCAAGTCGGTGGCAGAGGTGTCGGCGCTGTTGTCGATGCCGCTCGGGGTCGCTCGGATCCTCGTGGCCGACCTGGCGGAGGCGGGCATGGTGGCGATCCATCAGCCGGGCAACGGAGAGGCCGGCGGCACGCCGGACGTGACACTGCTCGAAAGGGTGCTCAGTGGACTTCGCAAGCTCTAGCGGCGGTGCAGCCCGCTCAACCACCAGCGCGAAGATCGTGGTGGCGGGCGGCTTCGGCGTGGGCAAGACCACGTTCGTCGGCGCCGTCTCGGAGATCAACCCGCTGCGTACCGAAGCCGTCATGACCAGCGCCTCCGCGGGCATCGACGACCTGACCCACACCGGGGACAAGACCACCACCACGGTGGCCATGGACTTCGGCCGTATCACCCTGGACCAGGACCTGATCCTGTACCTGTTCGGCACGCCCGGCCAGGACCGCTTCTGGTTCATGTGGGACGACCTGGTCCGCGGCGCCATCGGCGCCATCGTGCTGGTCGACACCCGCCGCCTCGCCGACTGCTTCCCGGCGGTCGACTACTTCGAGAACAGCGGGCTGCCGTTCGTCGTCGCCCTCAACGGCTTCGAGGGACATCAGCCCTACAACCCCGAAGAAGTACGCGAAGCCCTGCAGATCGGCCCGGACGCACCCATCATCACCACCGACGCCCGCCACCGCGCGGACGCCAAGAGCGCACTCATCACGCTGGTCGAGCACGCCCTGATGGCCCGGCTCAAGTAGACGGCGAGATACGGCAGTTGTCGTAGTTGTATGGGGGTGGGCTGTGTCCTTTGACACGGCCCGCCTTCGTGTTCATAACATTTCGAGAGAGAATTAACGCGCCTCGGACACCCGCCGCGTACGACTGGTACCGCTGCGCTCATATTGACCTCGCCATTTGATGCGGCTTGGCATTTATGCCCGTTTTATCTGAGGCGTACGCCACTCGGAATGGCTGATTCCAACTGTTTGGAACGGACCCCTTCCACGTGCTGGAATTCGGCGAACTCCCCAGTAGTAGAGCTCTGAACGAAACACACGGCACAGCGTAGGTGCCGACGCCGAGAGGTTGTTGGTCGAGTGAGGCGAAGCATGACGAGCTCCGCAGAGCAGCAGGCGCGGGGCAACTTCACCCCGCCGCAGCGCGCAGCGGCGTCGCCTGCGATTGAGCCCGGTCCGCCGGCCCCGGCCGCCGGCAGCTCAAGCCGGCTGTCCCCGCGCAACTGGCGAGTGCCCACCCGCCTGAACGCGATCCTCCTCATCCCCGTGCTCGTCGGGCTGGTGATGGGCGGCTTCCAGGTCAAGTCCTCCATCAACACCTGGAACGAGGCGCAGGACGCCGAGAAGACGGCGCTGATCGTGCGCGCCGCCTCGGAGTACGGCCAGGCACTGCTCAACGAGCGTGACCTCACGGCGCCGTATCTGCTCGCCGGTGCCCGCAAGGATCCGCACGTCACCAACGCGTACGCGACCACGGACGACGCGAAGCAGAAGTTCGACCTGGCCGTCCAGGACCTGCCCGAGAAGCAGGGCCTGGAGCGCCGTCTGAGTCTCTTCCGGGCCGAGGAGCCCAGCCTCGCCGACCTGCGCAAGACCGCGTACATCGAGGGCATCGAGTCCAAGTCCGCGGTCGGCACCGAAGAGGGCTACGTCAAGGTCCAGCACTCGCTGATGGAGTTCTCCAACGAGCTCGGCCTCGGCACCGGCAACATCACCAGCTACGGCCGTACGGTCTACGCGATCCAGCTGGCCAAGGCCGCCGCGTCGCTGCAGCGCTCCATCGGCCTGCACCTGCTGATCCGTCCCAGCGGGGACGACACGACCCGTGCCAAGCAGACCATCGCGTTCAACTCGTACAACTACCTTGAGCAGATCGCGCTCGGTGAGTACGTCTCCGGCGGTACGCAGGAAGACACCGACAACCTGCAGCAGATCATGGCGGGCAAGGCCGTCGCGGGCGAGAGGCAGCTGAAGGCCGCTGGTCTCAACCCGCCGCGGGACCCGAAGGGCAACGTCCTGCCCGGCATGGCCGCCAAGATCGGCCAGGGGCTGAGCCCCAAGCAGCTGAAGAAGATCGACGTCACGCCCACCACCTGGATGGCCGCGTCCACCGCCAAGTTCGACGGCTACACCGAGATCGAGAACGACCTCGTCGACAAGGCCGTGACCGAGGCCGCCCAGATCTCCGACGACGCCAAGCAGGACGCCATCGTCAACGGCGCCATCGTCGTGATCGCCCTGCTCACCGCCTTCATCCTGGCCGGGCTCATGGCCCGCCAGATGAGCCGCTCGATGCGCCAGCTGCGTACCGCCGCGTTCGGCATCGCCGAGCAGCGTCTGCCGATGCTGGTCGACCAGCTCTCGCGTACGGAGCCGGGCCGCGTCGACACCCGTGTGCAGCCGATCCCGATCGACACTCTGGACGAGATCGGCGAAGTCGCCCGCGCCTTCGACCAGGTCCACCGCGAGGCCGTCCGGCTCGCCGCCGAGCAGGCCATGCTCCGTGGCAACGTCAACGCGATCTTCACCAACCTCTCTCGCCGTAACCAGTCGCTGATCGAGGGCCAGCTGACCCTGATCACCGACCTGGAGAACAACGAGGCCGACCCGGACCAGCTGGAGAACCTCTTCAAGCTGGACCACCTGGCGACCCGTATGCGCCGCAACGGCGAGAACCTCCTGGTCCTCGCCGGCGAGGAGCCGGGGCGCCGCTGGAACCAGCCGGTGCCGCTGGTCGACGTGCTCCGCGCCGCCTCCTCGGAGGTGGAGTCCTACGAGCGCATCGAGATGACGGGCGTACCGGAGACGGAGATCCACGGCCAGGCCGTGACCGACCTTGTGCACCTGCTGGCCGAGCTGCTGGAGAACGCCACGACGTTCTCCTCGCCGCAGACCAAGGTCCGCGTGACGGCCACCCGGCTGCCCGACGGTCGCGTCATGGTCGAGATCCACGACAAGGGCATCGGCCTGACCGCCGAGGACTTCGCCGACATCAACCACAAGCTGGCCAACCCGCCGACGGTGGATGCCGCTGTCTCGCAGCGCATGGGCCTGTTCGTGGTCGGCCGCCTTGCCGACCGGCACGGCATCCGGGTCCAGCTGCGCCCCTCGGGCGAGCAGGCCGGCACCACCTCACTGGTCATGCTTCCCGACGCCATCACCCACGGTGGCGGTGGCGAGGCGCTGCCCGAGGACGACTTCACTGTCTCCCAGATCATTCCGGAGCAGCAGGCGTTCGAGCCCGCCCCGATCCAGGCCCCGCCGATGCGCACCGCCGCGGAACTCGGCTTCGACGACTCCCGGTACGACGATCCCTCGGACGCCTCTCCGCAGCTCGACCCGGTGGGCCGCTCGCTGATGCGTGAGGAGCGCCGTGCCGCGCTGGAGGCGCAGGCACAGGGCGGCGAGCACCCGCTCTACCGCGACGAGGTGGACTACTCGCAGGGGCAGCAGCAGTACGCCTCCGAGTACGGCCAGGACTACTCGCAGGAGTACGCCCAGGAGCAGCCGCAGGCGTACGACGGCTACCAGCAGTCCGGCGGTTACCCGGAGCCCCAGGAGCACCACGAGTCGGCATATGCGGAAGCCAATTACCAGGCTCCGCAGACCCCGGAGCCACAGTACGACGGCCAGTTCGACACCCAGTCCCACCAGGGAGACTGGTCGAATCAAGGTACGTACCAGGGTGGGTTCGAGCCTGATTACCGGAGCGAACCGGAATCTGCACCCAGCGCCCCCACGAACGTCTCCGAGCGCGTAGGCTTCGAACGTCCGGGACCCGCTCCGAGCAGCAGCCACGCAACGACCAACGCCGGTCTGCCGCGGCGCGGCAGCATTCAGCAGTCGCAGCCCCAGCAGCAGTGGCAGCAGCCCGCCGAGCAGGCCAAACAGGCTCCGCAGGGCGCTCAGGCCGAGGCGGACGG
This sequence comes from Streptomyces sp. NPDC060064, assembly GCF_042736455.1. Classification (NCBI taxonomy): domain Bacteria; kingdom Bacillati; phylum Actinomycetota; class Actinomycetes; order Kitasatosporales; family Streptomycetaceae; genus Streptomyces; species Streptomyces sp. NPDC060064. The sequence goes on from NZ_JBHWWF010000015.1 coordinate 133,304, forward strand.
CAGCAGCAACGGTGCCGGCCCCGAGGACTGGCGCTCGACCAACGACGAGCGCTGGCAGCGGGCGGAGAAGCTCCGCGAGCCGAAGGCGGGCGGAGTCACCTCCTCCGGTCTTCCGCGGCGGGTGCCCAAGGCGAACCTCGTCGAGGGCACGGCTGAACAGACCCCGCAGGGCGGACCTCAGGTCTCCCGCGCCCCTGAGGACGTGCGTGGCAGGTTGAGCAACCTGCGGCGCGGTGTCCAGCAGGGACGCAACGCGGGGACGGACACGAACGGATCGGGCTTCGGCCCGGGCAGTAGTACCTACAACCAGGAGCGTTAGTGTGAGCCCGATGAGCCAGGCGGCGCAGAATCTGAACTGGTTGATCACCAACTTCGTGGACAACACCCCTGGGGTGTCCCACACCGTGGTGGTCTCCGCCGACGGACTCCTGCTGGCGATGTCCGAAGGTTTCCCGCGTGACCGCGCCGATCAGCTGGCGGCCGTAGCCTCCGGGCTGACCTCGCTGACCGCGGGAGCGTCCCGGATCTTCGAAGGCGGCGCGGTCAACCAGACGGTGGTGGAGATGGAACGAGGCTTCCTCTTCCTCATGTCCGTCTCCGACGGTTCCTCGCTGGCCGTACTCGCACACCCCGAGGCCGACATCGGCCTGGTGGGTTACGAGATGGCTCTGCTCGTGGACCGGGCGGGCAGTGTGCTCACCCCGGACCTGCGTGCAGAGCTCCAGGGAAGTCTTCTCAACTAACAGGCAGACAGTGCGTTTCACGCCACCGCACCGTAGTGTGCGGTGGCGCGGCTCCACAGGGACATGGACCGGCGACCGGCAGTCGGAGGAGGAAACGTGGCAACACCCCCAGGCGGACGCCCGTATGACGGTGCTCACCAGACGCCGGGTGATCACTCTCAGAACCGCTTCAACTTCCCCTCCACGCCGAGCAGACAGGGCACCCAACAGCCTTACCAGCAGCCGCAGCAGCCGTACGACCCGTCGTACGACCAGCCGCAGCCGCGCATCCAGCCGGTGCAGCCGCGACGGGCGCCGGAGCCCGCTCCCGCGGCGCACAACCCCTTGGTGCGCCCGTACGCCATGACCGGCGGCCGTACCCGGCCGCGCTACCAGCTCGCCATCGAGGCACTGGTCAGCACCACGGCCGATCCCGCCCGGCTGCAAGGGCAGTTGCCCGAGCACCAGCGGATCTGCCGGCTGTGCTTCGAGATCAAGTCGGTCGCCGAGATCTCGGCACTTCTCACCATCCCCCTCGGCGTTGCCCGGATCCTCGTCGCCGACCTGGCGGAGGCCGGACTTGTCGCCATTCACCAGCCCGGCGGCGACGAGTCCGCCGGCGGCCAGCCAGCCGTGACACTGCTCGAAAGGGTGCTCAGTGGACTTCGCAAGCTCTAGCGGCGGTGCAGCCCGCTCAACCACCAGCGCGAAGATCGTGGTGGCGGGCGGCTTCGGCGTGGGCAAGACCACGTTCGTCGGCGCCGTCTCGGAGATCAACCCGCTGCGTACCGAGGCCGTGATGACGTCTGCGTCCGCGGGCATCGACGACCTGACCCACACCGGGGACAAGACCACCACCACGGTGGCCATGGACTTCGGCCGTATCACCCTGGACCAGGACCTGATCCTGTACCTGTTCGGCACGCCCGGCCAGGACCGCTTCTGGTTCATGTGGGACGACCTGGTCCGCGGCGCCATCGGCGCGGTGGTCCTGGTGGACACGCGCCGTCTCGCCGACTGCTTCCCCGCCGTCGACTACTTCGAGAACAGCGGCCTGCCGTTCGTCATCGCCCTCAACGGCTTCGACGGACACCAGCCGTACAACCCCGAAGAGGTCCGTGAGGCGCTGCAGATCGGCCCGGACACCCCGATCATCACGACGGACGCCCGCCACCGCGCGGACGCCAAGAGCGCACTCATCACCCTGGTCGAGCACGCCCTGATGGCCCGCCTGCGGTAGCCGGTACCGCGGTCGCCTGTCTCTGCGGAAGCCCCCGCGCTCCTTTGGGAGTTGCGGGGGCTTCCCGCGTGTGCGGGGCGCCTGCGGCGGGCTTGTCCCCCACCTGGGGCTCTGCCCCGGACCCCGCGCCTCAATCGCCGGCGAGGCTTGATGTGCCCGGGCATATCAAGCCCGTCCGGCGATTGAGGACACGCCCGCAGGCCGTCCGGGGGTCTGGGGCGGAGCCCCCCACGCGGCGGAGCCGCACATCGGCACAGCGGGAAGGGGCGGGGTGGGGGAACAAGAAGACCCCAGCACCCGCTCAGGGCGCTGGGGTCTTCGTACGCGGCGGGGGGCTGGATCAGCCCTGCCAGCTGTGGGCCGTGCGGAAGCCGGACTGGCGCTCCAGACGGCGCCAGCCGGCCGCGGAGCGGCGGCGGTGGGTCGGGACAGCGTCGGGCTGGGACGCCGCGCGGGCGAGCAGCACCGCGGTGATCGCGGCCAGCTCCTCGGGGTCGGCATGACCCTTCTCCACGCGCAGCAGGGAGGAGGACGCAGAGGCCTCTGCAGGAGTGCTCATGGCTGTTCGGGCTCCAGACTCTTCGCAGGGTTACTGCGGGGGGTTGCCGTGCTTGCGCGACGGCAGGTCGGCGTGCTTGGTGCGGAGCATGGCGAGGGATGCGATCAGCACCTCGCGCGTCTCGGACGGGTCGATGACGTCGTCGACCAGGCCGCGCTCCGCGGCGTAGTAGGGGTGCATCAGCTCGGCCTTGTACTCCTTGACCATGCGTACCCGCATGGCCTCGGGGTCCTCGGCTTCGGCGATCTGCCTGCGGAAGATGACATTGGCGGCACCTTCGGCGCCCATCACCGCGATCTCGTTGGTCGGCCAGGCGTAGGTGAGGTCCGCGCCGATGGACTGGGAGTCCATGACGATGTAGGCACCGCCGTACGCCTTGCGCAGGATCAGCGAGATCCTCGGCACCGTCGCGTTGCAGTACGCGTACAGCAGCTTCGCGCCGTGCCTGATGATTCCACCGTGCTCCTGGTCGACGCCCGGCAGGAAGCCGGGGACGTCCAAAAGGGTGATGATCGGGATGTTGAAGGCGTCGCACATCTGCACGAAGCGCGCTGCCTTCTCGGAGGCCTCGATGTCCAGGACACCGGCCAGGGACTGCGGCTGGTTGGCGACGATGCCGACCACCTGGCCGTCGAGACGGGCCAGTGCGCAGATGATGTTGCGGGCCCAGCGCTCGTGGATCTCGAGGTAGTCGCCGTCGTCGACGAGCTCCTCGATCACCTTGTGCATGTCGTACGGGCGGTTTCCGTCCGCCGGTACGAGGTCCAGGAGTACGTCGGAGCGCCGGTCGGCGGGGTCCTCGGCGTGTGCGACCGGCGGGTTCTCGCGGTTGTTGGAGGGGAGCATCGCCAGCAGGTAGCGGACCTCCGCGATGCAGGTCTCCTCGTCGTCGTACGCGAAGTGCGCGACGCCGGAGGTCTCGGCGTGCACATCCGCGCCGCCGAGCCCGTTCTGCGTGATCTCCTCACCGGTGACGGCCTTGACCACATCCGGTCCGGTGATGAACATCTGCGAGGTCTCACGGACCATGAACACGAAGTCCGTCAGCGCCGGCGAGTACGCCGCGCCGCCCGCGCACGGGCCGAGCATCACGCTGATCTGCGGGATGACACCGGACGCGCGGGTGTTGCGCTGGAAGATGCCGCCGTAGCCGGCCAGCGCCGAGACGCCCTCCTGGATACGGGCGCCGGCGCCGTCGTTCAGCGAGACCAGCGGCGCACCGGCCGAGATCGCCATGTCCATGATCTTGTGGATCTTCGTGGCGTGGGCCTCGCCCAGCGCGCCGCCGAAGATCCGGAAGTCGTGCGCGTAGACAAAGACCGTCCGGCCCTCGACCGTGCCCCAGCCGGTGATGACACCGTCGGTGTACGGCTTCTTGGCCTCCAGGCCGAAGCCGGTCGCCCGGTGCCGGCGCAGCTGCTCGACCTCCCTGAACGAACCCTCGTCCAGCAACAGCGCGATGCGCTCACGGGCGGTCAGCTTGCCCTTGGCATGCTGGGCCTGGGTGGCACGCTCGCTCGGCCCGCTCCGGGCCTGCTCGCGCAGATCGTGCAGCTCGGCCACACGCCCACGCGCGTCGCTCGGCTCGCTGGAGGTCTCGTCCAAAACGGTCATGCATCGACCCTACGGATCCGACCAAGAAAACCCTGCCGTCGACTCCGTACAGTCTCCGGAGCCATCTCCTGTCGGCCTTGAACAGAACCATTTCGCACTGCAGCCCAACTACCAGCTCAGGGCCACCAAGCTTTGTGGAGGTTCAACAAGCCGTTCACCTGAGAGCCACCTCACAGTGCTGGGTGGCTCCGGCGGTCCCGGCAGCGATCCGCAGCCGCAGCGACCGGCCGGTGGCGAGCACTTCGACGGACGCGTCCTTGCTGGTCACCTTGCGCACGGGATGATTCCAGGTGATCTCCACGGGCGCTCCGGTACGCGGCGGCTCACTGATGTGGAGGGTTGCGGTGTGGCGATTACTCCGTACGAGGGCACTCGCCTCGGCCGTTGAGGTGAGCCGGCCCACCGTACCGGGCTGCCAGAAGTTCGCCGCGGTCAGTCCCAGGGAGCGGACGGACACGGCCTGGCATGCCCCGGTGTTGGCGAGGATCTCCAGCCAGTGCTTGTCCCGGGCGCGGGCGGCGAGGGTGCGGCGGCTCGCGCCGGGCATCAGCAGATACACGTACGACGCGTCCGCCGGGTCGGTGCCGTGGTCGAGCCAGAGGGTCTGGTAGCGGCGGGTGACGCGCTCGGTGGAGCTGGTGGTGTTGATGTCGCTCCAGGCGCCGGTCCGGTCCTCGCGCAGGGTGCGCGGCGGCTCCGTACCGTCCGGGAAGATCCAGCCGCCGTGGCCTTCGAGGTGTGCCCAGCCGATCCCGGCCGTGAAGTCGTTCGTACCGTCGGCGCCGAGGTTGCGGTTGTCCACGATGGTCTCGACGGGCACTCCGTCGGTGCTCGAGATGCCCGCGCCGAGGCAGACGACCGCGTCGGCGGCGCAGAACCAGGACTTACGGGCCTGCAGGGTGGAGCCGAGGCCGAGCAGATGCTGGCCGACGGCCGCGAACTCGCCGTCGCTCGCGCCGCCCACCCATTTCGCGGCGGGCTTGGGCTCGCCCCATTCGCCGCCCGCCCGGTCGGCAAGTCGCTTGGTCGACACGGTCGTTCCGGGCAGCCGGTAAGGGTCGACGGTGGGCCAGAACCAGTTGGTGTACTGGTCCCCCGCCGCCTCGCCCGGCCACCAGTAGAGCATTCCGGCGCCGGTGTGCCAGCCGCGCGGATTCTCGCCGTTGCCGCACTCGTAGTACGCGATCCGCTCCGAGGCCATGGAGATGTTCGCGGCCCAGCCGGGCCGGCGGTGCACGGCCCGGTCCATCGCGGCGAAGAGCTGATGGCCGACCGGCTCGGGCGCGGCGGGCACGGGTGCGGCGGCGACCGCGTGGAGCCTGGAGAGGTCGGCGACGCCGAACTGCCGGCCGGTGAGGATCGGCGTGGTGGTGTCCCGTCCGATCCAGCCCTTGATCCGGGCGTGCCAGCGGTCCCGCTCGGCGGCGGAGGCGCCGCCCGCGAGGAGCGCGATGGCGGCGATCAGCCCCTGCCCGTGGAAGTGGTCGCTGCGCATGATCCTGCGCTCGTCGCTCTTGAGGTAACCCCGGCTGATGGCACGGCCGTTGACGCTGTCCATCATCAGCCCGTTGTAGATCAGTGGCGCGTACGCGTGCTCGACGCTGTCCAGGATGATCTGCCGGTTCGGGTCGGTGACGGCCCAGGTCGAGCCGGCGAGGAGTGCGAAGAGGCGGCCGAGGCCGTCGAGCATCACCTGTCCGTACGTCCCGGAGTAGGCGACCCAGGTGTGCTGGACGAACGAGCCGTCGGCGTAGAGGCCGTCGCCCTTGGTGACGTAAGGGAAGACGGGCGAGAGGGCGTCGCGGGCCAGCGCGATCTTCCCGGGGGCCCTGCCGAGGACGCCGCGCAGGGTGACGGAGCGACAGAGGTCGACGCGGTTGGCGCCGGTGGATGTGCCGGTGTAGTCGCCGAGCACGGTGTCGGGGATGAAGTGGTCGACGGCGGCGAAGGCCTGCGCCCGCCGGGTCTCGGTGAGCTGGTCGTGGAGGACGGCGACGATGTCCATGAGGAGGCGGGGGCTGCCGATCTGCCACTCCCACCAGTTGCCGTAGCGGGTGGTGGAGGGGTTGTAGATCCTCGCGGCGAGATGGTCGAGCCCGCGGATGATGTCGGCGAGGAGCCCGGCGTCGCCGGTGAGGCCGGTGCCCTGCTGCGCGTACGCCTGGGTCATGGTCCACAGGCGGCTGTAGCTCTGGGTGATGCCGGAGGGCGGGTCGAAGCGGTAGCCGGGCCACAGCGAGGTGTCGGTGGGGGCCATGGAGGCGCGGAATCCGGCGGCGAGCCTTCCGGTCTCGGCGAGGCGGGAGGCGTACGGCTCGGCGGTCGGGTCGTAGCCGGTGCCGAGGCCGATCTCCAGCCAGCGCAGCCGCAGGGTCTCGTACTCGTCGTCGTACTCGTCGGCCATCGCATGTCCCGGAGAGGTGAAGGCAAGAGCGCTTGCTCCGGCGGTGGCGAGAAACATTCGGCGGGACCATGCGGGCGGCAGCGGCACGAGAGCCTCCGGAACGGAAGTGGCGTAGACCGGTTGCCCGTTGGTCTAGCACGCACTTCTCCATGCGTTCAATGGGCATGACAGGAGTGGTGGAAAGCGCTTGCCCCTCGGTCTCCGTATTCCACACGAGGGACAAGCGCCGCTCAAGGGACACGCCGTGGCTCCGCCCGGAACCCGTGCCTCAATCGCCGGCGAGGCTGAAGGATCCAGCCCGCGCCGCAGTTACCCACCGCACCGGAAGCGCGCACTCCCCCAGTCGGCGTGGTCATTGCCGTTCCCGTCACCGCCGTCGCCGACGACCAGGTCGGCATAGGACGCGCCGGTGAGCTCCGCGGTGAGCGACCAGGCGGCGTCAGCGGCCTTCAGGACCGGCGACACCACCTTCTCGGCGCCGTCGGCAAACACGCTGAACTGCACGCTGCCGCGCGCCGTCTGGACGTCGTCCACGCCCACCTCCGCGGTGAAGGAGGTGCACTTCCCGCCCAGGTAGTAGCGGACCTTCGCCGGGGCGTGCGAGCCGAGGCCCTTGGCGTACGCCACACCACCGATCCTCAGCGGGCTGCCGTCGCCCGTCCCCGTCTCGCCGTTGGACAGATCGCGCTCGACCGGGCCCCAGCCGTTCTCTGTGGCCGTCCAGTCGATGTCGCTCGCCCAGACATCCGCGGTGGGCGGCGGCGGAAGGGTGCGTACGGATGTCTGGGCGCCGAGCTTCCGCGCCTCACCTCCGACCGTGTACGTAGCCTGCGAACTGAGCGTGTACGTCTGGTACTTGGCGTCCGCCGGCGGTGTGACCTGCCAGCTGCCGGCGGCCTTGGCTCCGGGCGCCACCGAGCCGGCGGAGACCGGGCCCGCGGGCTCGGCCGTCCAGCCCTCGGGCAGTGCGAGGCTCAGTGCGACACCGGTCGCGGGCTGCGCCTCGTAGTTGGTGAACGTGGCCTTGACCTCGTTCTTCCGGCCGGGTTCCAGCGTCTCGGCGGCCGGTTCGACGGTGAGCGTCCCGCACGCCGCCTGCTCGGCGGCCGGACCGAGGTCGGTCACGGTGAAGCCGTCGAGGACGAAGTCCGCACCGTCCGGGGCGTCGCCGCGCTTGCGCAGCCCGGTCCAGGTGTCGCCACAGCCCGCCGTGACGGTCTCGGTGAAGTGGCCCGTGGCCTTCCCCCGGCCACCGATGGGAGGTGCCCCCTGCTGTCCGATCGGTGTACGGCGGGTCTCGACGGAGGCCGGGACCCCGTCGGCGCCGATCCGGTCGTAGCCGGTGACCCACTCGTACGCGCCCGCGTGGCTCGACTGGTAGTCGTACTCCACCCGGTAGCTGTGCCCGTTCTTCATCGGCACGGTCCAGGGCGCGGTGCGGTAGACGAGACCGGCGTTCTCCTCGTGGGACTTGAGGGACTCCGCGCCGCTCAGCACGTCGTCGACGAGCTTTCCGTTCCAGCCGGCCTGGGTGTACGGCGCGTGCTTCTGCGCGCTGTGCGTGCGCGGGTCGGTGACGCCGCCCGCGTCGCCTTTGAGGAAGGGGCCCCAGCCCTGGTCGACAGCCTCGAAGTCCTCGTACGCGACCGTGCCCTGCCTGGCCGCCGGAGCGTTCCTGACCACGCGTACGTCGTCGACGCGAACGGTCGCCGTACTGCCGCCCGCCGCCTCGATCCTGAGAGTGGCGGCAGAACCGCGCGGCGCGGTGAAGTTCACCTTGGCGCGCTGGAAGTAGGTGCCGTGCCGGTCGGAGGCCGCGACCTGGTCCTTCGCGGTCGAGCGTGCGACGACCACGGACGCGCCACCGGCGGACAGGGTCGTACGGCGCTCCTTGCCCGGCTGGACCTCGATCCAGGCGGACGCGGTGTACCGGGCGCCCGGCGTGAGTCCGGTCAGCCGCTGGGAGACGGAGGCAGTGCCGCTGCCGCTCAGTACGCCGCTGTTGCGGCCCTGGTCGTCGGTGTGGCGGGCGACCGTGCCCCGCTTGGTCCAGGCGGCCGTCCCGGCGTCGTTGAAGCCTGGGTCGGCGACCGGGCCGCCCTGGCCCCACTGCGGGTCCCGCGGGGCGGGCGCGCGGTCCGGGTAGAGGACGTACGGCTGTCCGGCGGCCGCGGTCAGCGTGATCCGGCCGTCCACGGGCCGTACGGTGCCGGCCTTCACGCGCCCGTTGTCGGTGAGCTTGTACACGCTGTACGACGCCGCGCCGGTCACGGCCCAACTGCTGCTGCCACCGGCCTTGTTGTAGTGGTACAGCTTCGTGCCGCCGTTCCACTGCAACAGATAGCGGTCGCCGTCCAGGACCTTGCGGCCGTGGTCGTAGAACGTGCGGCGGCCGTCCTCGACCGTGCCGCGCAGGCCGCCCGTGAAGGCCAGGTCATTGCCGGTCCAGCGGGTGATCCGCTCATGCTGGAGGTACTTGGCGGGCAGATCGCGCTGCCAGACATTGCCGTAGAAGGCGTTCCAGTCGGTCTCGCCGGTCCAGCCCTCGAAGTCCTCGAGGGCCGTCTGGCCCAGGACCGGATGGTTGTTCCAGACGTCCTTCTCACCGTTGCGGATGAACCGGATGATCTGCGAGTTGAGGCCCTTGTTCGTGGGCCCGCCGTAGTCCAGGTCATTGGCCCAGTGCGACCAGAGCGAGGCCCGCTCGAACTTGTCCGCCCACTCGGTGCCGACGTTCCAGCCCTGCGCCTGCACGGCCTGCATCGTCCTGTCGGCGATCCAGCCGTGGGTGTAGTAGACGTCGATGTAGAGGAAGGAGAGATTGCGGTCGGTCTCGTTCCTCAGCTGCTGGAATCTGCGTGCCAGATCCCCGCTGTTGATGTCCCGGCGCTGGTCGATGTAGTAGCTCTGGTTCAGCCAGTTCCAGCCGGGCTTGGTCTTGTCGACGAGGCTCTCGCTGAAGTGGTGCGCCTCGGGGTACGACTCGGTGGCGTTCACATGCACGCCGAAGGTCGCGCCCCACTTCTTGCCGTCCTTGAGCAGCGTATTGAGGTCCGTGAGGCCGCCGGCGCGCTTGTTGTAGTTGCCGCCGTAGTCCGGGTGCGCCGAGTCATGGCCCTCGGAGCCGTATCCCTTGAGCACCGCCAGCTGCCCCAGCCCGTCCGTGGCGAGCGAGATCCGCTTGACGTCGTCGAGGGTCCGCAGGAACGGGTGCGTGGCCTGGCTGGCGAAGTTGAAGGGGATATGCGTGATCACGCGGTCGGGCGTCTGCCCGCTGCCCGGCGCCTTGACCCCGATCGCACGGAAGGCGACCGCGCCGTCCTGCCAGTCGACCTTGTGGTCGCCGTTGGCGTCGGGCGTGACGACGACCTTCGCCCAGGGAAGGTCCTTGCCGCTCTCCGGGCGCGCAGCGCCACTCCCCCGGTAGGTCCACTGCCCGGACCGGACGCCGACGCGCGTGCTGCCGTCGGCTGCCTTGCGGGCCTGGTGCCAGAAGCGGGCGTCGTCGCCACCGGTCGCGCCGCTCGGCCTGTCGTAGCTGGAGTTCGACTCGACGGCCGCGGCCAGCCGTCCCGTGTTGACCAGTGCGTACGAGGCCCCGACCGGTGCGGGGTCCGGCGCCGTCGCCGCCGTCACCTTGCCGAAGACGTCGGCGGTCCTCGTCGAGTCCGGGTCGAGCCGGGTGAAGGCGGTCTCGGCGCCGGCGTCCGTACTGCCGACCGAGACCAGATCATGGCCGGGGATGTCCAGGGTGCCGACGCGGAAGGCCTCGGTGTCCCGGACGGCGGTGACCTTGAAGGCAGTGGTCCGGCCGGAGACGGAGAGCGTCGCGTCGATCTCGACGCCGGGCAGCTCGGCGAAGGCGAGGGTGTAGGCGGCGCTCGACGCCGTGACGGCGGGCTCGCCCTTCAACCGCACGGTGTACGCCTTGCCGTTGAGGGTGACCGCGGTCACCGCAGCCGTACTCCCGAGAAGCTCGGCTCCGCCGGCACGGTCGGTGTACGAGACCACCCTCGGGAAGTCCTTGGCTACGGCGACCGCGAGCTGGGCGGAGCCGATGACGACGGGGGCTTCGTCCTCGGCCGCGGCCGTCGCCGCCGCGGGGACAGCGGCGGCCGGGAGTGCGGGCCCGGCCAGGGCGAACACGGCGGATGAGGCGGCGACGAGCGCGCACGCCGCATGGAGTCTTCGTGGCATGGGGACTGCGTAGTCCTCCGCTCTCACGACCGTCAACGAAGTCGTGCGCCGAGGCGACCAGTAGTCCAACAACCCCGGCGCGTTAGTCCAAGTCGCCCACCGCAGCGTCAACTTATGAATCGGCCAAGATTGTGAGAGCGCTCTCAGTCACAACTATTGACGCCCGTCCCGGCCATGGCGAGAGTGGTGGACACCCCCCACGAGTACAGGAGTTCATCCGTGATATCCCGTCGAATGTTCCTTTCCGGCACCGCGGCTGCCGCGACAGCGCTCACCTACCCCACCTGGGGAAGCGCTCTCAGCCCGCACGCCAAGGCCGCGCCCCCCACCTGCGAACTGGCGCTGGAGAACAAGTCGTTGCCCGGCACGGTCAACGCGTACGTCACCGGCCATGAGCAGGGCACCGGACGCTGGGTGCTGCTCCGTCCGGGCGGCGGCGTCTACTACCCCGAGTCCCCGTCCGCGCCGCAGACCCCGCTCCCCGTCGACTGCGCCATCCCGCTGCGCGCGGCCGGCGCGGGCCCGGTGGTGCTGACCCTGCCGCAGATGTTCGGCGCCCGCGTCTACTTCGTACGCGACAACAAGCTCAACTTCTTCGTCAACCCCGGCCCCGCCCTGGTCGAGCCGGCCTTCGCGACCCCCACCGACGCCAACTACGGCCGCACCTGGTCCTTCGCGGAGTTCACCTTCAACCCGACGCAGCTGTACGCCAACATCAGCTATGTCGACCTGGTGACCGCACTCCCGATCGGTCTCACGCTGACCGGCGACGCCACCCACAAGGTCGCGGCCCTCCCGAACGGCGCGCTGCAGAAGATCGCCGACGGCCTTGTCGCCCAGGCGGCCCGCGACGGCCAGCCATGGGACAAGCTCGTCATCCGCGGCTCCGGCGGCCAGGTACTGCGGGTGATCTCACCGCAGAACCTGATGGCTCCGTACTTCGACCGCCCCGCGGAGATGCCCTTCCGGAACGTCTTCGACAACTACATCAACCAGGTCTGGCAGAAGTACCGCTCGACCGATCTGCGGATCGACCTGCAGGGCGGGCGGGGCGTACGCACCGGGCGCGTCAACGGCGACGTCATGACCTTCACCGGCGGCCACACCTTCGCCAAGCCGACCTCGAAGGACATCTTCACCTGCAATCACGGCCCGTTCGCCAACAACCCCGGTGACCCGGACGACAAGAAGGGCCTGCTGGCCAGGCTCGCCGCGGGCTTCAACCGGACGACCCTGCTGACCCACCCCGACCAGCCGAACAGCGCGACCTCGGCCGACTACTACCGGGACCCGGCCACCAACCACTGGTCGCGCGTGCTGCACGCCAACACCCCGATCGGCTACGCCTTCCCGTACGACGACGTCCGTCCGGACGGCCAGCCGGATGTCTCCGGCGCGGCGTTCGACGGCAACCCGCGGCGCTTCACGCTGACGGTCGGTTCCTGACGACTCGGGTCCCCGTCGGGGCTCCGCCCCGAACCCCGCGAGGACAACGCCCGAAGGGCGTACGAGACCTCGGGGCCCCGGTTACGGGAAGGTGCGGATGTCCGGCCGCCATGGGGGGACGGCCGGACACCTGCCCGGGCGAAGCCCCGGTTCAGCAGCCGCCGCAGTTGTAGTAGATGACGTCCCAGTGGCTGCCCTCGTCCGCGTAGACGTTCCCGGAGCCGGACCTCCACTGCGGGGCGCCGTCACCAGGACGCGCGCCGATGTAGCTGAAGGTGTTCTTGATGTAGTTCGTGACGCAGGTCGACTTGGCGTAGTCGAGCTTGTAGCCGTTCCAGTGCGAGTACGTACCACCCGCGTGCCCGGTCTCGGTGCCGCCGGTGATGTTGAGCGCACACCCGGTCGCGCTCTTGAGGGTCTGCGCTCCCTTCGCGGTCGCGAGGTTGAGCTGCTCGAAGGACGTACACGTCGGATTGTTGCGGTCGGAGCAGCCGCCGGACGAGGACCAGGTGATCCCGGACGAGCGGAACATCGAGGTCGCCGTGGCATGGCTGATCTTGGTGGCGGCGTTCGCTTCGGTCGCGCCGCTGATGACACCGAATCCGGGCGCGAAGAGCGCACCTGAGACGAGCGCGAGTGCGCTCAGAGCGGAGCGGACTTTCATGGCGGGGGATCCCTCCTGCTGATGACCGTTGTGACCGTGCTCTCCGGTGGGACGGCTGTGCAGGTGGCGCAGGGAGATGGTGCCCGAGATCTACGCGCGTCCGCCAGAGGGCTGCCGCGTCGATGGAGTGAACCTCTCGAGAAGATGTTGAACTTTGAACGGAATAGGTCTACTGTCGGTGTCGTTGAAGCTTAAACAACACGCCACCACGTCCCCCAAGGAGTGCGTCATGGGTCTCTTCAACCGCAAGACCGACACCACCACCACCGCGACCGCCACCACCGTGGTGGACCCGGCGCTCGCCGCTCTGACCGGCGAGTACAGCATCGACCCCGCCCACAGCAGCATCGGCTTCACGGTGCGCCACGCCATGGTCACCAATGTCCGCGGCTCGTTCGGCGACTTCTCCGGCAGCCTGCAGCTGAACGGCACCGACCCCCACCACTCCACCGCCGAGATCGACGTCAAGATCACCAGCATCGACACCGGGATCGCCGACCGCGACGGCCACCTGCGCAGCGGCGACTTCTTCGAGGCGGAGAAGTACCCGCTGATGACGTTCCGTTCGACGCAGGCGGAGCAGCTCGGCGGCGACTCGTACCGCATCACCGGTGACCTGACGATCAAGGACGTCACGCGCCCGCTCGCCATCGACCTGGAGTTCAACGGCTCCGCCACCGATGTGTACGGCAACGAGCGCGTCGGCTTCGAGGGCAGCGCCGAGATCCTCCGCTCCGACTGGGGCCTGACCTGGAACGCGGCGCTGGAGACCGGCGGCGTGATGGTCAGCGACAAGGTCAAGCTCACCTTCGACATCTCGGCGATCAAGGCCGCGCCGCAGGTCTGACCCCGTAGGCCTGATCCCCTAGGCCTGACCCCGTAGGCCCGACCGGTCTGCCCCACGAGCGCGCCCGTCCTGCCGTCCCCACGGCCGGGCGGGCGCTCGGTCATGTCTGGTTCGCTTCAGAGGCCGTTGGTGTAGAGGAGCCGGTTGGGCGAGCCTTGGCCGGCGTTGCCGAGAACGTCCTTGGTGGACCCGTCTTCGAGCCAGGCGGCCAGTTCCTTCGGGAGCGCCTTCGGGTGCTTCGCCGCGTAGAGAGCCGCGACACCGGCGACATGGGGAGAGGCCATGGACGTGCCCGTCAGGGCGACGCTGCCGCCGAAGAAGTTGGCCGAGACGATGTCGACGCCGGGCGCGTAGAGCGACAGGCACTCGCCGAAGTTGGAGAAGTCGGTCTCGTCGTCGTCGCGGTCGGTCGCGCCGACGGCCACCACGCGGTCCGCGGACGCGGGCGAGACGTCGCAGGCGTCCGCGGATTCGTTGCCCGCCGCGACGATCGGCAGGACACCGCTGTCCGAGACGGCGGTGACGGCCTTGTTCACCGCGACCGACTTCTCACCGCCGATGGAGGCGTTGAGGACGGCCGGATGCTTGGCGTGGGCAGCCACCCAGTCCAGTCCGGCGATCACACTCGACCAGGTGCCCGAGCCCAGGCAGTCGAGGACCCGGACGCTGACGAGGGAGGCCGCGCGCGCCACGCCGTACGTCTTGCCTGCGACCGTGCCCGCGACATGGGTGCCGTGGCCGTGGCAGTCCCGCCCTTCCCATCCGTCCCCGACGGAGTCGTAGCCGAGCTTGGCGCGGCCGCCGAACTCGGTGTGGTCGAAGTCGATACCGGTGTCGAGGATGTACGCGGTGGCGCCCCGGCCCTTGCTCTTCGCGGTGAAACTCTTGTCCAGCGGCAGGTTGTGCTGATCGATACGGTCCAGGCCCCAGGACGCCGGTGCCGACAAGGCCGTCGCCGACGGGGCCGCTGCCCGGGTGTCACTGCCCGGGGATCCCAGCACCGAGACCGCGGCGTCCTCCTCGACCGCCACGACCCCGGGGGTGGAGCGCACTTGGTCGAGCTGAAGCGGGCTGAGCGCGGCGGCGAATCCGCGCATCGCCGACCTGTAGGTGAAGAGCGGCTCCACGCCGGCCCGGCCCGTCATCGCCTCGGAGTCGACGCCCTTGCCGAGGGTCACGATGTAGCGACCCGGCACGGCATTCGCCGAGCGGTACAGGGCGGCGGGGGCGGCATGCTCGTCGGACGCCTGGGCGGACTGGGAAGACGCGGACATGAGTCCGGCCGCCACCAAGGCAGCGGTGAGGGCGGCCGCCGCGAAGGCTGTGAGCCTCGTTCTCTTGCGCATGGGCACGAGGAAACACAGAAAGACGATCATAATCAATTACCCAGCGTAGCGATTCGCGACTTTCTGTAGCGGATCCGAGATGGATCCGCCACCAGGGCGAACTCGCACCACACCGTCTTGCCCGGGCTGCGCTCACCCACCCCCCATTTGTCCGCCAGCGCCGCGACGAGGAGGAGACCGCGGCCGCCCTCGTCGTCCGGGTGCGGCGGCGACAGCCGTACGCACCCGTCGCCGCTGTCGTGGAGCTCGACGCGCAGGATGCCGTCCGCATGCAGGAACAGGTGCAGCCGGAAGCCGCGGCCCGGCGGCACACCGTGCATCAGCGCATTGGTGGCCAGCTCGCTCACGCAGAGCACTACGTCGTCCGCCCTGTCGGCCGTGGCCCAGTCGGTCAGCGCCTGCCGGATGAACTCCCTGGCCGCGGAGACGGACCGGCGGTCCCGTCGGTAGAACGCCTCGCGGAAGTACGGAAGTTGGGGTTCGTCGTTCATACGGCCACTGTCACGGGGAGTCACTACGATGGATCAGTGCGTCAGGTCGTACAGCCGCGTTGTACGACTCGTGACGGGTCGTACACGTCCCGCGACGGGAAGGGGGAGCGCATGCACCCAGCCAGAAGGACCAAGAGGATCACCTCTTGGCATGTGATCGGCGCCCAGCTCGCGACCTTCCGCAAGGCGGCCCGGATGACCCAGGCCGAGCTGGCGACACAGTTCTGCGTGGGCGAGGACACGATCGCCTCGATCGAGCAGGGGCGCAGGGCGCTCAAGCTGGATCTCGCGATCGCGCTCGATGAACTGCTCGATACGAAGAGGGCGTTGCAGACGGCGGTGGACAAGGTGCCGGAGCGGGAGCGGTATCCGGCGTTCGCGCAGGACTTCATCGACCACGAGCAGGAGGCGCTGACCCTGCTCTCCTACCAGAACCAGGTCGTCCCTGGACTGCTCCAGACCGAGGACTATGCCCGCTCCGTGTTCTCCTGCCTCTATCCGCCGATCAGCCCGGAGGACGCCGAGGAACGGCTGTCCGCTCGGATCGACCGGCAGAAGTTCTTCGAGCGAAAGCCCTGGCCGCCGATGATGAACTTCCTACTGGAGGAAGTCATCCTGCATCGGCCCATCGGGGGCCGGGAGGTACTGCGCGAACAGGTCCGGCATCTTCGGCGCTGTGCCGAACTCCCTTTCCTGGGGCTTCAGATCATGCCGACGAATCGACAGAAGCACGCGGGACTCGCAGGAGCCTTCGTGCTGCTGGAAACACCCGATCACGATCAACTGGCCTATATCGAGGGGCAGCGGGTCAGCTTCCTCGTCGATGATCCGGCTGAGGTCAGTGTCCTCCAGCAGAAATATGGGATGCTGCGGTCACAGGCCCTCACCCCTGAGGAGAGCATGGGCCTGCTGGACGATCTGGCAGGAGAGTAATGAATCCCGCAGTACTGACCTGGTTCAAGTCCAGCTACAGCAGCGACGAAGGCGGCGACTGCATCGAAGTCGCCTACGACTGGCACAAGTCCAGCTACAGCGGTGACGAGGGCGGCGCCTGCGTCGAAGTCGCAGCTCATCCCCTCGCCGTCCACATCCGCGACTCCAAGAACCCCACCGGCCCCGTCCTCACCGTCACTCCGGCCGCCTGGGCGACCTTCGTCGCCGAGCGCTGACTAGGGCGACAGGGCGATGCCGAGGGAGTCGGCGCCCATGGGCTTGGGTGCGCCCTTCTCGTAGAAGACGTCGAGATCGGTAATCGTGAACCCTGCGGTCGCCAGCATGTCGACGGTCGGCCGGGTGAGGTGACATCCGCCGAAGATCCGCTTGTTCAGCGGTTCGAGCCGCCGTTGCCAGCAGCGCACGTTTTCGTCCTCTTCCGGGGCCAGTCCGTGCTCGAGGAAATGCAGAGTCCCGCCGGGCTTGAGGACGCGCCGCACCTCACGCAGAGCGGCCCCCGCGTCGGGGATGGTGCAGAGCGTCCAGGTGGAGAGCGCGGCGTCAAAGCAGTCGTCCTCGAAGGGCAGCGCCTGGCCGTCCAGACCGGCGCGCTGCACCGGGACGGTTGCCGCCCTGATGCGTTCCCCGGCAAGTTGCCATCCGACATCGGAAGGCTCGACCGCGGTCACGCCGGTCACGGCCGCCGGGTAGAAGGGGACGTTGTGCCCCGAACCGAATCCGATCTCGATCACTTCACCCTGCAGGCCCTCGCAAACTCGGCGTCGTAGCGGTTCGACCAGCTTCGTCCCGCAGGCGACGTCGACGATCCGCGGCACGATTCGCTGGGCATAGAACCCCATCGCGACCTCCGTGGCTCACTACCAGCATGGCACCGGCACGGCCCCTGGAGGCACCGTGCCGCTGAGCCGCCAGGGCGCTAGAAGCCGCCGCCCCCGTCGAACCCGCCACCACCACCGTCGAAGCCGCCTCCACCCCCGAAGTCGCCGCCGCCGAAGTCGGAGGAGTTGAAGTCGGCGCCCGAGTAGTCGCCGCCGCTGAAGTCCCCGCCGCCGTAGTCGGCCGCGTAGGCCGGTGTGGAGAGCATGCTGCCGAGCAGCGTGCCCACCAGCAGGCCGGGCAGGATTCCGCCGCCGAAGTAGCCGCCGGCCCAGGGGCCGTACGCCGGTCCCGCCTCCCAGTACGGGCGGCGGCCGGAATCCGTCTCGACCGTGCGGGCCATCGGGTCCTCGCCGTCCTCGAGACGGGCGGCGTCGGCGGCACACACCGGGACCTCACGGGTGGTTGCGCCGGCCGGCGTCCAGGAGACGTCGGCGACCGAAGGGCCGTGGCGCGGGTCGAAGAAGCACGGCGCCCGGCGCTCCGGCACCGCCACACCCGTACGGCGTGCGTCCAGGACCGCCAGTGAGTACCGGCCGTCGTCCAGGGCCTGGGTGACTCCGCGTACATCACTGGGATGCTCGGCGGCTCCCATCAGCGACTTCGACGTGTCGTACGAATCGAGTGCGCGCTCGTAGTCGGCGCGCATGGCATCGGTCGCGCCCTTCTCCGAGGGGTGGAAGTCGAGTCGGTCCAGCTCCTCGCCGAAGGCCGTGATGTCCTCGTCGACGACCACGCGGAGCTTGTCGAGGGCGGCCCGCTCCTCCTCGGCCTTCTTCCGGCGGTTGCGTTGGACGATGGTGTAGGCGCCCGCGCCGCCGGCGACCAGGACCACACCGAGCGTGATCAGGGAGCCCATGTTCGAGCCCTCGTCGGGGCTCGCGCCCCAGGAGGAGGGGGCGCTGCCGCGTGCCTGGGGCAGGGCCTGGTCGACGAAGTTGTTCAGCTGAGTGACGGCGTCGGAGCCCGGGGGCGTCTTGACCGCCGTGACCAGGTTCTGCACGGCCTGGTTGCTCATGACGCTGCGGTCCGCGCCCGCGTTGAATCCATTGCCGAGGCGGATCGCGTACAGGCCGGTGACGCCGGTCTCGGTACGGATGTTCCGCAGGACCGAGTCCGGCGGGAACTCCGCGCTGTTGGGCAGGACCGCCACGAAGACCGGCTTGTCCGCGTCCTTGATCTTCTTGGCGAGGGCGTTCGCGTCGGCCTTGGACAGCTGGCCGGAGACGCGCGGGTCCACGTAGACGGGGCCCTTCTTCAGCGCCGCGGCCACGGTTTCGGGGCCGGTGGCCGCCTGCGCTCCCGGCGCCGCCACGAGGGCGGTCGCCGAGAACGCAAGGAGCAGACCGGACACTGCGGTGAACAGCCTGGTCTTCATACTGTCGACGCTACCTGAATAGGCGCGAATCGGGACAAGCGCGGAGCCTTACGCCTGCGGCGGGCCTTTCCCCTACCCGCCCCTTCCCGTAACTGGGGCTCCGCCCCAGACCCCGCGCCTCAATCGCCGGCGAGGCTGGGTTTCCCGCGGGCTGGGGGCTAACTCAGCCTGTACGCCAGCGTCAGCTTGGCCACCGCCCCCGCCAGATCCCCGGTCAGCAGAAGGTGGTCCGCTTCGGCGAAGGGCTTCGCCGAAGCCTCGGTGATGTGCTGACCGATCTTCTGCTGGGCGATCAGCCGGGCCTGCGAGACCAGCGCACGGGCTTCCGGGGAGTCCGTCCGGCCCGCCGCCTCAAGGATCCTTGCCGCGACGGCGATGGCCTTGAGGGTGAGCTCCTCACCCGTCGGCGGCTTCTTGAGCGTGGTCAGACCCCAGCCGTACGGGTACTGCGGGTCGTACGCCTTGTCCCCGACATTGATCGGCAGCTGCGCCTGGGACTTCGGCCACGTGACCGGGAGCTGTCCGGTGAAGGCCTTCTTGCCGTAGAGGACGTCGGCGACGCCGTCGCCCTCCGTGCCCGGGAGCCAGGAGGCGACAAGGGCGTCGATGTCGCCGAGGCGGTCGCCGATGAGCTGCGGGCGGCCGGAGACGATCAGCACCGCGCACTTCATCGCGGCACAGACCTTGTCGACGGCGGCCTTGTCGGCGGCGCTCAGCTCCAGGTCGTGGCCGTTGCCGACATCGCCGACGCCCTCGGCGTACGGGGTCTCGCCGACCACGACCACGCCGACGTCATGGCCGTCGGTGGGTGCGGAGGCGTCCTTGGAGTAGGTGACCGCGTCGGGAGCGGCCTTCTTGATGCCTTCCAGGATGGTCGTACCCGTGGTGATCTTTCCGGAGGAGCCCTGCCAGGTGATGGTCCAGCCGCCGGCCTGGTTGCCGAGGTCGTCGGCGTTGGACCCGGCGACGTACACCTTCTGGGTCGGCTTCAGCGGCAGTACCGCGCCGTCGTTCTTCAGCAGGACCTGGGACTTGGCTGCGGCCTCACGCGCCACGGCGCGGTGTGCGGCCGAGCCGATCTCCGACAGGTTGGAGGTGTCCGCGTACGGCTTCTCGAAGAGACCCAGGGCGAACTTCTGGGTCAGGATCCGGGACACCGCGTCATTGATCCGGGCCTCGGAGATACGGCCCGCGTTGACCTCGTCCTGCAGGGTCTTGTGGAAGTCCGGGTAGTTCGTCGGGACCATGATCATGTCGAGTCCGGCATTGATGGACGTACGGACGTCGCTCGGGTAGTCACCGGGAATCTGGTCGATCGCCTGCCAGTCGCTGATGACGAAGCCTTTGAAGCCCATACGGTTCTTCAGCACACCGTTGATCATTTCCGCACTGGCGTGCATCTTCACCGGGCCCTGGTCGTCGCCGAGGATGTCCAGCGAGGAGTACGAGGGCATCACCGTGCCGGTGCCGCGCTTCACCGCCTCCGCGAACGGCGCGAGGTGTACTGCTTCCAGCTCCTGCCGGGTGACCTTGGTGATGCCCTGGTCGATCGTGTACGAGCCGGTGGAGGACGAGCCGAATTCCGTACCGCCGTCGCCGACGAAGTGCTTGGCGGTGGCCAGCACCTTGTCATTGCGGCCGAGGTCCTTGCCGGACGGTGCGCCCTGCATGCCCTTGATCACCGTCTCCATGGCGGTGACCAGGGCCGGGTCCTCGCCGAAGGCCTCGTAGGAACGGCCCCAGCGCTCGTCGCGGGTGACGCAGAGGCAGGGCGCGAAGTCCCATGGAATGCCGGTGGCGCGTACTTCCTTCGCTGTCACCGCGCCGGTCTTCTCGGCGACGGCCGGGTCGCGGGTGGCCCCGATGCCGATGTTGTGCGGCATGATCGTCGACCCGATGACGTTGTTGTCGCCGTGCACCGCGTCCACGCCGTAGATCAGCGGGATCTGGAACCGCGTTGCCTGGGCCCGCAGTTGGTAGGCGTCGACCATCTTTGCCCATGCCTCGGGGGCGTTGGGGGTGGGCACCGAGCCGCCGCCGGAGAGCAGCGAGCCGAGGCCGTAACCGGCGATGTCCCCCTGCGACTTGAGGGCGTTGCGCTCGGCCTGGGTCATCTGACCGGCCTTCTCCGCGAGGGACATCCGGGAGAGGAGGTCGGCGACGCGCTTCTTCACCGGGAGGCGCTTGTCGAGATACGGCAGGCCGTGGGCGTCCACGACGACCTGGGGGGTCTCGGCCGGGGGCTTGGCGCCGGTGACCGTGAGCTTCAGCGGGATCGTCTCCGCGGACTCGGCCGTGCGGTCCTTCTTCGTGGTCACGGCGACGGTCCGGGACGTGCCGGAAGCAGAACCGGCCGGGAAGGTGACCGTGCCGGAGACCGGTGTGTAGTCCGTGCCCGTTTCGGCGGTGCCGCCCTCGGTCGTGTACGCCACGGTGACGGGCTCGTCGATCGGGCCGGATCCGGTGGTGGCGACGGAGATCCTCACCTGTGCGGTGCCGCCCTCGGCGACCGGGTACACGGCGGCGTCGGTGACAACGTTTGCCTTCAGCGCCGGGTCGGCCTTGCCGTACAGCTGCACGCCGTCCATGGCGAACCTGCCGGGCGCGCCGGTGGGCAGGGTGAGCGCGTACCCCCACATCGCGTTGAGGCCGAGGATGTGGTCGATGCCGCCGACCGGCTGGTAGTCGGCGCGGTAGACGAAGTCGGCGAAGGGGATCTCGACGAGGTGCCAGCCCTCCCAGTCGTCGGTGAAGGACGTGGTCCACAGCTCGGAGGCCTCGCCGTTGGCGCCGCCGTCCTTCAGCTCGAAGTTGATCCGCTTGCCGGATCCGGGCGGCAGCGGGGCGGTGTTCTGGCCGAACCACCAGAAACGGATGCCTTTGTGGGCGGTCCAGTCGTGGGCGGGCTTGTCGAAGGCGAAGTCGTGGGTGAGTCCGCCCCAGCCACTGATGTCGTAGGTGCCTTCGAGGACCTTGGCGCCCTCGGGGGCGTCGGCACGCTCCTTGAACTCCAGCTTGGGCTGGTCGTCGGCGTCGCTGCCCCAGGTGAAGATCCCCTCGGCCGGGGGGTTGGCGAAGGGGACCTCCCCCTCGAAGGCGTCGACGGTGACGGGTGCGGGGTCGTCGGCGGCGGCGCTCGGAACGGCTGCGGCGAGGAGGCCGGTGAGTACGGCGGTCGCGGCGAGCACGGCGGTTCCGGCTCTGGTTCCGGCTCTGGTTCTGGTCTTGGTTCTGGTTCCGCTTCCGGTTCCGGCTCTGGTTCTGAGGCGTGGCATTGCGGCTCCTTGAGTGCGGGTCACGGTTGCGTGCGGTCCTGTACGGCCTTCGGCCATGTCCTCAATCGCCGGACGGGCTCAACAAACCCCTCGTCATGACGACGGCGCGGATCGGCGGACGATCAACTCGGTGGGCAGGATGACGGGTTCATGGGGAGCGGCCGTGCCGCCGAGATGGGCCAGCAGCATCCGTGCCGCCGTCTCGCCCATCTCCCGCATGGGCTGGCGGACAGTGGTCAGCGGGGGCTCGGTGTGCTGGGCCATGGGGATGTCGTCGAAGCCGACGACGGCGATGTCGTCCGGCACGGACCGGCCCGCGGCACGCAGCGCCCGCAGCGCCCCCGCGGCGCTGAGGTCGTTGTGCGCGAAGACCGAGTCGAAGTGCCTGCCCGTGGCGAGTTGCCGCTCGACCGCGAGCCGCCCCGACAGTTCGGTGAAGTCCCCCTCCGCGATCAGCTCGGTCGGCAGGACCTCGAGGAACCCCTCGAGCCGGTCCTGTACGCAGCCGAAGTGCCGGCGGCCGGTGACGATCAGGGGGCGGCTGCGGCCCGCCGCCAGCAGATGGCCCGCGGCCGACGCACCGCCCTCGCGGTTGGTGGTGGCGACGGACGGGAACTCCGGGTGGTGGCCGCGGTCGTCGATGAGGACGACCGGGAGTCCCTTGCGGTGCATCGCGGTGATGGTGTCGAGGGTGTTCTCGGGTTCGACGACGAGGAGGCCGTCGAAGGCGCGGGCGGAGACCTGACTGGTGAAGTGCTCGACGGACTCGGCGCCACGGTTGCAGGTGAAGAGGAGTAGCCCGTATCCGGCGGCCTCGACGGTATCCACGACTCCCTGGAGTACTTCGCCCATCCAGGGCCAGGTGAGCGGGGGCGTCAGCATGCCGACCGTACGGCTGCTGCCGCGGGCCAGACCGACGGCCCCCAGACTGGGCACATAGCCGAGGCTTGCGATCACTTCACGAACGCGGGCGGCCGTGCCGGCGTCGACTTCGCCCTTGGTGTTCAGGACGCGGGACACGGTGGTCTTGCTGACGCCCGCCTCACGTGCGACATCGGCGATCGTGACGGGCATTCCGGGGCCTCCGCGTCGAGGTCTGGAACCGGTGCCGGAACCGGTACCGGTGGTGCGCGGCGAGTCAACTCGTACCGGGTCCTGTCGTCAAGACTTCACACCGAGATCGGCCGAATCCCAAGTTCCAGGCAGGTGCGGGGTCTTGTGTGTTCAGGCTCTGAATGCGCAAACCCTTGACGGCTGTACGCAGCGGCAGTTCACTCACGCCTCGTCCCCCACACCACTGCCGGAGAGGGCCCAGCCCATGGCACGACGTACCGGAACGATCAGAATCCTGCTCGCATCGGCCCTGGCCGCCGCCGGTCTCACCGGTCTGACGACCGGCTCGGCGCACGCCGCGGGCGAGCAGGTGAACATCTGGCTGACCACGACGGACGACGCCGGCGGCCGACATGTCACCCGGGGCCTCCAGCAGCAGACACCCGTCAACTTCCAGGCGGGCAGCGGCGGCAGCGGCACCAACATCACCGTCGACGAGAACACCCGCTTCCAGACCTTCACCGGCGGCGGCGCCTCCTTCACGGACACCGCGGCCTGGCTGATGAAGGGCAGCGGAGCGCTGTCCCAGGCGACCCGTGACGCGACAATGAAGAAGCTCTT
Organism: Streptomyces sp. NPDC060064; assembly: GCF_042736455.1. Lineage (NCBI taxonomy): Bacteria > Bacillati > Actinomycetota > Actinomycetes > Kitasatosporales > Streptomycetaceae > Streptomyces > Streptomyces sp. NPDC060064. Next base: position 156,991 of record NZ_JBHWWF010000015.1, read on the forward strand.
CTCGCCGACCGAGGGAATCGGGCTCTCCTTCGTCCGCAATCCGATGGGCGGCTCGGACCTGGCCCGCTTCGGTTACACGTACGACGATGTGCCGGCCGGCCAGAGCGACCCGGCACTGTCGAAGTTCTCGATCGCGCACGACCTCGCCGACGTACTGCCGCTGACGAAGCAGGCCAAGCAGCTCAATCCGGCGCTCACCACGGTGGCCTCGCCATGGACGGCACCCGCCTGGATGAAGGACAGCGGGCAGCTCAACGGCGGCTGGCTGAAGTCGGAGTACTACGGCGCCTACGCGAACTACTTCGTGAAGTATCTCCAGGCCTACCGCGACCAGGGCATCCCGGTCGACTACGTCACCGCGCAGAACGAGCCGACCTGCTGCGACAGTTACCCGTCGATGAGCTGGAACGGCTCGGGTCTCGCGTACTTCACCAAGAGCGAGCTGTTGCCGAAGCTCCAGGCGGCGGGCCTGCCGACCAAGGTGCTGGCGCACGACTGGAACTGGGACACCTACGACGCGTACGCCGCCCCGACGGTGAATGACGCGGCGGTCCGCAGCCACCCGAACTTCGGCGGGATCGCCTGGCACGGCTACGGCGGGAACATCTCCAAGCAGACCGAGGTGCACAACCAGTATCCGCAGCTGGACGCCTTCCAGACCGAGCACTCCGGCGGCACCTGGATCGCCAACCAGCAGCGCGAGGACATGACCAACATCATCGACTACACCCGTAACTGGGCGAAGTCGGTGACCAAGTGGTCCCTCGCCGTCGACCAGAACCGGGGCCCGCACAACGGCGGCTGCGGAGTCTGCGACGGACTCGTCACGGTGCACAACGGCGACGGTCGGCACGGCCAGGTCGACTACATGATCGAGTACTACACGATGGGCCACCTCACCAAGTTCGTGCGGCCCGGCGCCCACCGGATCGCCTCGACGGCGAGCTCGGCCGTGCCGAACGTGGCCTGGCGCAACCCCGACGGCTCGAAGGCGCTGATCGCGTACAACGACGGCTCGGCAGCACAGACGATCACCGTCAACTGGGGCGGTCAGCACGCCACCTACTCACTGCCGGGCAAGACATCCGCGACCTTCACCTGGTCCGGCACACAGGCCGGCGGCTCGGACGCGACCGGTAGCCTGACCGGCCTGGCGGGCAAATGCCTCGATGTGGCGGGCGGCGCCGGCGCGGACGGCACGGCCGTCCAGCTCTGGGACTGCAACGGCTCCGCCGCCCAGCAGTGGACGGTCCGCGCGGACGGCACCGTCCAGGCGCTCGGCACATGCCTGGACGTGACCGCCGGCTCGACCGCGAACGGCGCGAAGGTCCAGCTGTACGGGTGCAACGGCTCCGGCGCACAGCAGTGGCGCTACGAACCGTCGAGCGGTGATCTGGTGAACGTCCCGGCGGACAAGTGCCTCGACGTCTCCGACAACTCCTCGGCGAACGGCGCCCGCGCACAGATCTGGGCCTGCACCGGAGCCGCCAACCAGAAGTGGCGGCTCCGGTCCTGACCTGCGAGGGCTACTCGGCCGGTTCGACGCCGGCGCGCAGCAGACCGTAGGTGTACGCGTCCTCCAGAGCCTGCCAGGAGGCGGCGATGACGTTCTCGGCGACGCCGACCGTGGCCCATTCGCCGCTTCCGTCGCCCGTCGTGATCAGTACGCGGGTCGTGGACTCGGTGCCGTGGCGACCTTCGAGGATGCGGACCTTGTAGTCGACCAGCTCCATCTTGGCGAGCTGCGGGTAGATCTTCTCCAGGCCGACGCGCAGCGCCCGGTCGAGTGCGTTGACCGGGCCGTTGCCCTCGGCGGTGGCGACGATGCGCTCGCCCTTGGCCCACAGCTTCACGGTGGCCTCGTTGGCGTGGGTGCCGTCGGGGCGGTCCTCGACGATGGCCCGCCAGGACTCCGTACGGAAGTAACGGCGGGCCCGGCCCTCCGCCTCCGCACGCAGCAGCAGCTCGAAGGAGGCGTCCGCCGCCTCGTATGTGTAGCCCCTGAGCTCGCGCTCCTTGACCCGCTCGACGACCCGGCCGACGAGCTCACGGTCACCGCCGAGGTCGATACCGAGCTCTTTGCCCTTGAGCTCGATGGAGGCGCGGCCCGCCATGTCGGAGACGAGCATCCGCATGGTGTTGCCGACCTGCTCGGGGTCGATGTGCTGGTACAGATCGGGGTCGACCTTGATGGCGGAGGCGTGCAGTCCGGCCTTGTGGGCGAAGGCCGAGACACCGACGTACGGCTGGTGCGTGGAGGGCGTGAGGTTGACGACCTCGGCGATCGCGTGCGAGATCCGGGTCATGTCGGCCAGCGCGCCCTCGGGCAGCACCTTCTTGGCGTACTTGAGCTCCAGGGCGGCGACGACCGGGAAGAGGTTGGCGTTGCCGACGCGCTCGCCGTAGCCGTTGGCGGTGCACTGGACGTGGGTGGCGCCCGCGTCGACGGCGGCGAGGGTGTTGGCGACGGCGCAGCCGGTGTCGTCCTGGGCGTGGATGCCCAGGCGGGCGCCGGTGTCGGCGAGGACGGTGGAGACAACGGCCTGGATCTGGGCGGGCAGCATTCCGCCGTTGGTGTCGCACAGGATGACGACATCGGCGCCCGCGTCGGCCGCGGTGCGCACGACGGACTTGGCGTACTCCGGATTGGCGCGGTAGCCGTCGAAGAAGTGCTCACAGTCCACGAACACCCGGCGGCCCTGCTCACGCAGGTAGGAGACGGTGTCGCGGACCATCTCCAGGTTCTCCTCGAGGGTGGTCCGCAGCGCCAGCTCCACATGCCGGTCATGCGATTTGGCGACCAGCGTGATCACCGGTGCACCCGACTCGAGGAGCGCTCTGACCTGCGGGTCCTCGGACGCCTTGGCGCCAGGGCGGCGGGTGGCGCCGAAGGCGACGAGCTGTGCGTTCCGGAAGGTGATCTCCTGCTGGGCACGCGAGAAGAACTCCGTGTCCCGGGGATTGGCGCCGGGCCAGCCGCCCTCGATGAACCCCACGCCGAAGTCGTCCAGGTGCCGTGCGATGGTCAGCTTGTCCGCAACGGTGAGGTTGATGCCTTCGCGCTGCGCGCCGTCCCGCAGCGTCGTGTCGAAGACATGGAAGCTGTCGTCGGTCTCCGTGTCCGTGGCCTGTGTGGTCATGGCTGTGTTGACTCCTGTCGGATGAGTGGCTCCCGGAATTACTGGCTCCACTTGCCCCCATCATCGCGCGCTGCTCGCTTCCGGCCGAGGTGGAGCCGTAAAACGAAAAAACCCCTCGCGGGTGCGAGAGGTCTGCGCGCGGGTCTGGGGCACGGTGGTCGCGTCGTAGTTGTTGGTACGAGGCGATCACTGAGGACCGGCGCGCCTGCTGCCCATAATCATGGCGAACGAAAGCACGGTCGCAGTCTGCCATACGCCGTGCGGCGGGCGGGGTGGGGTCTCACCATGCGGGCGCCTGAGCCGGGGGCTCCCCTGAGGCGCGCCCCTGGGGCTCCGCCCCTGTGCCCCCGGGACGCCCTTCGGGCGTGTCCTCAATCGCCGGACGGGCTGACTTTCCCGCCCGTCGGACGGGAAAGCCCAGCCTCGTCGGCGGCACATCTCAGCCCCTCCGGCGTTTGAGGAGCGGGGTCCGGGGCCGAAATTCAGCCGCGGAGCCCCGGGGAAAGGGCCCCTCCTACTTCACCCGGGCCGGGGTCGGAACCTCCTCGCTGCGCGCGGGCGCCGTCGCCGCCACCCGCTTCAGGTCGATGTCACGCGTCTCGCGCATCGACAGGTACACCACCAGCGACACCGCCGCGCAGCCCGCCACGTACCAGTAGAAGCCCGACTCCAGCCCCGCATCCTTGAACCACAGCGCCACATACTCCGCCGTGCCGCCGAACAGCGCGTTCGCGATGGCGTACGGCAGCGCGACACCCAGCGCTCGGATACCCGTCGGGAACAGCTCGGCCTTCACACACGCGTTGATCGACGTGTAGCCGGTGATCACCACAAGGGCCAGCAGCGCAAGCCCCAGCGCCGACCAGAACGAGCCCGCGTGCTTCAGCATCGTCATGATCGGCACGGTCAGGAAGGTCGAACCGACCGCGAACGTGATCAGCAGCGGACGGCGGCCGATCCGGTCGGAGAGCTTCCCGGCGAGCGGCTGCAGACAGGCGAAGACGATCAACGCGCAGAAGGAGACCAGGGTCGCGGTCTGCTTGGGCAGCCCGGCGGAGTTGGAGAGGTACTTGGTGAGGTAGGTCGTGTACGTGTAGTACGCGACGGTGCCACCCATCGTCAGGGCGATGACCAGGAACGCCTCGCGCTTGTGCGCCCACAGGGCCTTGATCGTGCCCTTGTCCCCGGCGGGGGTGTCGTCGCCGGACTCCTCGTAGACATCGGTCTCGAGCATGTTGCGGCGCAGATAGAAGACGATCGCCGCGCCGAGCGCGCCGATGATGAACGGGATGCGCCAGCCCCAGCTGTGCAGGGCGTCGTCGGACATGGTGCGCTGCAGGATGATCTGCAGACCGAGGCCGACGATCTGGCCCGCGGTCATCGACACGTACTGGAAACTGGAGGCGAAGCCGCGGTGCTCCGGGGCGGAGGCCTCGGTGAGGTAGGTCGCGCTGGCCGCGTACTCTCCGCCGACGGAGAGGCCCTGCAGGAGGCGGGCGATCAGCAGCACCACCGCGCCGCCGTAGCCCGCGACGCCGTAGGTGGGCGCGATCGCGATCAGGACCGCGGATGCGGACATCAGACTGACGGTCAGGGTCAGCGCCGTCTTGCGGCCCTTGCGGTCACCGACCCGGCCGAGCAGCCAGCCGCCGACCGGTCGCATGAAGAAACCGACAGCGAAGATGCCGGCGGTGTTCATGAGCTTGGCGGTGTCGTTCCCTTCGGGGAAGAACGCCCCCGCGAAATAGGTCGCGAAGCTCGCGTACACGAACCAGTCGAACCACTCGACCATGTTGCCGGCGGAACCGACCCAGATCTTCTTCCAGTGCTCTCGTCCCATGAGGTGAAACCGTGCCGGAGGGGCACTACCTCAACAAGACGGCAGGCGGCAACGATCGGGAGTACTTGCGTACGTTGCGTTCCCGGGAGGTCGGTCAGCGGGCGGGCCCGAGCAGCGTCTCGTCGAGGAACTCCCGCACGTGGGCGAGGACTTGGGCGCGTCCTGTACCCGGTATTCCGACGGCGACATGAACGCTGAAACCGTCGAGGAGGGCGCGCAGCCGGGCGGCGAAGCGGTCGGGGTCGACAGTACGGAACTCGCCGCGCGAGATGCCTTCGGCGATCAGCGCGACGAGGTCCCGGTGCCAGGCGCCCTCGATGGCGGCCTGCCGGGCACGGGCGTCGGCCTCGGCGTTCTGCGAGCGGTTCCAGACCTCGAGCCAGAGCGTCCAGTGGGGGTCGCGGGGCCCGTCGGGGATGTAGAGATCGACGTATGCGTCGAGGCGTTCGGCAGCGGAGGCCTGCTGGGAGAGCAGGGCACTGCGCTCGGCACCGAGACGGCCCTCGCTCCATTCGAGGGTCTGCAGGAGCAGCTCGTCCTTGGTGCGGAAGTAGTAGAGGAGATGCCCGCTGCTCATCCCGACCTCACGGCCGAGCCCGGCCATGGTGAGCCCGTCGAGGCCACGCTCGGCGATGGTCGCCATGGCGGCGACGAGGACGGACTCCCGTGGCGGCGCGATGTTGCGGCGGCGCGCGGCGGGGCTCATACGGCGGCCACCGGCACGCTCGGAGAACGGCCGCATCTCGCGTTGAGGAACACATTCACCCGTATGTTCTACCTGATCTCACTCGTCGCCGAGGACGATCCAGCGGTCCTCGGCCCTGCGCGAGCACAGGGCCTCGGACATCAGACCCTGGGCTGCTGCTGTGTGATGCAGTGGATGCCGCCGCCACCGGCGAAGATCGTGCGGGCGTCGACCAGCGTGACCGTACGGTCGGGGTAGAGGCGGCGGAAGATGCCCGCCGCGATCTCGTCGCGCGGGTCGTCGAAGGCGCACAGCACCACGCCGCCGTTGCAGACGTAGTGGTTGATGTACGAGTAGTCGACCCATGCCCCGTCGTCCTCCCGTACGACGGTCGGCGCCGGGACCTCGACGACCTCGATACGGCGGCCCCGTGCGTCCTTCTGGGACTTCAGCATCTCCACGTTCTCCTTGCAGAGCTCGTGGTCGGGGTGGGCGGGGTCCGGCTGGCTGTGGGCGACTACCACCCCCGGGCCGGCGAATGCGGCGACGATGTCGACATGGCCGAGCGTGCCGTAGCCGTGCGGCGGATAGTCCGCGGTCAGGCCGCGCTTGAGCCAGATCGCCTTGGTCGTGCCGAGCTTGGCATGGATCTCGGCCTCGACCTCCTCCTTCGTCCAGCCCGGGTTGCGCTCGGGGCCGAGCTGCACGGTCTCGGTGAGCAGTACCGTGCCGTCGCCGTCGACATGGATGCCGCCGCCCTCGTTGACCAGCGGTGAGCTGTGCGAGGGCACGCCGACGAGGTCCGCGACAAGCCGGGCGATCTTCGCGTCGTGCTCCCAGCCGGCCCACTCCTGCGCGCCCCAGCCGTTGAACACCCAGTCCACGGCGGCCAGTTGGGTGCCGTCGGTGACGAAGGTCGGACCGATGTCGCGCATCCACGCGTCGTCCAGCTCGCGCTGGACGATGTCGATGTCCGGGCCGAGGAGTGCGCGGGCACCCCCGGCCTGGCCCGGGTTCACGACCATGGTGACCGGCTCGAAGCGGCGTACGGCCCGGGCGACGGACGCCCACGCCCGGCGGGACTCGGTGAGATCGTCCCCGGTGAAGGTGGCATTGGGGCCCGGCCAGGCCATCCAGGTGCGCTCGTGCGGGGCCCACTCGGGCGGCATACGGAAGGTCATGTCGTCGGACTCCTAGAGGAAGTAGAGGCGGTTGAGGGAGATCGAGTCGGCGGGTTCGGACCGCACTGGGTCGCCGTCGAGCGTGACCAGGCCACTGGCGCCGTCCACCCCGACCTCGCCGAGGCGGGAGTTGAGCCGCAGATCGGCCGGGCCGATGCCGCGTGTGCCGCGTACCGCGACCCGGCGGCGGCGCGTCGGCATCAGGTCGGAGCCCAGTTCGGTCGCGGCCTTCGCCACGAAGGCCACCGAGATGTCCGCGGCGGTCGCTCCGTACGCCCCGAACTGCGGTCCGAGGACGAGCGGTTCACAGGTGTCGGTCGCGGCGTTGGGGTCGCCCGTCACCCCGTACGCCGGGAAGCCCGACTTCAGTACGAGCTGCGGCTTCGCCCCGAAGTACTGCGGCTTCCACAACACGATGTCCGCGAGCTTGCCCACCTCGATCGAGCCGATCTCGTGCGCGAGGCCGTGTGCGATCGCCGGGTTGATGGTCAGCTTCGCCATGTAGCGCAGCACACGCGCGTTGTCGTCGTGCGCGCCGTCGCCCTCCATCGGGCCGAGCTCGGCCTTCATCTTCCCGGCCATGGCGAAGGTGCGGCGTACGGTCTCGCCCGCGCGTCCCATCCCCTGCGCGTCCGACGAGGTGATCCCGATCGCGCCGAGGTCGTGCAGCACGTCCTCCGCACCCATCGTTCCGGCCCTGATCCGGTCCCGCGCCATCGCGGCGTCGCCCGGCAGATCGGTCTTGAGGTCGTGTACGGAGACGATCATCCCGTAGTGCTCGGCGACCGCGTCCCGTCCGAAGGGCAGGGTCGGATTGGTGGACGAGCCGATGACGTTCGGCACGCCCGCCATCTTGAGCACGTTCGGTACGTGTCCCCCGCCACAGCCCTCGATGTGGAAGGCGTGGATCGTGCGGCCGTCCAGGACGCGCAGCGTGTCCTCGACCGACAGGCATTCGTTCAGACCGTCGCTGTGCAGCGCGACCTGGACGTCGTACTCCTCGGCGACGCGCAGCGCGGTGTCGAGAGCCCGTGTGTGCGCGCCCATGTCCTCGTGGACCTTGAAGCCGGACGCGCCGCCCTCGGCGAGCGCCTCCACCAGAGGCGCGTCGTGGGACGACGAACCGCGCGCCAGGAAGCCGATGTTGACCGGCCAGGCGTCGAAGGCGTTGAAGGCGTGGCGCAGTGCCCAGGGCGAGTTGACGCCGACGCCCCACACCGGGCCGAACTCCTGGCCGATGACGGTGGTGACACCGGAGGCGAGCGAGGCCTCCATGATGCGCGGCGAGAGCAGATGGACATGGGTGTCGACGGCTCCGGCGGTGGCGATCATGCCCTCGCCGGGCACGATGCTCGTGCCCGTGCCGACGACGACGTCGACACCGTCGAGGGTGTCCGGGTTCCCGGCCCGCCCGATGGCGTGGATCCTGCCTTCGCGAATGCCGATCGACACCTTGCGGATGCCCTGTACGGCGTCGATGACAAGCACGTTGCTGATGACGACATCGCAGGTCTCGCGTACGGCGGCGGCCTTCAGGTGCAGCCCGTCGCGCGCGGTCTTGCCGAAGCCGGCCAGGAACTCGTCGCCCGGCTTCTGCGTGTCCGACTCGACGCGGACCACGAGCCCGGAGTCGCCGAGCACGACCCGGTCCCCGGCGCGGGGGCCGTGCACGGACGCGTACTCGTACGGATCGATACCGGTCCTGTCGGTGCCGGTCATGAGCGGACCTCCAGCTCGTGGTGGGCGTACGACGCGGGGCGCGGGGCGGCGCCCGTCGCGGGGCGCGGCGTACAACGCGGCGTACGGCGCGAGGCGGCGCTCAACGCTCCGCTCCCAGATAGCCGCAGGCCGCCGCGCGCCGCAGCGCCTCTTCCTTCGCGCCGGGCGCGTCCAGCGGGCCGTCGACCAGGCCCGCGAAACCGATCGCGATCCGGTCGCCGCCGATGGGCAGCAGGCCGACCTCGGCCTCGCCGCCCGGGTCGAAGCGGACGGAGGACCCGGCGGGCACGCAGAGCCGCATCCCGTACGCCGCGGCGCGGTCGAAGTCGAGTCGCGGATTGGCCTCGAAGAAGTGGAAGTGCGAGGTGACGCTGACCGGCACGGCCGCGGTGTTGCGCACGGTGAGCCCGAGTGCGGGCTCGGGCTCGGCGTGCGGCGGAGCGGGCAGTACGGCGCCGGGCGCACCGTCGCCGAGTCCGCCGCCTCCGATGGGCTCGGAGACCACGGCGAGCCGTGAACCGTCGTCGAAGACGGCCTCCACATGCACCTCGGTGACCACATCCGCCACACCGGGCAGGACATCGTCGGGGCCCAGCACACTGCGGGCCGCCTCGATCGCCTCCGCGAGCCGTCGGCCGTCGCGGGCCGCCTCACAGACGGTGTCCGCGATGAGCGCGGTCGCCTCGGGGACATTGAGCCTCAGGCCACGGGCCCGGCGCGCCCGCGCCAGTTCGGCGGCGCCGAAGAGCAGCAGCCGGTCGCGCTCGGTCGGGGTCAGTCGCACGTCACCACACCTCCCTGTTTGAACGTCACTCTAACCGCGAGTTTCTTTTCACGGAAGCATTGACGTAGGACCGACGCCTGAGTCACATTGAGCGCCACTCAAACAGCCGAGTCTCAGGGGCACCCCTATGCCGATAGAACAGCGCGGAGTCGACACCATCCCGGACGTGGAGCGCACCAGTACGCCACGCGATCTCATCTCGATCCTGCTGGGCTCGAACCTCTGCCTGGGCGTCATCGTCTTCGGCTGGCTGCCGCCGTCCTTCGGGCTCGGCCTGTGGCCCTCAGTGACCTCGATCGTCATCGGCACGCTGGCCGGCATCCTGGTCACGGCCCCGCTCGCGCTGATCTCCCTGCACACGGCGACCAACCTCTCCACGTCCAGCGGCGCCCAGTTCGGCGTACGCGGCCGGCTCGTCGGCTCGGTCGTCGGCCTGCTGCTCTCGCTCGGGTACACCGCCCTCACGCTGTGGATCGGCGGCGACGTGATGGTCGGCACCCTGTCCCGGCTGGTCGGGCTGCCCGACGGCGGGGCCACCCGCGCCCTGATGTACACGCTGCTCGCGGGCTGTACCGTCGTCGGCGCGATCTACGGCTACCGGCTGCTGCTCCGGCTCAGCAAGGTGCTGTCCATCGGCATGGTGATCCTGCTGCTGGTCGGCGTCTTCGCCTACGCGGGCGACTTCACGACGGCCGCGCCCCCCGACACGCCGTACCTGCTCGGCTCCTTCTGGCCCACCTGGCTGCTCGCGGCCGTCGCCGCCGGGCTGAGCGGCCCGGTCGCCTTCATCACGCTGCTCGGTGACTACACGCGCTACATCTCGCCGCGCCGCCACAGCACCCGCAAGGTGTACTGGGCCGGCTGTCTGGGTCTCCTCCTGGGCCTGCTGGTGCCGCAGCTGTTCGGTACGTACACGGCTCTCGCCGCCCGCGCGGGGCTGGAGTACGCGGGACCGCTCGTCGACGCCGCGCCCTTCTGGTACCTGGCACCGCTGCTCCTCGCGGCCTCGGCAGGTTCGGTCGGCAACTCCGGCCTGATGCTGTACTCGATGGGCCTCGACCTGGACGCGATCCTGCCGAAGGCCACCCGCGCCAAGGCCACCGTGATGGCCGCCGTCGTCGCGACCACGTTCGTGTTCCTCGGCTCGTTCGCATGGGACGCGCAGTCGGCCATGACGTCCTTCGTGCTGCTGCTGACCGCCATCGGCACCCCGTGGGCGGTGATCACGCTGATCGGACATGTGCGCTGCGGCGGCCAGTACGACCCGGACGCGCTGCAGGTCTTCAACCGCCGCGCCCGGGGTGGCATCTACTGGTACCGGGCGGGCTGGAACGTGCGGGCCACGGCGTCCTGGGCCCTGGGCGCGGCGGTCGGTCTGACGGCGGTCTCCACCACGGTCTACGAAGGCCCGCTGCTCGCCCTCACGGGCGGAGTGGACTGCAGCTTCATCCTCTCCGGCATGGTCGGTGGCCTGACGTACACGCTGCTGACCCTGCGGGCTCCGGTCCCGGCCGTGACGTCGACCGCGGCGGAACCGTCCACGGTCGACGTCACCGCATGACGGCCCGGTCCGCAGCGGTGGATCAGGCTGCTGAACCTGCCGCGTCTCCGGAGATCGTTTGGGGGATATCCGGAGACGCGGCAGGTGGGGTCAGTCCCAGACCAGGTTGAGGGAGCGTTCGAAGTTGACGTATCCGGCGCGGGCGAAGGACTTCGCCATGGGGACGTTGCCGAGGTCCGTCGATGCCCTGATCCGGTCGACACCCTCGGCGGCCAGGATGCGGGTGCCCTCGGCGAGGATCTCGTCGATGTAGCCGTTGCCGCGGTGTGCGGGCAGGACACCGATGTACGCGATGATCGGGTGGTAGCTGTTGCGGGCCGGGACCACGAAGCCCACCGGACCGCCCCCGCCGGGGAGTTCGGCGATGCGCCACCACTCGTGCGGGCTCTTGAACCCGGCGAACTCTCCGTCGTAGTGCCGTTCCGCCGCCTCGCGCGGGCTCAGTCCGGATGACAGGTCCGCCTGGCCGTGGGCGTCGAGGGTGCCCTCCATGACCGGGGCCATCAGGGCGAGGAGGTCCTCACGGTCGGCCACCGGGCGGAAGACGAGGCGCCCCTTGGACTCCGGGAGCAGGGACGACGGGGTCCACTGCAGCCGCAGCCGCTCGACCAGCAGCCGTGCGCCCGTGCTCTCCAGCACGCGCGTGCGGGATTCGACCACCTCGCGGGCCGCGGGGTCCTCGTGCCAGTCGGGCGGGACGAAGCGGCCGTACTCCGGCAGCTTCGCGCCCGCCGGGAAGACGGTCGCCGTCGCCGTCTTGAACAGCCGCAGGCCGATCTCGTCGCGGTCGGCCCGGGGCAGCGTGTCGTCGACGTCGAAGAAGTCGAACTGCAGCGGGACGTCACCGCCCGGGGTCGTCCACCAGGCGAGCCGGGCGAGGAGACGGTCGCCGTCCAGGGCCACCCAGGCCCACTCGGGGCGGCGGCAGCCGCCGGCGAAGTCGTCGGTCAGTTCGTGGTCGAGGACGTAGGAGAGCCGGCAGAAGAGATCGATCTCCTCAGGGCCGGTCAGAGGTCGGTAGCTCACCGATGTCAGAGTCAAGTCAACTCCTGCGAAGGGGTACGACGCTCCGGACCCGGGATGTCGTGCTGGTCAGGCACGCCGGGTGTCCGGGGCAGAGGACGTCGAGGGCCGCATGCTGCTCAGGCCGATTCGAGGACCGGGCGGATTTCGAGCGCCTCCGGGGTGGGGAAGCCGCGGGCCAGCTCGATGGCCTCGGCGTGGTCGGCCACCTCCAGCACGAACCAGCCGCCGAGGGTCTCCTCGCCGCTGTGCACGGGCCCCTCGGTCACCGCTACGGACCCGTCCGCCGTCTTGCGCACGGTGACGGGGCCCTGGTGCTCGGTGTCGAGGGCGTCGCCGCCCGCCAGCTTGCCCGCTGCCGCGAGCTCGCCGATCCAGGTCTCGTACGCCTTCCGGTAGGCGTCGCGGTCGGCCCGGATCCGGGCGCGTGACGCATGCGTCTCGAAGATCACGAGGGCGTATTTCATGAGGCGTTCCTCTGTTCGGTGTGCTTGGTGGTGATGGTGGTTCTGGTGGTGGTCGGTTTGATGCGGGCCAGTGCGCCTGTCTCCAGGGCCGTCCACAGGGCGCCGTCCGGGCCCACCGTGATCCCGTGCGGCTCGGAGGCCGGGGTGGGCAGGTCGTGGACGGTGACCGTGCCGTCGGAGGTGATCGAGCCGACGCGGTTGCCGCCCCACTCGGTGAACCACGCCGTGCCGTCGGCGTCGGTGGTGACGGCGTGCGGCCGGGCCGAGCGGTCGGGCAGCGGGTACTCGGTGATCCGGCCGTCGGGCGCTCTCCGGCCGATCTGACCGGCCGCGATCTCGGTGAACCAGACGCTTCCGTCCGGGCCCGCGGCGATTCCGACCGGTGCGGCCGCCTCGGTGGGCAGCTCGTGGACCGTGATGCGGCCGTCCATGCCGATGCGGCCGATGGCGTTGGCCTTGTTCATCGTGAACCACATCGCGTCCCCGGCCGCGGCGATCGCGGAGGGGAACGCGCCGGTGCGCGGCAGCGGGTACCCCGTGACCGTTCCGTCGGTGGTGAGGCGGCCGATGCGGTCGGCGGCGGTCTCGGTGAACCACAGCGCGCCGTCCGGCCCCGCGGCGATACCGAAGGGACCGCACTCCGCGGTCGGCAGCGGGAACTCCGTCACCCGGCCGGCCGTCGTGATCCGGCCGATCCGGTGCGCCCGGTACTCGGTGAACCACAGTGCGCCGTCCGGCCCGTTGCTGATCACCGTCGGACCGCTGTCCGGGGCGAGCTGATAACTGGTCGGCTCCTGTCCCGGGACGAGCCGACCGATCCTGCCGCTGTGCACCATGGTGAACCACAGCGCGCCGTCCGGGCCGGTGGTGATCGCGTACGGGCCGCTGTCGCGACCGGACACCGCGTACTCCTCGACGGTCCGGGTCGTCACTCCTGCTGCTCCAGACCTTCGGCGGCGGCGATGCGCTCGATGTCCTGCGGGGAACCAGCCATGATGGTCCGGGCGTGCGCGGTCACCAGCTCGACGGGCCAGTCCCACCAGGCGACGCGCACGAGCCGTTCGATGCCGCTGTCGTCGAAGCGCTGTCTGATCGTCCTGGCCGGGTTCCCGCCCACGATGGTGTACGGCGGCACGTCGGCGGTGACCATCGCTCCGGCCGCGATCACTGCGCCGTCGCCGATCCGTACCCCCGGCATCACGGTGGCTCCGTATCCGAACCACACGTCGTTGCCGACCACCGTGTCCCCGCGGCTGGGCATGCCCGTGACGAGGTCGAGGGTCTGCTCGGTCCACTTCCCGCCGAACATGGTGAAGGGGAAGGTGGACACCCCCATCGACGGGTGGTCGGCGCCCGCCATCAGGAACCGGGTGCCCGTGGCGATCGCGCAGTACTTGCCGATGATCAGCCGTTCCGGACCGTAGGCGTACAGCACATTGCGCTGCGCGAAGTCGGTCGCGCCGTCGGGGTCGTCGTAGTAGGTGAAGTCACCCACCACGACGTTCGTCCCGGCGACCAGTGGCTTGAGGAAGACGACCCTCTCGTGGGCAGGCAGTGGATGGATGGTGGCCGGGTCAGGTGTCCGGGCAGCGCTCGGGTCAGATGTCACGCGGGAATCTCTCCGTGGGGGTTCGTGCTCGGAGGGCGGAGCCAAGGGCGGCGAGTCCCATGGCCGATGAGGTACGCGCCTTCCGCGCGGTCCACGCCTTCCGGGTCGTCGGCCGAATTGAGCAGGCCGGTCCTGCCGCCTCATGCCGACTCATGTCACCTGCCGGAAGCGGCCTCCCGGCCCGGTACCCAGCATGCGTACCGGGCAGCCCGGGAACAACAGCCGTTCTTGTTATGGTCGTTAACCCAGAGGTTCACGACTCCGGGGACCAGAAGGGAACCGGGGGACATGATGGAACTGCGGGACATAGAGATCTTCCTGACGCTCGCGGAGGAGCTCCACTTCGGCCGCAGCGCCGAACGCCTGCATGTCTCCCCAGCCCGTGTCAGCCAGGCGATCAAGAAACAGGAACGCGCCATCGGCGCCCAGCTCTTCGAGCGAACCAGCCGCCACGTGCGGATGACCCCCGTCGGAGAGGTGCTGCTCCAGCGGCTGAAGCCGGCATACGAGGGCATCCAGGAAGCCATGGCGGAGGTGACCACCATCGCCCGCCACTCGGCCGGCACGCTGACGCTGGGGGTCATGGGCGCACAGATGCACGACATGACCCCGGTCCTGACCCACTTCCGAGCCCGGCACCCGTCCGCCGAACTCCGGTTCCGGGAAGTGTTCTTCAGCGATCCGTTCGGAGCCTTGCGGGCCGGCGAGGTCGACGCAGTGACCACCTGGCTGCCGGTCCGCGAGCCGGACCTGACCGTCGGAGTGGTGCTCCGCGAGGAACCGCTCAACCTGATGGTGGCCGCGGATCACCCGCTCGCCCGGCAGGAGTCGGTGAGCCTGGAGGTGCTCGGCGACCACATCGTGCCGCGCCTGAACGGCCCCATTCCCGCCTACTGGGAGACCGCCGTCCTGCCGGCCCGCACACCGGCCGGACGCCTCGTCCGCCGCGGCCCGGCCGTCGCCACCTTCTACGAGATCCTTGCCCTCGTCGCGGCAGGCGACGCGGTCTGCACAGTCCCCGACGAGGGGCGGCGCTACAACGCGCAGACCGACGTCGTCCACCTACCCCTCCACGATGCCCCGCCCGTCCAGTGGGCCCTGATCTGGCGCACGGACCGCGCGACCCCACTGGTACGCGCACTCGCCGAGGCGGCGACGGACTGCGGGGACGCAACTGGGCGGTAGAGACGGGATGTGCCGGCGTCGGTGTCGTGTCCCTCGGTCCCCATCCCGGCCCGCCGCGACCCGCCCGATGTGGTCCGCCCACGCCACGGCCGGAACCTTCACCTGCTGAGCCACGTAGTCCACCGCGGCGGCCGACACCTCCTGGGCCGTCTCCGGGAACCGCGCCTCCACCTCGAAGAACTTCAGCAGCAGCGCGAACCCGAGCCGGGGACGGACGGCGCGGAGACGACTAAGGCCCGCCACCGGTGTGAACCGGTGGCGGGCCTTCGTACGTAGAGCTGCGGTCGGCGTCAGCCCACCTGGTGGGTCCAGCCGTGGACGTCCTCCGCCTTGCCCGTCTGGATGTCCAGCAGCGCCTTGCGCAGCCGCAGCGTGACCTCGCCCGGCTGGCCGCCGGACTGCTTCCATTCGCCGCTCGCGGACTTGACCAGGCCGACCGGGGTGATGACCGCGGCCGTACCGCAGGCGAAGACCTCGGTGAGCGTGCCGTTCTCGGTGCCGGTCATCCACTGGTCGATGGAGATCCGGCCCTCCTCGGACTCGTAGCCGAGATCCTTGGCGAGCTGGAGCAGCGAGTCACGGGTGATGCCGGCGAGCAGCGAGCCGGTGAGTTCGGGGGTCACGATGCGGTTCCCGTACACGAAGTACAGGTTCATGCCGCCCAGTTCCTCGACCCACTTGTGCTCCACGGCGTCGAGGTAGGCGACCTGGTCGCAGCCCTTCTCGGCGGCCTCGGCCTGGGCGAGCAGGGACGCGGCGTAGTTGCCGCCGGTCTTGGCGTCGCCCATGCCGCCGGGGACGGCGCGCACACGGTCCTCGGACAGCCAGATGGAGACCGGCTTGACGCCGCCGGGGAAGTAGGCGCCCGCGGGCGAGGCGATGACGATGAAGAGGTACTCGTTGGCGGGCCGCACACCCAGGCCGACCTCGGTCGCGATCATGAAGGGGCGCAGATACAGCGAGGACTCTCCGCCGTGCGCCGGGACCCACGCCTTGTCCTGCTGGACCAGTGCGTCGCACGCCTCGATGAAGGTCTCGACCGGCAGCTCCGGCATCGCCAGCCGGGCCGCGGACCTCTGGAAGCGCTGGGCGTTCGCCTCGGGACGGAAAGTGACGACCGAGCCGTCGGGACGGCGGTAGGCCTTCAGGCCCTCGAAGATCTCCTGCGCGTAGTGCAGCGTCATATTGGCCGGGTCGATCGACAGCGGCGCGTACGGGACGAGCTGAGCGTCGTGCCACCCGCGCCCCTCCGTCCACTTGATCGTCACCATGTGATCGGTGAAGTGGCGGCCGAATCCGGGGTTGGCCAGGATCCCCTCGCGCTCCGCGTCGGACAGCGGGTGCGAGGAAGGCTTGAGCTCGATCGTGGGCGTCGTCATGAGTGCAGTGTCCTTCACCGGTTGTTTGTGACGGACCGCGCTCACGCCGCTGCGACTGCTAGGACGTCCGAGCTTTCCCGCATGCCGCGGCCCACGTCGATTATCGCTCGCGTGGGGCCGTGCAAGAAACGGGGTGAATGCGGTCCAGGGTTGATGGTGACACCCGGAGGCCGCACAGGAGAAGCCGCCGGGTGCTGATGCGACCCGGCGGCTTCAGTGGAACCGTCAGGTCAGCCGGCTACTCGTACCGCGAGCGCGTCGCCGATCTCGTCCGTCGTACGGACCGTCGTACCGTCACGCTCCGCGAGGTCGGCGGAGACGGCCTCCTCGATGCGTGCCGCCTCGGTCTCGAAGCCGAGGTGACGCAGCAGGAGGGCGACGGAGAGGATCGTGGCCGTCGGGTCGGCCTTGCCCGTGCCCGCGATATCGGGCGCGGAGCCGTGGACGGGCTCGAACATCGACGGGAAGGTGCCCGTCGGGTTGATGTTGCCGGACGCGGCCAGGCCGATACCGCCGGTCACGGCAGCGGCGAGGTCGGTGAGAATGTCACCGAAGAGGTTGTCGGTGACGATGACGTCGAAGCGCTCCGGCTGGGTGACGAAGAAGATCGTCGCGGCGTCGACGTGCAGATAGTCGGTGGTGACCTCGGGGTACTCCTGGCCGACCCTGTCGAAGATGTTCTTCCACAGGTGACCGGCGTAGACGAGGACGTTGTTCTTGTGGACCAGCGTCAGCTTCTTGCGCGGACGGGAGTTCGCCCGCTCGTACGCGTCACGGACGACGCGCTCGACGCCGTACGCCGTGTTGAGGCTGACCTCGGTGGCGACCTCGGCGGGCGTACCGGTGCGCAGGGAGCCGCCGTTGCCGGTGTACGGGCCCTCGGTGCCCTCGCGGACGACGACGAAGTCGATGTCGGGGCGGCCGGCCAGCGGGGTCGCGGTGTTCGGGAACAGCTTCGACGGACGCAGGTTGACGTAGTGGTCGAAGGCGAACCGCAGCTTGAGCAGCAGCCCGCGCTCCAGCACACCGGACGGCACGGACGGGTCGCCGATCGCGCCGAGCAGGATCGCGTCGTGACTCTTGAGGGAGTTGAGCTCCGCGTCCGGGAGGGTCTCTCCGGTGCGGTGCCAGCGCTGGGCGCCGAGGTCGTACTCCTTGGTCTCCAGCTTCACATCCTGCGGGAGGACGGCGGAGAGGACCTTCAGGCCCTGAGCCACGACTTCCTGGCCGATGCCGTCACCGGGGATCACTGCGAGATTGATGCTGCGAGACATATCGGCACCCTACTCCGCGTCCCATCCAATGACACTTGATGTCCATCATCCGGACAGGCGTGTCCTCGATCGCCGGACGGGCCCGAACTCCGCCGACCGGTCGGACCCGGTGGGAAGTTTGTGAATCGTTCACCCAAAGTCTGGGCACGAGTATCTGCGCGCCAAGCACGCACGCCCCAAGCTCTCCCGGCGCGGCGCGCTGGCCGGCGGCCTTGCGGCGGGTGTGGCGGGCGGCGGCGGTCTGCTGCTCGGCCGTGCGTCCACCGCGAGCGCGGCCTCCCCCGAGCTCGCCACGGCCCCGGCGACCGCGGTGGTGAACGGCACGCTGGTCGCGCCGTTCGGGCGCCATCTCGCCTTCGGCGCCGATCCGAAGACGCAGATGCGGATCTCCTGGCAGGTGCCGTTCGCGGTGAAGAAGCCGTACCTGCGCGTCGGCCCGAAGCCCTGGGACCTGAGCCGGAAGATCGAGGCCGAGGTGCGCGATCTGCACACGCCCTCGCTGTCGAAGAAGCTGCCTGCGGTCGACCAGTACTACCTGCACGCGGGGCTCGACGGGCTGAAGCCGGGGACGACGTACTACTACGGGGTCGGGCACGAGGGCTTCGATCCGGCCTCGCCCGAGCGGATGGCGACGATCGGCTCGTTCCGTACGGCTCCGGCGACGCCCGAGAAGTTCGTCTTCACGGCCTTCGGGGACCAGGGCGTGAGCTATGACGCCCTCGCCAACGACCAGTTGATCCTCGGTCAGAACCCGTCCTTCCATCTGCACGCGGGCAATATCTGCTACGCGGACAGCAGCGGGGAGGGCAAGGAGTCGGACACCTACGACGCACGGGTGTGGGACCAGTTCCTGGCGCAGACGGAGAGCGTGGCCTCGCGGGTGCCGTGGATGGTAACCACCGGCAACCACGACATGGAGGCCTGGTACTCGCCGAACGGCTACGGCGGCCAGTCGGCCCGCTGGTCGCTGCCGGGGAACGGTCCCGACGCGCGCAACGCGCCGGGCGCGTTGGCGGAGTGCGGGACGCCTGGCTGCCGCTCTTCACCAAGCACCAGGTCGACCTGGTGATCAACGGGCACAACCATGTGTACGAGCGCACGGACGCGATCAAGGGCGGCGAAGTCGGCAGGCCGGTGCCCATCGGGGCGTCCACCGACCCGACGCGGGACGGCATCGTGTACGTCACGGCCGGCGGCGCGGGCAAGGATCTCTACAGCTTCGGGCCCGGTGTCGAGGACAGCTACGAAGGCAATGTCCATGACCACGACACCATCGTGACGTTCCACTGGACCAAGCTGCGACTGCCCGACCCCGACGCCGTGCAGTGGTCGCGCGTGCGCTACACCGGCTTCTCCTTCCTCGCGGTGGAGGCGGAGTCCGGTACGGCCCCGAAGCTGAAGGTCTCCGCGCTCGCCGAGAGCGGCAAGCGCATCGACTACTTCGAGGTCAAGCGCGGGCAGTGAAGCGGGCGGCGAGGATGCCGGGTCAGTGACCCGTGGAACCGCCGTTGTCCCTGCGGTCGAGGGCTCGCTGCAGGGCGGCGGCGGCATTCTTGCGGTCGGACTCGCTCGTGCGGGACGAGTGGCGGACGCGGCGGGCGGTCTCAGCGGGCATGATGATCGACTCCTTCAGATCAGAAAGCCACACGGCAATGCCGGTGATGTATCTGTGAGGCGCCGGAAGGGGCGGTGAGCGGTGCCACAGGGGTTGCCTGCTGGGGGCACTGACTCAGGGCCGCCATTCGCTGGATCGAGCGAGACGTTCGGCTTCTACAAAGCTAGGACAGGTACACGCTTCTGTCTCCACAATTACTCGGACTTCCTACTATCTGAGACGGCGATCACCGGACGATCACCACGCGCTGGCCGGGAGAGGGCTCTGAGCTCCCGGATCAGAGCCCTGACCGCGACCGTGCGGGCCAGCTCAGGGGTGGTGACATAGCCGACGGAGCGCGTCGGGCGCTCCGGCCCGAGATCGGTGACCTCGATGTTGGCCGGTGCTCCGGTCAGGGAGAGCTCAGGCATGACCGCCATCCCGAAACCACTGCTCACCATCGAGAGCACTGCCCCGTCGTCCTCCGCCTGGACGGTCGCCTTCGGGAGCCACTGCTGGTCCGCCCACCATGCGCGGGTGTACGAGGTGCAGTTCTCGGCCCAGTCGACCAGCGGCAGTGAGCGCGGCGCCGGATGCCCGGCCGGGTGGACCAGGGCGTACCCCTCCTCCACCAGCACTCCCCCGACCAGCTCCTGCGGTACGGGCGAGGTGGTCCCGATCGTCGCGATCCCCAGGTCGGCGCGCCCGTCGGCGACCTCGCCCGCCGTGCCGCGACCGAGCTCCCAGCGTGCTGGTGCGCAACTACACCGATGTGCAGGGCGAGTTCGAGGAGTTCCTCGTCCCGCATCTGCGGAGCGGGCGGATCTCGCCGGACGTCACGGTCGTCGACGGCTTCGGGCTCATCGTGGACGCCTTCCTCGGCATGCTGCGGGGCGAGAATCTCGGAAAGATGCTCGTCAGGGCGTAAGGCCGGTCGGCCTGGAAGAACTGCCCGCGGTTCGGCGGTCAGACCTCGCAGTTGATCTCGAGGTCGGCACCCGCTTCGCCGTCACAGTCGTCCGTATGGGCATTGCCGTTGAGGAAGTCTGCGCTGGGGCCGCCCCTGAGGACGTCGTCGCCGGTTCCGCCGTCGATCGCGTCGGCCCCGCCCGCGGCGCCGGCGGTCTGGCCGGTCTGGCCGACGTTGTCGCCGAACAGGACGTCGTTCCCACCGCGCCCGAAGATCAGGTCGTGCCCGGCGGTGGCTCCGGTGGCATCCCCCAGGGCACTGTCGCCGACGATGATGAACTCGCCCGCGCCGCCACCCACGATCCGGTCGTTGCCGGAGCCGATCGCCGTGCCCCCGGAGGCGTTGTGGTCGCCGACCGCGACCGTTCCACCATCCGCGCCCAGGTCGATGACGTCGTCACCGCCGCTCCCGCTCGCGTTGCCGATGATGGCCGTGTTGTCGCCCGTCGCATCGCCGAGTTCGCCACGGCCTTCCAGCAGCACGTCGTCACCGGCTCCCGAGGCCTCGTAGAAGCCGACCGCGTCGCCGTAGAGACCGTCGTTTCCGTCGCCGCCTTCGAGACGGTCCCTCGCGCCGCCCGAGGCGTAGTCGCCTCTGTTGTCGCCGATCAAGGTGTCGTCCCCGGGCCCGCCGTACAGCGCGTCATTCGCCTCCCCCTCGGCCCTGCCCTGGATGGCGTAGTGATCGCCCACCAGGCTGTCGCTGCCGACGCCGCCGATGAGACGGTCCGCTCCCGTGGCTCCGGTCGCGTCTCCGGTGCCGCTGTAGCCGTCGCCGATCACCCCGTCGTCGCCGTCGCCGCCGTTGACCGAGTCGTTGCCCGGTCCGCCGATCAGACGGTCGTCGCCACCGAGACCGCAGATCAGGTCGTTGCCGCCGAGACCGTCGACGACGTCATCGCCCGGAGTGCCGATGATCACGTCGGGCCCCGGCGTCCCGGTCGTGGACGTGGCCGGGACGCCGAAACAGAGCGGCACCCGCGCGCCGGCTTCGCCCGCTCCCAGGCCGACGAGGGCGGCTGCCGCGAGGACGTCGACGCAGCAGATCAGGAGGGCCCGGTGGCCAGGTCCCTGTCGAAGGTGCTTGTGCTGCATGGCTGCTCCCTGGGTCTGGTCGTGAGCACTGGCGCGTGATCACTTCCAGCCCCGGGCGCCCGAGCAGCGCCGCCGCGCGCGATTTCATCCGTTCAGTCACGGCTTCCGTATCAGTCACGGCTTCAACGCGGTGGCGCACCAGAACGGCTGGTACGACGTCACCGTGGGCCTCGGTCCCCGGGCTAGAGGACGTCGCCGTCGCGCCAGTCGAAGATGAGCGTGCGGCTGGGGGCGGGGAGGGGGCGGCTCGCCGCCGGGCGGACGTAGGTACTGTCCTCCTCGTCCGGCAGCGGAATGACCCCGCCCAGCCCCTGCGCCGCGATCGGCCCCTCCCAGAGCCGCCAGCCGCGTGCCCGGTACAGCTCGGCGCCGTCGTCGGAGGCGGAGAGGGCCCCGAACTCGTACGCCCCGTCGATCACCCGTTCCAGCGTCTCCATCACCAGGCCGCCGAGTCCGCGCCGCCGCCGGTCGGCGCGGACCGCCACCGCCTCGATGTGTCCGATACGCAGTGAGCGGTGGGCGTGGATCACCCGGCGCTGGATCACGCTGCCGTGCGCGACGAGCTCCCCGTCCTCGTGCACCAGCGCATGGATGCCGCCGAGGCTGTGATCCCAGTCGTCGTCGCTGAAGCCGCCATGGAACGCATCCGTCAACAGGGTGCGGATCTCGAGGAGTTCGGCGGGGCCGAGTTCGAAGGTGTGGGCGGTGCGCAGTGACTCACTCATGCTCCGCATCCTCCCAGGCCGCCGCAACCACTCGCGCAACCGATGGGTTGCACGATTTGCCTATGACGTGCAACCATTGGGTAGCACGTCATAGCCGAACAGGAGGCAGGGATCATGAGTAAGGACCGCATCGAACGAGAGATCACCATCGCCGCACCGGTGGAGCGCGTGTGGGCCGTGCTCACCGAGCCGGAGCACGTCGGCTCCTGGTTCGGGCAGGGCAAGCCGACGCCGGTCGACCTGCGCCCGGGCGGGACCATGTACCTGGATCACGGCCAGTACGGCCAGTTCCCCACCACGATCGTGAAGGTCGACCCGCCGCACCACTTCTCGTACCGCTGGGCGAGCGCCTTCCCCGGGGAGCAGGCGGTCGAGGGCAACTCCACCCTGGTGGAGTTCACCCTCACCCCGGACGGCGCCGGCACGCACCTGCGCGTGGTGGAGACCGGCTTCGACGCACTCGCCGTCCCCGAGGACAGGATCGACACCGCTGGGTACGACAGCCACTCGGCGGGCTGGACCGAGGTGGTCGTCAACCTGCAGAAGTACGCGGAGCAGCTCGCGGAATGACGGCGGACGCAGACCAGGAGGCCGTGGCGGAGGTCCTGTCCGCACTGGCGGACCCGACCCGGCGCCGGATACTCGACGCCCTCGCCGCGCACGGGGAGGCGACCGCCACGGTCCTGGCGACAGAGCTGCCGGTCAGCCGGCAGGCGATCGTGAAGCACCTCGCGGTCCTCGACCGGGCCGGCCTCGTCGCCGGCCGCAGGGAGGGACGGGAGACGCGGTACACGGTGCTGCCTGCGCGGCTGGGCATCACAGCCCGATGGATGGACCGGGTCGCCCACGAGTGGGACACCCGCCTCTCGGCCATCAAGCGCCTGGCCGAGGCCGCCCCGGCCGCGGACAAGGCCGCCCCGGACACAGAACCGGAGAGGGAAGCAGGCTCCGCGGCCGACGCCTAGCGGGGAGGCGACGCCTGGTCGGGGAGGCCGATGCCCGGCATCCGGGGGCCCTTCGGGTCGCCCCCGGCGCGGGGCCGCCGCCTTACGCCGACACCTTCCGGGTCAGGTCCTGCGCAAGCCGCTCGACCCACTCACCGAATTCCTGCCGGTGATGCACAAGTCCCCCGCACAAGACGCTGACCTGCGCATCGGTGAGCCGGTTCGGCCCGTCCATCGTCAGTAGCGCGCTCAACTCCCGCATCACGGAAGCCACCCGCACGGCGTCGGTGTGCTCAATCCAGTCGATCCCGTGCCCGGGGCCGAGAGTCGTGGAACCAGGCATCACACTCTCCTTCCAGCACCCCCTCACTGCAGCCTAAACCCGTCGAACGTGGACCGCCCCCGGCCGGCGTGGGGGCCGGGCGGGGGCGGGGTCACGAGGGGGCTTCGGCCCGGTGGGGCGTCGGCCGGGGTGGGCGGAGGTCAGCCCATGTGCGGGTACGGGTAGTCCGTCGGCGGGACCAGCGTCTCCTTGATCGCGCGGGTCAGCGTCCAGCGCATCAGGTTCTGCGGGGCGCCCGCCTTGTCGTTGGTGCCGGACGCGCGGCCGCCGCCGAAGGGCTGCTGGCCGACGACGGCGCCGGTCGACTTGTCGTTGATGTAGAAGTTGCCCGCGGCGTACCGCAGCTTCTCCATCGTGTGCGCTGCCGCCGCACGGTCGTTGGCGACGACCGCGCCGGTCAGGGCGTAGGCCGACACCGACTCCATCTGCTCGAGCATGGCGTCGTACTGGTCGTCCTCGTAGACGTGGACCGCCAGGAACGGGCCGAAGTACTCGGTCGTGAAGACCTCGTTGCTCGGGTCCGCGCATTCGACGACGGTCGGGCGGACGAAGTAGCCGACCGAGTCGTCGTACGTGCCACCGGCGACGATCGTGCAGGTCGGGTCGGCGGCAGCGCGGTCGATCGCGGCCTTGTTCTTCGCGAAGGCACGCTCGTCGATCACGGCACCGATGAAGTTCGTCAGATCCGTGACGTCACCCATCTTGATGCCGTCGACCTCGGCCGCGAACTCCTCCTTGAAGCCGGAGTTCCAGATCGACGCGGGGATGTACGCACGCGAGGACGCCGAGCACTTCTGGCCCTGGAACTCGAAGGAGCCGCGGGTCAGAGCGGTCTTCAGCACCGCGCGGTCGGCGCTCGGGTGCGCGACGACGAAGTCCTTGCCGCCCGTCTCGCCGACGATGCGCGGGTAGGAGCGGTACTTCTCGATGTTGTTGCCGACCGTCTTCCACAGGTGCTGGAAGGTCTTGGTCGAGCCGGTGAAGTGGATACCGGCCAGCTCGGGGTGGTTCAGCGCCACCTCGGAGACGGCGATACCGTCGCCCGTCACCAGGTTGATGACACCCTTCGGCAGACCGGCCTCCTCCAGGAGCTGCATCAGCAGCACGGCGGCGTGGGTCTGCGTCGGGGACGGCTTCCAGACGACGACGTTGCCCATGAGGGCGGGTGCGGTCGGCAGGTTGCCCGCGATCGCGGTGAAGTTGAAGGGCGTGATCGCGTAGACGAAGCCCTCGAGCGGACGGTGGTCCAGACGGTTCCACACACCCGGCGAGTTGGCCGGCGGCTGCTCGGCGAGCAGGTCACGGGCGTACTTGACGTTGAAGCGCCAGAAGTCGACGAGCTCGCAGGGGGTGTCGATCTCGGCCTGCTGGGCGGTCTTCGACTGGCCCAGCATGGTGGAGGCGGCGAGCGTCTCGCGCCACGGACCGGCCAGCAGCTCGGCCGCGCGCAGGATGATCGCGGCGCGGTCGTCGAAGGACATCGCACGCCACGCGGGCGCGGCGGCGAGCGCGGCGTCGACCGCGTCCTGCGCATCCTGCTGCGTGGCAGCGGCGAACGTACCGATGACGGCCTTGTGGTTGTGCGGCTGTACGACGTCGACGCGCTCGCCGCCGCCCATCCGCCGGACGCCGCCGATCGTCATCGGCAGCTCGATCGGGTTCTCGGACAGCTCCTTGAGCTTCGCCTCGAGGCGGGCGCGCTCGGGGCTGCCGGGCGCGTAGGAGTGAACCGGCTCGTTGACCGGCGCGGGGACCTGGGTGACAGCGTCCATGGGTGCCGAATCTCCTTAATCAGTAGGTCAGTTGGGGGGTTCAGCCGCGGCTGACCAGCGAACGCAGGAAGAACGCCAGGTTGGCGGGGCGCTCCGCGAGGCGGCGCATGAAGTATCCGTACCAGTCGGTGCCGTACGCGATGTAGACACGCATCCGGTGGCCCTCTGCGGCGAGCCGCTGCTGCTCGGCCTCGCGGATGCCGTACAGCATCTGGAACTCGTACTCGTCGAGTTTGCGGCCCGCCCGGCGGGCGAGCTCCTGGCTGATGGAGATGATGCGCGGGTCGTGCGACCCGACCATCGGGTAGCCCTCACCCTCCATCAGGATCTTCAGGCAGCGGATGTAGGCCTTGTCGACCTCGGCCTTGTCCTGGTACGCGACGGTCTCGGGCTCCTTGTAGGCGCCCTTGACCAGACGTACGCGTGAGCCTGCCGCGGCCAGCGCGCGGCAGTCGTCCTCGGTGCGGAAGAGGTACGACTGGACGACCGCGCCGGTCTGCGGGAAGCGCTCACGCAGTTCGGAGTGGATCGCGAGCGTCGAGTCGATGGTGGTGTGGTCCTCCATGTCGAGGGTGACCGTGGTGCCGATCCCGGCGGCGGCCTCGACGACCGTGGTGATGTTCTTCAGCGCGAGGTCGTGCCCGCCGGGCAGGGCCTGACCGAAGGAGGAGAGCTTCACCGACATCTCGGCGCGGACCCCGAGATCCAGCGGCTCAAGGGCCTCGATGAGCTCCAGGTAGGCGTCGCGGGCGCGCAGCGCCTCCGCCGGGTCGGTGATGTCCTCACCGAGGACGTCGAGCGTGACCTCGAGACCACGGTCGGCCGTGTCCCGGACGACGGGGATCGTCTCCTGGACCGTCTCGCCGGCGATGAAACGGTTCACCACGGGCTTGGTGACCGGGGCGGCCGAGACGATACGGCGCATCTTGTCGCTGCGCGACGCGGCGAGGATCACGGGACCCAGCACGGGGACCTCCACGGAGAGAAGGACAGAGCAGAAACGGAGGCGAAGCGGAACAGACGACAACGCATCCGGAACGGCACGAAGAACCACCGTGAAACCTAAGGATCGCTCCGATCCTCTGCCATCGACAGCTGTCACGCATCCGTGGTCCGGATCTCAGACATATGTCTGAAGGGGTGCGAGAATGGCGGAGTGAAAGGCGATTACCAAGAGCTGGTCGACGAGATCTCGGCGCTGCTGGCCGAGCCGGCGACGTTGGAGAACCGGGACTTCGGCCTGATCGCCTTCGGAGCCCACGACAGCGACGACGACACCGCGATGGACCCCGTCAGGACACGCTCGATCCTGACCCGGAAGTCCACACCGGCGGTCCGCGCCTGGTTCGAGGGCTTCGGCATCGCACGTGCGACGGGCCCGGTCCGGATCCCGGCAGCCCCGGAGGCGGGGGTCTTCCGCGACCGGATCTGCCTTCCGGTACGCCACGGGGGCATCGTCCTCGGATACGTATGGCTGCTCGACGCGGCCCCTGGGCCCACGCAGGCCCAACTCGCCGCGGCGATGGAGGTCACGGCCAGGATCGGCACGCTGCTCGCCGACGAGGAGCGTGCGGGCACGGATCTGTCCCGTGAGTTCCGCGCCGTCCTGACGGCGGAGAGCGGCTGGCAGTACGACATGGCGGTGGCGGCGCTCCGCACGGCGTTGGGCGGCACGAGCGCGGACCGCCTGGACGCGGTGGTGTGCGTGACGCCATGGAGCGCGGCCGATGCCCCGTCGTCCCGCTCGCTGCCGGGTGTGGCAGCGCTGTGCACGGTGCCGTGGGACACGGGACTCGGCGACGGCGGCAGGTCCGGGCAGCTCGAGACCGGGTCACTCGATACGGCCCCGGACGGGGCCGGAGATCCCGGCAGCGGCGCGAGCACGGGCACCTCGGCCCGGCGCGCCGCGACCCGCACGTCTCGCGGCGGAGCCGATGCCTCTCCGTCCGGCGCCCCGCACCCGCACGACGACTCCGCCCCCGACGGCCATGCGCTCGCCGTCCTCGTACGGCTCCGCTCCGCCGACACCCTCTCGCCCGCCCTCACCGCGGCCGACCGGCTCCGCGCCGCCGCGGGCGGGGACGCGGCGACCGCCGGGATCGCCACGCCGCGGCGCGGCCTCGCCGGACTCAACACCGCCTGGCTGGAGGCGGCTTCCGCGTCCCGCGCGGCACGGGCCGAGCCCCGGCTCGGCCCGGTCGCCGAGTGGCCCGCCATCGGCCCGTACCGCATGCTGACCGCGCTCCCCGCGGACGCCGCGCACGACCCCGCCGTACGCGAATTGCTCGACCGCTCCCACACCGAACTGGCCCGCACCGCCGAGGTGTTCCTCGACTGCGCGGGCCAGGCGGGACGCACCGCGGCGGCGCTCGGCATCCACCGCCAGACGCTCTACTACCGGCTTTCGCGCGTCGAGCAGCTCACGGGCCTGGACCTGGACAACGGCGAGGACCGGCTGCTGCTGCACATGGCCCTGAAGGCGGCACGGCTCTAAGGCGGAGGATCGCCCTCGTACTGGACGTACTTGGGCGACTCCGACCAACGCGAGTGTGCGTGCCAGGGGTCGCGGGGCAGGCGGGACTTCTCAAACACGCCCTGGCCCCACAAGGCTCGGGTCGTCGACCCGGGCCCGAGGGGATCCCTGCGCACAAACGGATCCGGCGGGCTACTTCGCGGCGGGCGGCTGCGGGGGCAGTTCGAAGCGCAGCAGGGCCCCGACCTGGTGCGTGCGCAGTTCCGTCTCCGCCACGATGTGCCGGACCTCGCCGCCGTCGTCGATGACGGTCTCGGTCAGTTCGTCGATGATGTCGGGGACCTCGCGCAGCGGCTCCCCGCAGAGCGGGCAGGTCTCTCCCGAGCGCGCGAGCAGCCCGTCCCGGTCGCAGACGACGCCAGGGACGACCGCCTCCTCGTCCGCCGCCAGCGTCCTGATCGCGGCCAGCGACGCCGCCCACAGCGTCTCGTCGAGCCCGACTGCGCTGGCCCGCTGGGCCGCCTTGGCCTCGAAGATCTCGCCGACGAGCCGTAGCTGCTCCTCCTGTGCGTGATCGGAGACGAACTCCTCCACCTTCTGCCTGATGTCCGCGGGCGTTGTGGTCTCGCGGTCGATGGTGAAGTTTCCGACGAGCCGGTCCCGCAGTTCGCGGGGGAGGAAGTTGATGAAGGCCGGTACCTCATGACGGTGGCCGCCGACGACGAGCAGGTCGAAGCTCCCGTTCCCGAACAGCTGCTTCAGCTCGGCGACGAGCCGCCGGTAGTGCCGTTTGCTCAGCTCGTCGGCCTTGTTGCGGACCCGGTCCTCGGCGAGCCCCGCGGCGTAGTTGGGCTTGCGCAGCGTACGGTCGCGGATCATCTCCAGCTCCCGGACCTGGTCGAGGTAGTGCTCCCAGACCTGGCCGGTGCCCTTGTCCACGATGACCGCGCAGGTGCGGTAGTACTCGTCGAGCACGCCCAGCATCGGACGGACGTACGGATCGGCGTCCACCACGATGCGTTCGCGGGTGCTTCGCGGCAGCCGCACCTCCTCGTAGACGCCGTTGCCGCTGCAGGAGAAGACGGCGACAGCGCCCGGTTCATGGGGCTCCTCCACGAGCGTTTTCTCGATCTTCGCGATGTCCTCGCGGAGCGAGAGCCGCGCGGCGTGCTCAAGTGAGCTGTCCTCCGCGAGGGGCCGGATGCGGTCCAGCAGGCTCGCCAACCGGGCCATGAACGCGCGGCGGCCCCTCCTGTCCGCTTCCACGGGGACGTAGAGAGAGACGCACGGAAGTCCGTTTCCCTCCACCCGGAGGATTTGATCGACCTGCTCTTGCGTGATCATCGCCGCTCCTCACCGCTCCGTGAGCCTCGCTCCGCCCCGTTCCAGGTAACGCGGGGGGCGCGAAAGCGGCAACCACAGCGACACTCCGACTGGCGGACCCCCGCAGCGGGTCTCAGCCCTTCTTCTCCAGGATAGCCCGCAGCCCGTCAGTCAGGTCCTTCGCCGACGGCGCCGTCTCCGGGTCGACCATCCACTGGATCATCACGCCCGCCACCATCGCCTGGTAGAAGAGCCCCGCCACCCGGGCCTTCTCCGGGTCCGCCCCCTGGTCCATGCCGGCGAAGGCCTCGGCCATCCCCATCCGGCCCTCCAACTGCGGTTCCCTGATGGCCTCGCGCAGCTTCTCGTCGTCGTCGAGCCGCGATACGACCTCCAGTTGGAGCTTCCAGACCTGGCGGCTGGCATCGAACGCGGCGATGACCTGCTCCCAGGTCTTCTCGAAGCGCTCGAGGGGATCCGCCGCCATATCGGGCGCTTCCCTGTTGGCCGGGCCGACCGCGTCGCCCCACTCCTCGGTCACCGCCAGGAAGGCCTGGTTGAGCAGCGCCTCCTTGGAGCCGTAGTGGTAGCCGATGGAGGCCAGGTTGGTGCCGGAGGCCGCGACGATGTCGCGCGCGGTCGTCCGGGCGTAGCCCTTCTCCAGCAGGCAGCGCTTGGCGCCTTCGAGCAGATCCTCACGATGTCCCATGTCAGCAGCGTACCGCGCGTCCATACAACTGTCCTATACCTACGTTTTACACAGATGTACTAGACGGTTGGCACGTGAACCGGTCGCGGCGAGCTGAACGTACACACAAAGGGCCCGGCCCACCGCGATCACGCGGTGGGCC